>ONYQ01000093.1 GCA_900322145.1 uncultured Eubacteriales bacterium
GGGGAGGTGGCAAAAATCAACCATTAAAATGGTTGATTTTTGACGGAAGGGTTTGTGCAGTCTGACGAAAGCATTAGAAATTTGCTCATTTATAGTTTGTTATTATAGCACAACATTTCGGAAAAGTCACCCTCTTTTTTTGACCGATATCGCTGTTATCACACAGAGATATCGGTCATTATTTCCATTTTTGACTAATACAGCCATTTTATCATCCATATTTTCGTCAAATTGAGAACGACTTTGTCATTTCGTAAAAAATCAGTGCTGTAACTTGTACAAAACGGCAAAATTATTTTTGTGCCGTAACGGCGGTTTGCAAGCCTATTTCCATCATCCGCCGAAAACTCGTCTGCCGTTCCGCAGAGGAACTGCTTTCACCGGTAAACGGACAATCCGAAATTGTACAGATGGCTAACGCCTTTTTGCCAAGACGTGCCGCATTCAGATACAGGGCGGCACATTCCATTTCGACCGCCAATACACCGATTTTCTGCCAGTCACGCAGACTATCGGCATCATCATAAAAAGTATCGGATGAAAAAACCGACCCTACATATACCTTTTCCTGCCGTTCCAATGCCGCCTGATGTGCTGCCTGCAACAGGGAAAAATCGGCTGTCGGTGCCGGTGTACCCGGCAAGCGGTACTGTGCGGCATAATTTGAATTCGTCGCCGCAGACATCGCCAGCACCACATCACCAATGGACAGCTGCTCACTGACTGCACCGGCCGTACCGATGCGGATAATATTTTCCACATCATAGAACCGGAACAACTCATAAGAATAGATACCCATAGACGGCATACCCATGCCGCTGGCCATGACAGATACCGGCTGTCCCTGATAGACCCCCGTGTAACCCAGCATCCCCCGTACAGCATTGACCTGCCGCACCTTCTCTAAATATGTTTCCGCAATAAACTTTGCCCGCAGCGGATCGCCCGGCATCAATACCGTTTGAGCAAAATCACCTTTTTCCGCCTGTATATGCGGTGTTGCCATAGCAAAAGCCCCCCATCAATGTACAATTGGCAATGTGCAATGTACAATGATGACTGCACACAAGCACATTGCTCAATGCCCTTTATGCTTTCGACCATACAAACTGTCACTTCATGAAGATTTTCCGGCTGAATCCATTGTACATTGTACATTGTACATCGCACATTGTTAATAGCCGAGTTCTTCGCCGACAAGGATGACTTTGATACGGTCTTTTTTGCGCTGGAAGGAACAGACCGTATAACTGCAGCAGATACGCTGTTCACTGAAACAGCCGTCACCGAGCTGACTGTCAGGATTCTTGCAGGAAATACACTCCCCTGTTTTAGCGCAGTACGTCTGACAATTCAGGCGCTGTGTATTTTTTGGGGAAGCAATCGTCCGCAGACGGTCAAAAGCTTCGTCCAGATCAGCCACGATTTTATTGATACCTGCCACGACAATAACACTTTTCGGGCCAAAAAGCAAAGCCGCTACACGGTTAGCATTACCGTCCACATTGAACAGCATACCGTTTTCGGTAATCGCATTACTGCTGGTCAGATAGACATCGCTGAAAAAGGCCTTACGGTAGATTTCCTCAATCTGTTCACGGGTCAAACCCTCCTGTGAGCGGTCAAGGTAGGTATAATTGCCGTTTCTGAGCAGAGACGGGATATCGCATTGTGCCAGCGTTACCGAACCGCCATGCGTGACAGTATCCCCCTTTTGCAGTAATTCCGCTACCTTTGCCTTTGCTTCTTCCTTAGTGGCGCAGTAATACGCCTGCATCTGGTTTTTCCGCAGTGCGGTCAGGGTTTTTTCGATGGTTTCCTTTGTGATCTCTTTCATAGAAAAATCCTCCTTTTATTTATATATGATCAGACAAAAACGTGTGCCAGCCATCCGTACAGGAACAACCCCAGCAGACATTCTCCGATAAAGATAACCGGAATGCCGACCATAAATTTCGGCTTGCGTGTTTTATGGTGAAGCAGACGCATGGTCACATACATCACCACACACCCACTCAAAGCGGCCACCAACAGAAGTGTCCGTTCCGGCACACGCCATAATTTGTAACGAGCTGCTTTCTTGTCATATATCGTCATAATAACAGCCGCCAGATTGATAACAATGGCATAGCCGATGATAATATACCAATACCATTCCATATCTTTTCTCCTTTGTCATTTTTTCCCCTGTCTTATTATATATTGCACTAAGACTAAAATCAAGGTTGTGTTGACATGAAAAAGAAATTTCTTCGCCTGCCGCTGTTACTGTTAGCGGTTGCCATTCCTCTGTGCTGTACACTGCTGTTATCCTCCCGACAGCATGAAGCCTCTCCTGAAACAGCCGCCGCATCCTTGCCGGAAACAGTGGTTACCGTCACCTCACCGGCAGAACAATCCTCTCCGTTACCTGCTGACAATACGGAAGAAATGCGTGGTGTATGGATTCCGTATATGACATTACAGCTTGCCGAGGAGGAAAGAACCGAACAGGCTTTCCGCAAGAAAATTGACATCATTCTCGATACCTGCGTACAGTATCACCTTAATACCGTGATTGTACAGGTACGTCCCTTCGGCGATGCCATCTATCCCTCTGAATTCTATCCCTGGTCACACATCCTCAGCGGCACACAAGGAAAGGCCGTTCCGTATGACCCGATGGATATCATTGTCCGAGCCGCCCATCACCGTCATTTAGCGGTTCATGCGTGGATTAATCCCTTCCGCATCAGTACCGGTCAGACACCGCCCTCTTTATCGGCGGATAATCCCTATTGCCGTTGGCAGAACGACAACGACACCGAAAATGATGTCTATACCTTCGCTTATCAGGACGGGCTGTATTATAATCCTGCCTATCCAGAGGTGCGGAAACTGATTATTGACGGTGTACGGGAACTGGTCAGCCGCTATCCGCTCGAAGGCATACAAATTGATGACTATTTTTATCCGTCAGAAGAATCCGGCTATGACCGATCCAGTTATAACGCTTACTGTCAGACGATGGCAGAAGGCTGTGTACCGCTGTCCCTGCATGAATGGCGCAAGAATAACGTCAATATGCTGATTGCCGGAATGTATCGTGCTATTCATCAAACAAATCCGCATACCGTTTTCGGCATTGCGCCGCAGTGTAATTTCGACAATAACGAAAAACTTTCCGCCGATGTTCTGCGCTGGTGCAGTGACAACGGCTATATAGACTATCTGTGTCCTCAGATGTATATCAGCATGAATCATCCCGTTTTTCCGTTCCGGGACTTAGCCGAGCGTTGGTGTGCTTTAGTGGAAGGCCGTCCGGTAAAGCTTTATTTCGGACTGGCACTGTATAAAATCGGCACGGAAGATGACGGCGGCACATGGCTTTCCGAAACGGATAATATCCCTCAGGAAATAGCCTATCTTCGTCAATGCGGCGTAAAAGGCTATATGCTCTACGCTTATGATTACCTTGACAGAATAGCTATTTCTAAGCTGTTAAACTGACAGAAAAACCTTCTCTGTCTGACTGTCACACACAGAGAAGGCTGTACACTCCCATCATTGTACATTGCACATTGATTATTGTCTGAGTCCTTTGGGGTATTTGTTTTTAAGACGACCGCCGGAACATTTGCCGAAGCCAAGCATATAGCCCTCTACGGTCACGGCGGTATAACCGTTTTCTGTATCGCAGTCGATTTCAAGCCCTTGCAGAAAATCCCCGACACGGGTATCTCCTACGGATAAGGACAGCACACGGCGGCATTGTGACGGCGGTGTTGCCATGAATAAGGCGTGTGACGGCTCAAAGCGGTTCTTTTTGACTTCACCGGCGAATACGCCTGCCCGTATCACGCCCAGACCTGTACTGTCGGGATACTGTTGCGGCAGGAAAAACACTTTGTCATTCATCAAATACAGCCGTTCCTGCGGTATCACGGTCAGGATATCCGACAGAGCCGCTAAAATTTCCGGCATTTTCTTGTCGGGTTTGGACGGCATCTGAAACATGGCAGGAAAACATTCTTCTTCTGCGGTAATACGGCGAAGTTTTGCGGCAAAATGTCCCTCGCCGCCTTCCATCGGTGTAATGCGTACTCCGCACGGTACGCCTGTTGACCGTCCGAAAGGTTCCTGTATGGGTACGGCCTCAAAATCGGGATGTGCCGACAAAAACGCCTGTATCACACCTTCATTTTCCTCACGGGAAAAGGTACAGGTAGAATACACTAACGTACCGCCGACCTTCACCGCCTTTGCGGCAGACTGTAAAATGGAAAGCTGTCGTTCCGCACACGCTTTGACGTGTTCACGGCTCCATTCCGTAATAGCTTCGGGATTCTTGCGGAACATTCCCTCACCGGAACACGGCGCATCAACTAACACTTTATCAAAGAAGCCGCCGAGCCGTTCACACAGCGTTTCCGGATAGCAGGACGATACAACGCCTTCCCGCGCGCCCATGCGTTCAAAGTTAGACAGCAATATCTGGGCACGATTCCGCACGATTTCATTAGACCACAGCAGACCCGTACCATGCAGACAGGAAGCGATCTGCGCCGATTTGCCGCCGGGTGCCGCACATAAATCCAGTACGGTATCACCGGACTGTACATTCAGCAAGGTAACCGCCGAAGTAGCAGACGGCTCCTGCACATAAAAAGCGCCGGCCTGATGACAGGGATGCTTGCCGATACCGTCCGTATTACCTGTAATATAAAAGCCGTCCCGATAAAACGGACTTTTTTCCGTGGCAAACGGCAATTGCGGCAGCAGCGTTTCCGGCTGAGCCTTCAGGCGGTTCACACACAAGCCTTTATAGGGCGGCTGTGTCATCAACTGCTGATAGCTTTCTGTATCAGCGCCGAAAATATCTTGTATTTCCTTTATGTAATCAAGAGGTAAGGTTGGCATAAGTTTCTCCGATCAGTATATTCAGGGTGGTAAGCGGTCAGAATAGTAAACGGGAGGTGAATGACATGAGCAAAAAATCCAAAAAGAAGTCGGCGGAAACCCCCGAAAAGGCAGAACCCGCTCCGCTGTATCAGCCGCAGTATCAGGCCTGAAGGGAACATTTCCGCTATCCCTTTGGTTGAGTGTGGAGTGTGGAATGTGGAGTGTGGAATGTGGAGTGTGGAATTGTGCCACAAACCACCAATTTCAAATATCTGTCCCAGCACACAAATCAAAAGTTTCGCTCAAGCCTTTTCAAAGGCTTGCAGGGTGCAGGGGTGCGGGTGTCCGGTGGACACCGCTGCGTCAGCAGCAGCACCGACCGAGCCGACAGGCGAGACCAGCGTCCCTGCTGGGGTTTGGGGCAAAGCCCCAACATTCAGCACTGAAAGAAAACGGCAGTAAGTCATTCAGCGTATAGATACGATAATCTGTCGTACTTTTAGCGGTGATAACCACCATGTCCGGTGGGCATAACTCCGACAAAAACTGACGGCACACACCGCAGGGCAGACAATCATTTTGCAGACAAGCGGCATTTTCCTGCTCATGACCGCCGACAACGGCAATGGCGGTAAAATGCCGCTGTCCTTCCGAAACCGCCTTGGACAAGGCGGTTTTTTCGGCGCAAATGCCTGCCGGATAGGACGCATTTTCCACGTTAACACCGGTATAAATCGTACCGTCCTCTGCTAAGAGTGCCGCACCGACCTGAAAATGAGAGTACGGCGCATAGCTATTTAACCGCACCTGTAAGGCGGCCTGTATCAGACGGGTAATGGTTTCCTGTGTCATGCCGTTCTCACTCACCGACAACGATCGTACCCTGCGGGGTATCTTTGATCGTAATACCTCTTGCCTTGAGTTCGTCACGGATACGGTCAGCCTCCGCCCAGTTCTTATTCTTTCTGGCCTGTGTGCGTTGGTCAATAAGTGCCTGCACTTCATCGTCTACTCCGCCCTTCTCGGCATAAAGCAGACCTAAAACATCTGCAAGCTCCTTATAGAGTTGCAGTGCAAAATCACAAAGTTCCTTTGACGGTTTTGTCTGGGCATTTACGTTAGTATTGATATCCCTTGCAAGCTCGAACAATGCCGTAACGGCATCGGCCGTGTTGAAATCATCATCCATGGCATTGATAAAGTCGGTCTTGTGAGAAAGGAGAAGCTCCTTGATCTTTTCCTCGCCGTCTTTCAGAGTTCCGTCAGAGTTCTTTGCCAGGAAGGTAAGGTCTTCAAGGCAGTTATACAGACGTTCCAGAGCGGCTTTGCACTGTTCGATAATCTCAACAGAATAGTTGATCGGACTGCGGTAGTGAGAGGAGATCATCAGATATCTTATCGGCTCATAACCGTACTGTTCTGCCACGTCACGGACGGTAAAGAAGTTATTCAGGGACTTGGACATCTTTTTGTTGTCAACATTGATATAGCCGTTGTGCATCCAGTAATGGGCAAAGGGAACGCCGTTGCAGCATTCACTCTGGGCAACCTCGTTTTCATGGTGCGGGAAAATCAAATCCTGACCGCCGCAGTGAATGTCAATGGTTTCACCGAGATAGCGCTTTGCCATAGCGGAACATTCAATATGCCAGCCGGGACGGCCTTCTCCCCACGGAGAGGTCCAGCTCGGTTCACCGGGTTTAGCTCCCTTCCAGAGTGCAAAATCCATCGGATCTTCCTTCGTATCACCGATCTGAATACGGGCACCCGCCTCTAAATCTTCAAGCGGCTGATGCGACAGCTTGCCGTACTCCGGTTCGTGCGGAAATAAACATCGCCGTATTCCGTAGAATAGGCATAGCCTTTATCCTCCAGCGTTTTGACCATCGCAATAATCTGTTCGATATTTTCGGTAGCACGGGGATGTACGGAAGCCGTCCGGACATTCAGTCCGGCAGCATCCTTTTTATATTCAGCGATATACTTTTCGGAAACCGTCAGATAATCACTGTTTTCCTCGTTGGCACGTTTGATGATCTTGTCGTCGATATCCGTGAAATTCTGTACAAAGGTCACCTTCCAGCCTCTGTATTCAAGATAGCGGCGCAGGGTATCGAATACACAGATCGGGCGG
>ONYQ01000010.1 GCA_900322145.1 uncultured Eubacteriales bacterium
GGAGGTGGCAAAAATCAACCATTAAAATGGTTGATTTTTGACGGAAGGGTTTGTGCAGTCTGACGAAAGCATTAGAAATTTGCTCATTTATAGTAAAAAGGAGAAACAGACATGAATATATTGATCGTAGAGGATGAAACAGGACTGGCGGAAGCCATAGGCGCTATTCTGCGGCGGGAAGGCTATCAAACCGATATTGCCAATGACGGACAAATGGGACTGCAGTTGGCACTCATCGGCAATTATGATTGTATCCTGCTGGATATCATGCTCCCGAAAATGAACGGTCTGGATGTGCTGTCCTATTTGCGTGTCAAGGAAATTGAAACGCCGGTATTACTGCTGACCGCCCGTTCCGAAACCGAAGATAAAATTAAAGGGCTGGACTGCGGTGCGGATGATTATCTGACAAAGCCGTTCTCCATGGGCGAACTGTTGGCCCGTATCCGTGCCATGACACGGCGCAAGGTCATCACACCCGATATCAATCCCCGATACGGTGATATTACCTTAGATATCAAAAAGGGTGAGATTCTTTGCGGTGCAGGCAGTGTCGTGCTGGGGCGCAAGGAATTCCAGATGATGGAAATGCTCATCTCCAATGCCGGTCAGATCGTCACCAAAGAGCAGTTTGTTACTAAAATCTGGGGAAGCAATGACGAAAGTGAATACAATAATGTAGAAGTCTACATTTCCTTTCTGCGTAAAAAACTGAGTATGCTCCATTCCACGGTGCAAATCAAAACAAGGCGGGGAATCGGCTACTGTCTGGATGGTGCCAAATGATCCGGAAACTGAGAATCAAAATTATCATTGTCATTACATTCATCCTGACATTGGCGGTATTCGGCATTATGCTGTCCGTCAATATCATGGAACACGCCGGCAATCAGCAGCTGATACAAACGAAAATCCAGCGTATTGCCGAACAGGACGGTATTCCGCCCACCACACGGGACCCCTATAATCCCTTTTCGGACAGTGAGGAAAAATATGCCGACTGCTTTTCCATTCAGCTCGATACCAATTACACGGTACGCCGTATCGTGCTGACCAGAGATATTGAAGTCAACCAAAGTGATATTGTCAGCTATGCCAATCAGGCGCTGTCATCCGGTGAAAGCTTCGGAGAACTGGGACATTATGCCTATTATCTCCAGTCGAGATATTACGGCATGATTCTCGTCTTTATGGATATCAGCTCCTATCAGCAGGCGCAGGAAAATCTGCTGTTTTCTACCTCCATCATTGGCGTGATGACGATTCTCTTGTTCTTCCTTTTAGCGATTATATTAGCTTTCTGGCTGGTGAAGCCGGTCAAAGATACCTTTGAAAAGCAGAAGCTTTTCATTTCCAATGCCAGCCATGAGCTGAAAACGCCGTTAGCCGTAATCGGCGCTAATGTGGACGTGCTGGAAATGGAAATCGGTGAAAATAAGTGGCTCAATTACATTCGCTCCGAAAATACCCGTATGAGTGAATTAGTCAATGAACTGCTGTGTCTGGCTCGATTGGACGATAAAAGCGGTCATCCGATGGTAATGACGGAATTTTCCCTGACCGATATTTTCCTGCAGACGGTACTGCCCTTTGAGAGCAAGGTCTTTGAAATGCACAAGCAGTTAAACGTGGAAGCCCAGCCGGACATTGTCTATAAAGGCGATGAAAGCGCCATCAAGCACGTTCTGACGATTCTGATTGACAACGCCATTAAATACTCCGATGAACACGGCACGATTACCGCACGTCTGTATACCCATGCCAACAAAAAAATCATGGAGATTCATAATACCGGTGAAGGCGTTCCCAAAGAACAGCTTGACAAGATTTTTGAGCGTTTCTATCGTCGGGATGAAGCCCGCAACAGCAAAAGCGGCGGTTACGGTTTAGGTCTGGCGATTGCCAAAGCAACGGTTCAGGCACACGGCGGCCGTATCGTCGCCCAAAGTGACTTTGGCCACTGGATGAAATTTACCGTCACACTTTAACCGAGCGTAAACAGTTTGGAGTGTGAATCGTAAACAGTGTGGAGTGTGGAGAGTGGAGTGTGGAGTTGTGCCATGCTCCGCTTTTTTTCCGCAGAAAACAATTATGACGCATGATGAAGCGCACTGTTCCATAAATCACCAAATGAACCCATCCATCATACATTGTTAGTAAAGGGGAGAGAGGTGATGAAGATGGACAAGCCGCTGATTATGGTGTCGTCAGTCACCTATGCCATGCAGGGCAGGGAACTGTTGAAAGCATACGGCATCAAATCTCAGATAGAGCGCACACCGAAAAATGCGCTGCGGCAGGGGTGCGGTTACAGCTTATCAGTGCCGCAAAGAACGGATGAAGCCGAAAAGCTTCTGCGGGATAACGGAATAAAGGTCTTAGGACGTGCGGAAAGGAGCCGAAAGCTTTGATATATCTTGATAATGCGGCAACGACTTCCCCCAAGCCTATGAGTGTTCGCAGTGCCGCCGCAGAAGCTATGCGGCTTTCCGCTAATCCCGGCCGCAGTGGACATGATTTATCCCTGAGAGCTTCGGAGGAAATTTATCGTGCCAGAAAAGCGGCGGCGGCTTTTTTTCATGCGGATAAGCCGATGAACGTGATTTTCACGCTGAACTGTACCACAGCGGTCAACCTTGTGTTGAAAGGACTGCTCAGAAGCGGCGATCATGTAGTGGTTTCCGACCTTGAACACAATGCCGTGATGCGGCCTTTGCATAAGCTGCAGGAAAAAGGCATTTCGTATAGTGTAGCTGCTGTCGTGGCCGGTGATAATGACAGTACGGTGGATAATTTCCGGCGAGCCATCAATGCCCATACACGGATGATTGTATGTACCCATGCCTCTAATGTATGGGGTATCCGTTTGCCGGTGGAACGCTTAGCGGTACTGGCGCATGAATACGGTCTGCTGATTGCCGTAGATGCGGCGCAGAGTGCCGGCGTTTTGCCAATTGATTTAGCCGACAGCCGCATTGATTATTTATGTGTGGCAGGGCACAAGGGATTATACGGACCGATGGGAACGGGTATGCTGATTGTGAACAGCAGTGTTATTCCCGACACGCTGACAGAAGGCGGTACGGGCAGTCATTCCCTGATGATGGAACAGCCGGAGGAATTGCCGGATAAACTCGAAAGCGGTACGCCGAATGTATCGGGTATTGCAGGACTGCGGGCAGGGATAGAATTTGTTGCCAGACAGACAACCGAAGCAATCGCACAGCATGAATTTATGCTGATACAGCGTTTATATAGAGGATTGGCGGCGGATAAGCGGATACAATTGTATGTGCCGGAGCCGAAACCGCCGTATTATGTGCCGTTGTTATCCTTTAATATCAAGGATACAGACAGTGAAACGGCGGCACAGGCATTGAACCGCAGCGGCTTTGCGGTAAGAGCCGGACTGCATTGCAGTCCGATGGCACACCGGAAAATGGCTACCGAAGAGATCGGGGCGATTCGGGTATCGCCGTCTTATTTTACCCAGCCGATGGAGATTGACCGTTTTCTGGCAAGACTGCCCCGATGAGTGTGGTCAGACGTTGGCAGAACCGGAAAGCCTTATCACAGAATCAACCGTACAGCCTTATCGTATATAACGGCTGTACGGCTGTTTTTTTGCGGCAACATCAGCCCATACCGATTGCACAAGGGCAGAATGGATAAAATTGTTGATACAATTCTGTGTAAATACTGTAAAAAAACAGTTGATAAAATTTGTTTCTGTGATAAAATAGAATTGTATCAGAGTATGTAAAAGGCGGAGTATGTTCAAAGGTAAGGAGGAATTACTTTGTGGGAAGCCGTTACCAGTATATATAAGGCGTTTGTTTCGCTGATGATGACCTTTAAGGCTACGGACGTGCTGGATATCATGATCGTAGCGTTTATTATCTATAACCTCATAAAAATTGTGCGTGAGACAAGGGCAGAACAGCTTGTCAAGGGTATTCTTGTCCTGATCGTTGCCTTTTTCATATCGGGCTTATTCAGTCTGAAAATGCTCAATGCGCTGTTTTCCTCTTTCTTCCAATTTTCCGTGTTAGCGGTATTGATTGTTTTCCAGCCGGAGCTGAGAAGTGCGCTGGAGCATATCGGCCGCAGTAAGATTGCCAAATACTGGAATTCGCTTTCCGGCGGCAAAACGATGGAAGAGGAGAAGATTAAACAGATCAAGCAGGGAATTCATTGTGTATCAGAGGCGGCGAATAATTTCCAGCGTTCCAAGACCGGCGCTCTGATTGTTTTTGAACGGCAGACCCGTCTGGGCGATATCATCAATACCGGTACCGTGATTGATGCCCAGCCGTCCGTTTCGATGATCGGCAATATCTTTTTCAATAAAGCCCCTTTGCATGACGGCGCTATGATTGTGCGTGACGGCAAAATTTATGCCGCCGGCTGTATTCTGCCCCTGACGAAAAATAACAGCTATGTCAGCGCCGAACTGGGTACACGACATCGGGCGGCTATCGGTATCAGTGAAAACAGTGATGCGGTTATCGTGGTCGTATCGGAAGAAACCGGCAATATTTCTATGGCCGTCAACGGTGTGCTGACAAGGGATTATACCAGAGAAACCCTCAGCGTGGCACTGGAAAATATGATCGTGCCGTCGTCACCCGAAAAGACCGAAAGAACTCCCATCCACACCACTGCAAAGAAGGGAAAGCGGAATGAAAAAAATAAAAAATAAGCTCAGCTTCAAGCTGTTCTATAATGATAAGTTTGTCATGTTTTTTTCGGTGCTGGTGGCGTTCATTGCGTGGATATACGTTGCCTCCAATACACAGGAATCTTCCATTTTTACCGTGACGGATATTCCCATCAGTCTGCCGGAACTCACAGAGGATCTGCGCTATTTCAACGGGCAGGATATGAAAGCGGAAGTCAAAATTTCCGGCAATGCCTTAGTTGTAGCGAATGTTACCAAGGATGACATTTATATCACGGCGTCGGATGTCAGCTTTATTCATGCGCCCGGCGCTTATACCATTGACCTTGTATCGAAAAAGACCGGTGTCAAGACGGATTACTCGTTTGAATCTTCGGTATCACCGTCCAGCGTGAATGTCTTTGTTGATCGCTATGAGGAAGGCAAGGTTATTCCCATTACGGATAAAATAACGGTCAAGTCGGTTGACCCGTCCTGTTATGCGTCCCAGACGGTACTGTCCCGCCAGACCGTCAGGGTATCCGGCGCTGAATCGATTGTCAACAGTATTGCCGAGGTCGATGCGGAATATACCTTCCAATCCACCTTGTCGGAAACAACGGCCGTCAAGGCACCGCTGAAATTCTATGATGCCAACGGCGAGGTTGTCAACAGTAAGTATATTACGGCGGATATCACGGAAGTGGATGCTTCTGTTCCGATTCTGAATGTCAAACATCTTCCCATCGTTCCCAAAATCGTGAATATTCCTGATAACGTAGACTTTGATGAAAGTATCGTGAGTGTGGAACCTTCTACCATAGAATTAGCCGTGTCTAAAAATGACAATGTTACTTCTATCAGCACCGCTCCCATCGACTTCTCACAGGTTTCTATGGAAAACAATACCTTTACGGTGTCGCTTGAGATTTCTTCGGCATACCGCAATATCAATTCGGTGGAAAAGGCGGAAGTGAAATTTGATATGTCCCAGATGGCTGAAAAGGAATTGTCGCTGTCCTCAACGAACTTTGTGATTAAGAATCAGGGACCCAATCAGAATGCGGCGGTAGCCAACAAAACGCTTACCGTTAAGGTACTCGGCCCCAAGTCACGCATGAATATCCTGACAGCCGCTTCTGTAACGGCAATCATTGATATGGACGACAAATCAACCATCACCGAAGGTTATGTGGAGCGTCCCGTTACCTTGGTATTCAAGGAACCCTTCACGGGATGCTGGCTCGAAGGCACTTATACCGTCAGTGTGCGTATCACCCCCAAAACCACTACGCCTACAGTATCTTCTCAGCCCAGCACTTAACAATGTGCAATGTACAATGTGCAATGATTATTTGCTAAGGGAAAGAAGTGTGACCGCCGCACAACTCCACACTCCACACTCCAAACTCCACACTTTTGTGTTGGAAGGGATGTATAACATCAATTTGTGAACCATGATAGAGGAGAACTTTAGTTATGCCAAAGGTTTATTTTGTCATTCCTTGCTATAACGAGGAAGAAGTATTACACGAAACCATGAAACGTCTGTGCGGAAAGCTGGAACAGCTCATCGCTGACGGAAAAGCAACCAGGGACAGCCGGATGTTATTTGTCGATGACGGCAGTAAGGATAAAACATGGCAGATCATCGAGGAAAAATCACAGGAGAATCCTTATATCGGCGGTGTCAAGCTGTCCCGCAACAAGGGACATCAGAACGCTTTGCTCAGCGGTCTGATGACGGCACTCAAAAACGGCTGTGATTGTGTGATATCCCTTGATGCGGATTTGCAGGATGATATTGAAGTCATCGACCAGTTTATCGACAAGTATATGGACGGCTGTGAAGTGGTCTATGGTGTTCGCAACAGCCGGAAAAAGGATACTTTTTTCAAGCGTACTACCGCTCAGGGCTATTACAAATTCATGAAAGCCCTCGGTGTGGATATTGTCTATAATCATGCGGATTACCGCTTGTTAGGCAGTAAGGCGCTGGAAGCATTATCGGAGTATAAAGAAGTCAATCTGTTTCTGAGAGGCATTGTACCGCTTATCGGTTATCGCAGTGACTATGTTTATTATGAACGGCATGAGCGTTTCGCCGGAGAATCCAAGTATCCGCTGAAAAAAATGATTCGCTTTGCCGTGGATGGCATTACCTCTTTCAGCGTTAAACCCCTCAAGCTGATTTCCAATTTAGGCTTGATTACCTGTGTGCTGAGTCTGATCGGCTTTATCTATGCGCTGGTATCCTATTTTATGGGGATTGCCCAATCGGGATGGGCTTCCACGATCTGTTCGATATGGTTTATTGGCGGTCTGCAAATGCTGTGTATCGGCATTGTGGGCAGTTATGTCGGTAAAATTTACAGTGAGGTCAAACAGCGCCCCAGATACCGCATAGAAAAGGAAATCATTGCGCCGGAAACAACGCATAAAGACGACAAGACAGAATAAACATAGTAATCAGTGTGGAGTGTGGAGTGAGGAGTGTGGAGTTGCGGTAACTGCACACTCCTTGTACTGCATAGCATATCAGACAGAAAAAAGGGAGGGTTTCAGCCAGTGATAAGGAAGCGGCGGCACAGGCTTTGACCTATATGCTGCAAAGAGCCGAAGAAATGGGTTTCAGAACCAAGTGCATTGACGGAATAGCAGGTCATGCCGAATACGGCGAAGGCGAAGAAATCGCAGCGGTACTGGCGCACGTGGATGTCGTACCTGCCGGAGAGGGCTGGAGCGTGGAAGAACCCTACAGCCTGACCGAAAAGGACGGGCGCTATTATGGCAGAGGTGTAGTGGATGATAAAGGTCCTGCTGTTGTAGCACTATATTGCCTGAAAGCCCTGAAAGACGAAGGCATTATGCCGAAAAGACGGTTGAGAGTCATTTTCGGTGCGGCGGAGGAAATCGGCATGGACGACATGGAAATCTATTTTCAGAAAGAACCATTGCCCGATATGGCTTTCACACCGGATTCCGAATACGGTATCTGCTGTTATGAGAAAGGTATTTTGCAGCTGGAAGTGTATGCGCCGTGTCACGATGGCACGACCTTGACGGAATTTCACGCCGGTCATGCGGTCAATGCCGTACCTGCCAAAGCCTATGCCTTAGTGGACTGTACGGAAAATGAAGATCATCAGCTGCGGCGGTTTGCGGATGCCAAACCCGGCAGTTATGATTTTATCTATACGATGGACGGCTTACAGATTGTGGCAACCGGTAAAGCGGCTCATGCGTGTATACCGGAAGAGGGCTTGAATGCTGCTATGCACCTGATACGCATTTTAGCGGCGGATTTCGGACAGTTAGTGTTAGGCAGTCTGTGCAGCTTTTTAGATGATGCTATCGGCTTGGAAACGGACGGCAGCGCTCTGGGTATCCGGTGTCGGGATAAGGAATCGGGGGCGCTGAGTGTCAATGTCGGCGTGGTAGAAATCAACGAGCGTGTCGCACGGGCTACCATAGATATACGCTATCCCGTCACGGCGGACAGCGAAGAGATTTTCAGCCGGATACGCAAAAGGGCTTCCTATGAAGGTCTGATGACGAAACTGCTCAACCATGAACTGCCGTTAGCCATGTCAGACAAAGCGCCGATTATCCGTCTGTTACAGGATGCCTATCAGACAGTCACCGGAGAAGTGCCGAATCTGTATGCTACGGGCGGCGGTACCTATGCACGAACCCTTAAAAACAGGGGTGTTGCTTTCGGACCTGTTTTTGCCGGTGATCCGGCGAAAATTCATGAACCGGATGAGAGTATCAGTACGGAGAATTTCTGGCGTCATGCACAAATTTGCGCCGAAGCCGTCAGCCGCATGGCAAAAGCGTGAACCGTGTGGAATTTGGAGTGTGGAGCGTGAACCGTGTGGAATGTGGAGTGTGGAGCGTGAACAGTGTGGAATGTGGAGTGTGGAGTTGTCCCGCTGCACACTCCTTTTCTTAGAGAACACGCATGATGCATTATGCATTATGAATTATGCATTATGCATTATCCTGTGGGGGAAGGTAAAAAAAGCGGGTCGCTCCTGTCAAAGGAACGACCCGTTTGTGTAGCATGGCTGATAAAAATTATGTAACGTTTTTCACCAAATTATTTAGAAGCTTCGGTTTCACTGACGAGCTTCTTGGCAAGTGACATTACTTCTTTTCTCTGTTTCGGTGTCAGATTACGTACCACGAAAAGCAGCTCAACCTCATACTTTGTTGTGGCGTGTGTACGATACTTCAGCGTATCTTCTTCTTCGGTAGGCGCACCGGAATGAATGTCGGCCACGGCTGTCTCAAGTTCATCTTCAATACCTTCAAGAAGCTTGGTGTAGCTGATATTATAAACCTTCGCAATCTTGATGAGTGTGTTGATATCCGGCTTGGTTTTACCGGTTTCGTAGTAGGTGTAGGTCGAACGTTCGATTTTTAGCCGATCCGCTACCTGCTGCTGGGTGAGTCCACACTCGTGACGATAATACTTGAGCCAGTAAGATATCATACTATACATTTTGATTACCCCCTATAAATAATATAATATTACTCAGCTATAACTATTATACACTATTATTTGCATTTTGTCACTACTTTTTCAGTTATTTTTTTAAAAATTACGAATTGATGATAAAACAGGTGAAAAAGCCCTTGCTTTTTTGTGCAAATGTCTGAAACTTTTTCAAAAACAACATTTCCTGTGTAAAAAAAAGCCATTATCCGGTATTAAAAAAACGGCATGATTACAAGTTGTTTGAAAAATATCAATGAGAAAAAATAATTTTTAATCACAAATGTTTTCACAAGGAATTTTTTCACAAAAGTGATTTGCTAACGTGATAAAGCGACTTGATTACAGATTAAAATAATCACAAATTGAAATATTACAATAAGGCTATTGTTGTACAATAGTATCCTTTTTGGAAATGTTTTTCAGCTGCAGTAATCCTCGATCAGGCGTGTGAGTTCCTTTTTGCTTTGTGCGGGAATACCGTTTTGCAGCAGACGGCGGTCGGCTTTGGGCAATTCGCTGACGTACACTTCACTGACGTACAGCGGCGTTTCCTTATCCCTCTCAAAAACGGCGATCCGCTTATCATACTCCTTCAAAAGATACGGCGGCTCATCGGAAGAGGTTTCCGGCGGTACCGATACAGACTCTGTTTGTGAATCCTGTGAGGATGGTGCCGATAGCGGAGGCATAGCCTGTGTGCGGGCATTGATAAAGATACTCAGAAGGGCAACGCACCCTGTGATGAGCAATAATTTTTTCATGTTCTCTGTCACCTCTGCCTTTATTTTTGGGAAAAACTGTGTAATTATTCATAAAAACAAACGGATTTTTTCGGCAAAATATAGATATTGACAGCGTGATTTTTTTTTATCAAAAAAAACATTCCATTTTCTTGAATTTAATGCTATAATAGTTTCTGTGACTTCCGAAAATAAGGAAGATAGCCGTGTATTGACACGGCAAATGGGCGATACTATATCTTAATGCTATCACAGGTGAACAGAAAACAGGACGAAAAAGGAGGTAGCGTTCATTCATGAGGAAAACGGATATCAACAATTACAGCGGTGACAGGGGCGGGTCTTCTGTTTCTGTCGGTTCTGTTATCAAAGAATTTTTTGCCATCATCGGCAAGATTCTGGCAACAGCCTTTTTAGTAACGCTTTTTACCGGTCTGGTAGTGGGGGTTTCACTGCTGCTGTATGTGGTGGGAATTGCCAATGAGCCGAATACGATTAACCTCGATGATCTCCGACTCAATGAAACCAGTCATGTCTATGTACTCAATGAAAAGAAGGAATGGGAGGATTACCGTCAGCTGTATTCCACCGAAAACCGTGTATGGGTCAGTTATAAGGATATCCCCAAGCGCATGATTGATGCACAGGTCGCTATTGAGGATAAGCGTTTCTATGACCATGAGGGCGTTGACTGGTACCGTACCGGCGGCGCTGTGTTCAGTCTGGCTACCGGTCGGGATGAATTCGGCGGTTCAACGATTACCCAGCAGCTTATCAAAAATATTACCGATGACAACGAAGTGAGTATTACCCGTAAGCTGCGTGAGATTTTCCGTGCCATCAAGCTCGAAAAGGAATATACCAAGGATGATGTGCTGGAAGCTTATCTGAATATCGTTAACTACGGCAGCGGCTGCCGTGGCGTACAATCGGCGGCAAGACTCTATTTCAATAAGAATATTCAGGACTGCAGTTTTGCGGAATGTGCCGCTATTGCCGGCATTACCCAGAACCCCTATGCTTTTGACCCGCTGAACTTTCCGGAAAATAACAGAAAGCGCCGGGAAATCGTTCTGCGTGAAATGTACGATCAGGAAATGATGTCGGCGGAAGAATATTATCAGGCACTCAAGGAATCCGAAGACATGAAGTTTGTCGGTTATGAAATCGACGATGATGAGGACGAATCCGACAGCTGGAACTGGTACGATGACAGATTGTTCCGTGATGTTTCCAAGAATTTAGCGGATGCACTGCGTATTGATGTCGGTGAAGCCGAGGATATGATTTACAGCAAGGGTCTGAAAATCTATAGTGCGATGGACAAGCGGGCACAGGAAATTGCCGAGAAAAAGGTTCTGCAATGGAAAACGCCCGATGACCCGACAATGGATGTCGGTTATATCATGATGGACTTTGAAGGCCGTGTATTGGCCACTGTCGGCGGACGGCAGGAAAGAGACGGCCGTTTGCTGTGGGATAATGCGTCCCGTTCCTCTTTGCAGCCCGGTTCCACCATCAAGCCCCTGACTTCCTATATGCTGGCACTGGAGCAGAAGAAAATCAACTATTCTACGCTGGTCAATGACGAACCTGTCTGGGACTGGAGCTATTCCGAAAGCGGCAATCCGATTGCCGGACCGCAGAACTGGTATGGCACTTATTACGGCCCCATTACGGCCACAAGAGCGCTGAATATTTCCTCCAACGGTGCCGCCGTCAGTGTGCTTAAAATGGTAGGTCTGCCGGAAAGCTATGATTTCCTGACGCAGAAACTCAATTTCAAACATCTTGACCCCGATAATGACAAAGAAAATCTTTCCGGTCTGTCGCTCGGCGGTTTCACGGGCGGTGCGACTGTGGAAGAAATGACCGCCTCTTATGCAATTTTCTGTAATCAGGGCTATTACTATGAGCCTTATACCTATTACTGGGTAGAGGACAGAGAAGGTAATGTACTGCTGGATAACCGTGACAGAGGTATGCCGGATCGTATCATCTCGGCAGAAACGGCTACCATTATGAACCGTATGCTGTCCGATGTTGTTAACTCCGGTGAAGAAGCACTGGGCAACCGCTGTGTCATCAACGGCTGGGATATTATCGGCAAAACCGGTACGACAGACAGCTCTTATGATAACTGGTTCGTGGGAGCTTCTCCCTATGCGGTTGCCGGTATCTGGACAGGTCATAGTACTCCCTCTACTATTGTGGAATCGGAGCAGAGCAAGGTGCATTATCTCTGGCGTGATATTATGGCGGAGTGGCTCAAGGGCAAGGAACAGAAAACCTATTCTCTGTCCGCTGCGGTAGAACAGCATTACTTCAATAAAATAACCGGTGAACTGCTGACATATAATGCCGGCGATCTGATGTGGGTCGGCTATTATACAGCGGATAACCTGCCGAATTATGCGAAGATTCCCACCAAACCGGCGGAAACCAGTACGAGTCATGACGATGACGACGACGATGACGATGATGATGACGATGACGACGATGATGACGATGATGACGATGACGACGAACCGGACGAGCCGTATGTGCCGCCAGAACCGCCTGAAGAGGAGTCATCGGAAGAAGTCAGCGAGGATATACCGGATGAAAGCAGTGAGGAACCGCCTCCGGCAGAGGAACCGACAGAAAGCAGCGGTGAAACAACGGAAGTGCCGGCTGACTAAGCGGAAAGGCTGAAAGCAGACAGATACGATAATCATACAATACAGAAAGAAAATAAAAGGAGTTTTAACAATGGTACAGGCAGCGGTAATGGGCTACGGTGTAGTAGGTTCGGGTGTGGTAGAGGTGCTGATGCAGCATACGGAAAGCATTGCCCGGCGTACAAAAGAGGAAATCGGTATCAAGTACATTTTAGATATCCGTGATTTCCCCGACAGCCCTTTTCGGGAAAAGTTCACGAAGTCCTTTGAGGACATTCTGAACGATGACGAAGTGAAGGTCGTGGCAGAGGTCATGGGCGGTGTTCATCCGGCCTATGAGTTCACCAGGCAATTGTTGGAAAGCGGCAAAAGTGTCGTGACCTCCAACAAGGAACTGGTCGCTACGAAGGGCGCAGAATTGCTGAAGATTGCCAAAGAGCATAATGTCAATTATCTCTTTGAAGCAAGTGTCGGCGGCGGTGTGCCGATCATTCGTCCCCTGAGCCAATGTCTGGCCGCTAATGATGTTATTGAGATTGCCGGTATTCTCAACGGTACGACTAATTTTATTCTCACCAAAATGATTCGTGAGAATATGTCCTTTGCGGATGCGCTGGCAATGGCGCAGCAGTTGGGCTATGCCGAAAGAAATCCTGCGGCGGATATCGAAGGTCATGATGCCAGCCGCAAAATCAGTATCTTAGCTTCTTTGGCTTACGGAAAACACGTTTATCCGGAGTATGTGCATACCGATGGCATTACCCGTATCACTCTGGAAGATGTGGCTTATGCGGCTTCCTGGGGCGGTGTTATCAAGCTGATCGGTCAGGTGAAACGCTTAGAGGATGATACACTGGATATTACCGTAGAACCCATGCTGATTGAAAAAAGCAGTCAGTTGGCGAATGTGGATGACGTTTTTAACGGTATTCTCGTTCGAGGCGATTCCACCGGCGATGTCGTTTTCTATGGCAAGGGCGCCGGCAAACTGCCCACCGCCAGTGCGGTAGTCGCTGATATTATCGACTGTGTGAAACACCTGAAAAAGAGAAAATATTTCGACTGGGCAGACGGAGATGCCTCTCTTGTCAAGCCCTATGAGGAAACGAGCTTTCCGGTTTATCTGCGCTTAAAGACGGATATCAGCAAGCAGGCATTGACGGAAAAGGTACAGACCTTATTCCCGAATGCCCGTGAGATTGTCCGTGCCAATGCGGCACCGGATGAATATGCCTTTGCGACAGAGGAAATGACCGTAGGCGCTCGTGAAAAGGCATTGGCCGCTTTAGAGGAAGGCGGCGTACAGGTTTTGTCAAAAATCCGTATTTCGGATTTATAATAAATTTATGGGGGAGAGAAAATGAGTCTTATCGTACAGAAATTCGGAGGCAGCTCGGTTGCGAATGCAGAAAGAGTTTTCAATGTGGCAAGAATCATTACCGACACCTATAAGCAGGGCAATGACGTAGTAGTTGTTGTATCCGCTCAGGGTGACACCACTGATGACTTGATCGAAAAAGCAAACGAGATCAATCCGAACGCATCAAAAAGAGAAAAGGATATGTTGTTGGCTTCCGGTGAGCAGATTTCTATTGCTCTGCTGGCTATGGCCATCGAAAAGTTAGGTTTTCCGGTTATTTCACTGCTTGGCTGGCAGGCCGGTTTCCAGACGACTTCGGCCTATACATCCGCACGCATCAAGCGTGTCCGTACTGACCGTATCGCTAAGGAACTGGACAAGAAAAATATTGTTATCGTAGCCGGTTTCCAGGGTATTAACCGTTATGAGGATGTTACCACCCTCGGCCGTGGCGGTTCCGATACCAGTGCCGTTGCGATTGCCGCCGCTATGCACGCTGATATCTGTCAGATTTTCACTGACGTAGAAGGCGTTTATACGGCTGACCCCAGAAAAGTACCGAATGCCCGTAAGCTGCAGACCATTTCCTATGATGAAATGCTCGAACTGGCTACCCTCGGCGCACAGGTGCTTAATAACCGCAGCGTGGAAATGGCGAAAAAGTATAATATTGAACTGGAAGTGCTGTCCTCTATGACAAGAGTACCCGGCACTATCGTTAAGGAGGCTAACAAAATGGAAAAAATGTTGATCAGCGGCGTTGCCAAGGATACAAATGTCGCAAGAATTTCTGTTGTCGGTGTACCGGATAATCCGGGTCTGGCGTTCAAGATGTTCTCCAAGCTGTCCTCTAAGAACATCAATGTTGATATCATCCTGCAGTCCATCGGCAGAGACGGCACAAAGGATATTTCCTTCACCGTTGCGAAGGACAACGCTAAGGAAGCCGCTGCTGCTATGGAAGATTATGTAGCGACTGTCGGCGGCAAGTCCGTACTGGTTGACGAGAACGTAGCAAAAATTTCCATCGTCGGTGCCGGTATGGAAAGCCATGCAGGTGTTGCTACCAAGATGTTTGAAGCTCTCTATGATGCACAGATCAACATCCGCATGATCTCCACCAGCGAAATCAAAGTATCCGTTCTCATCAACGAAAAGGATGCCGATGCCGCTGTCAAAGCCATCCACGCTAAATTCTTCGACGAAGACTAATAATGTTGGGGCTCTGCGTCAAACCCCACTGGGGGAAACCCTTTGTTGTAACAAAGGGTTATCCCCCTTCTCGCCTGTCGGCTCGGTCGGTGCTGCTGCTTGTGCAGCGGTGTCCACCGGACACCCGCACCCCCTTTCCTAAAAAACTTGTATTGTTCATATAGGAAGCGTATCAGAAAATCACAAAACATAAAAATCTCCGTCATGTTCCCTGATTCTGTGGGAATGACGGAGATTTTTTTACAGTGTGGAAAGTAGAGCGTAAACAGTGAGGAGTGAGGAGTGTGGAGTTGTGCGGCGGTCACACTTCTTTCCCTTAGGAAATAATCATTGCACATTGCACATTGTACATTGTACATTGAACATTGTACATTGTTCCTCAAGTGTTCTTGTCGTAGATGATGCGCAGACCGATGAGAAGCAGTTCGTTGTTGAGGATAATGTCGTGGGAACAGTAGGGAATGATAGAGGAAGCCAGACCGCCGGTAGCAATGACGGTGGGAGTGCCTTCGATTTCCTGTGCCATACGGTCAATCAGTCCGTCTAACATGGCGGCATTGCCGAATACCAGACCGGAGCGCATACAATCCGCCGTGTTCGTGCCAATGGCTTTTTTAGGCGGATAAAGACCGATACTCTGCAATTGGGCGGCATTCTTCGTGAGGGATTCCATCGACACTTTCACGCCGGGCGCAATAATGCCGCCCCGATAAATACCGTCTTTATCTACTACGCAAATAGTGGTAGCCGTACCCATATCAATGACCATCAGCGGGTGAGGATACAGCGCCATCGCCGCTACAGCACCTACGGCAAGGTCAGAACCGAGCTGGGCAGGATTATCAATTTTGATATCCAGACCGGTTTTAATGCCGGGGCCTACAATGAGCGGTGTATGGCCGATGACCTTTTCAACGGCCTTTTGCAGAATATGATTCAGTTGGGGAACAACCGATGAGATAATGCCGCCTTCAAAGTCGTGACAGTCACAGCCGTTGAGGTCAATCAGCGTTTTGAACTGTACGGCGTATTCGTCCTCAGTCTTATCCGTATCGGTGCTGATACGGCACAGAAAGGCGGTGGTGCTGTTTTTGTGAACACCGCCGAAAACAATATTGGTATTTCCTACGTCAATGGCAAAAATCATGTTTTTCTCTCCTTTATCTCAATGCTTTTCCGGCAGTGTTGGCAGGGAAACGCCCTCGTCTAAGTGAATATCAAGCTGATTGAACGGAATCGTAATATTGTGTGCGTCAAAGGATTTTTTGATGCTCTCCATCATATCCTCCAGCAACAGCCAGTAATCCGTTGAGCGGCACCAAATCCATACGCTGAGGTCAACACTGCTTTCATTCAGTTTATCTACCGCCACACGGTTGCGCTTTTCCTGAATCACTCTGTCGTCATGGCGTATCAGTTCCATAATTACCTTGCGGGCTTTGTCAATATCCTCCGAATAGGAAATCGGGATAATCAGGTCAATGCGGCGTTCCTCCTGCACAAAGTAGTTGACGATATTATTCGAGGTCAGACGGGAATTAGGAATCAGCACTTCCTTATTATCATAGGTACAGAGTGTGGTGTACATCATGTCGATTTTTTTGACGACACCTTTCAGGCCTTCCGTTTCAAGGTAGTCACCGATTTTGAATTTCTTGTTGAGAATAATCAGCGTACCGCTTGCTACATTGGACAGGCTGTCCTTCAGCGCTAAACCGATGGTAACGGCCGCCGCACCAAGGGTAGTGATAATCGTTGTCACGTCAAAACCTACCGTAGACAATACGCAGATAATGACAATGGTTTTCAGCGCTAAATTGATGATCGAATGGAGAAAGGTCGCTACTGTAGGATCAGCTTTGCCTTTGGTCATGGCTTTCAGCAGTAATTTGCAGAGCAGTTTCGTGAGCCACCAGCCGACAACGAAAATAATCAGTCCGGAAATCAGATTCGGCAGATACGAAATGAACCAGTTATAACCGCTGGTCAGCCATTTCTGTATGGTGCTGAGGCTTTGTTCAGCATTGGCGGCAAGGGAGGCGGTTTCATCGGCGGATGATAACGCCTGTGCGCTTTCCTCTGTGAACAGTGAAAGATACATAAATAGATCACCTGTTTCTCAAAAATGTTATGCAAGCATTATACCATAAAAAACGACAGAATGAAATATTTATTTGCAAAATCCGATAAATTATTGTATGATAATACCATAGATGAAGCTGTCTGCATGACAGACTATGTATCCGAGGAGAAAATGATCATGGAACGTATGATGACACACAACATTAAAAAGGATATCCTGTATTATGGAATCTACAGTACAGCGGATGATATGTGGAACGGCAGTGATGTGCTTTGTGCCGCCCGCAAGCGGTTTTTTGAAACAGGAAGCCGACAGAAAAAACGCAGTACCATTAAAACGGATAATGTAACCTACAGCTATCATTATGCTATCGAAAATGGCGTATTGCTCAAGTACAAGAAAACAAAGGGCGGTCAGACGGTCGAATGGGTGGTGGAAACGCCGGACGGCTATTATGTCGAACAACTCAACGATCAGCGCCAGCCCGTCAAACGCACCTATTACCAGCGCCAGCATTTGTGGCAGCGTACTGAATACTGGGAACATGGTATGATAACCCTGACCATCATGCCAGAAGAAAATGATACGGTACCGGCCTTGCGCTGTCAGTATGCCAACCGTACAGATATACTCTATCCTTTTGATATGTCTTTTGATAGAGAACTGACGCAAAAACTGAATGTTATGACGACGGAACCGCCGTTATTTTGCGTGACGGACTGCGGCAGTTTTTATTTTTGTACGGAAAAGGAACTGCAGATCCGCAAAAAGGCATTGGAACAATTATTGCAGGACGATAGAGCGTCGCAAGAGGAAATTCCGCCGGAAACACCGGTAACAGGCGGTACAGCGTTTGTGGTGAACAGTGATTTTCTACAGCAGCGGAAAACGGGCGGTTTTGATTTGCGCAACAGTCAGGAAATCCGTCTTTCATCGGAGGAAACTGTATCCGCAATCACGGCAGACAATGACGTAACAGAAGAAGCGCCGTCACCGGCATCCGTTCCGGCAGAGAAATCACCGGAAGAAACTGTATCCGCTATCACGGCAGATAATGACGTAATGGAAGCAGCACCGTCACCGGCATTCGTTCCGGCAGAGGAATCACCGGAAGAAAGCGTATCCGCTATCACGGCAGACAATGACATACCGGAAGCAGCACCGTCACCGGAATTCGTTCCGGCAGAGGAATCACCGGAGGAAACTGTATCCGCAATTACGGCAGATAATGACGTAATGGGAGAAGCAACGTCACCGGAATTTGTTCCGGCAGAGGAATCAGCGGAGGAAACTGTATCCGCTATTACGGCAGATAATGACGTAACGGAAGAAGCACCGTACAGTCTGACCGCTTATGAAGGCGATACCGTACAGAATCAACCGGACGGCTTTGGCGTATATTCGGCGGCCAATGGCAGTGTGCTGGTCGGTCAATGGCAGTCCGGTCAGGTGACAGGCGTTATTTCGCATTTCGACAGCGAAGGAAATCTGCTCTATACGGGCGGTACTTCTAAAGGTCAGCGCAGCGGAACCGGCATGACCTATAACCATGAGGACGGCACTTATTTTGTCGGTAAATATAAAGACGGTGTCTTTCTGGAAACCGGCACGCAGTTTGACAGTGACGGTAATTTGATTTATACGGGCGGTTATCGCCATAATGCCCGCAACGGTGAAGGAATTGCCTATACACCGGACGGCCGTATATATTATCGTGGACAATGGCTGAATGGCCGTTTTCACGGTTTCGGTATTCTCTATGACGAGGGAGAAACCTGTTATATCGGTATGTTCCAGAACGGTCAGCGTGAAGGCCGTATCAACGAAATACACGGACAACGTGTTTATCGTCAATCCTTGTATGCAAATGATGAGCGTGTCTATACCTGCGAATACGGAGCGGAAGGTTTTCCGGTTTATTACGGCAGTATGAACGGGGATGAACGCAGCGGCATGGGATGCAGTTTCGGTGAACACGCCGAAAAGCAGTTTGAAGGTATTTTCCGCCATAACCGCCCCGAAAAGGCTATGAGAGTCTTTTTGAAAGAATTATCCGACCTGCCGCCCTGTCCGACATTGGACGGTACGGAATATGAACGCTATCGCCTGACACCGGCCTATATCATCGAAAAGAATATCACCGTACATGGCGTACAGGCTATTTATTCCGGTCGGCTGAAAGACGGTTTGCCGGATGGCAGCGGTACGATTTTGTATGCCGATCATCGTTATACGGGTTACTTTTCCGAAGGCAATCCCACAGGTGAAGGTATTCTTTATCTGTACAGCGGCGAGGAATGCAGAGGATACTTTTCCGCCCATGCCTTTGAAGGCTGTCAGACTATTGTATTATCCGATATCACCTATTTTTATCGTCAGCAGCAGGATGGATGATTATTCAAACGCATATAAAATTCTTCCACAGCACCAACACAAGTTTTTTAGGAAGGGGGTCTGGGGGATAACCCTTTTTTTCAAAAAAGGGTTTCCCACAGCAGGGTTTGGAGGTGCGCCCCAATATTCCGGAAAAGAAGGCTGATTTCCGTGATGTCAGGAGGGATACGATTGAAAAAAATTCTGAGAGTCATATTCAAAAAACTGAGCCGAAAAAGGCGTTTCTGGGTAATACTGTTTATCGCCGGTCTGTTGGCGTTTGTTGCTCTTATTGTGCTGTTGATTTTTCAGGGAGAGAACATGAAATATGTTACCTTATTCGTTCTGTTCATTCTGTTCGGTGTCTTTGCCTATAAGGTTGTGCATCTGCCCAAGGTATTTCCCGACAGTTATCCGACACTTGAACTCCTGATCGTCGATAACGGACAGCAGCAGACCGCCCGTGTGAACATACAAAAGGAATCTTTCCGGTGCGGCTGTTATCCGGATAACGATTACATCCTGAATATTCCCTGTGCCGCACCGCAGCAGTTCCGGATCAAAAGGGATCTCCGGCAAATGACCTTCGTGTATACCTTGTCAGATCAGTCGGGCGGCGGTACATATTATCTCAATCCTGACAACGAAGGCCGTCCGGAAGTGTTTTCTGAAAAAATACTGCGGGAGGATGATGAGTACAACGAATTTATCATCGGCGCAACGCCCGATCAATACGTTAAACTCAGAGTCTGCCTGCCGGAATGAGGGAGGTGCGGATGGTGAAAAAACAAAAATGGCTGTCGGATGTCGATAACGTGAAAAAGCTTCTGCTGTTTCTGTTTGTCGTGTTGGGCTGTATCATTCCCTTTCCTTTTATTCTCAAAGAGAATATTGGCATTATAGGGCCTTATTTGAGTATCTTTGCCCTGCTGATTATCATTGTGGCGGCGATGGCGTATTATGTAAAAACCATCAAGGGACATTATGGGATACTCATTATCACTTCGGTCATTATTTTTATGGGTATCCCGATACAGGCAATGACATTTCCTTTGCAGTCTCCTGCCCGTAATGTCATGAGTGATATGTATGATATCGCACACGCCGCAGAACTGAAGGAAGAATATGCCGATAATGATGAAATAGGTAAGGCGATTGACCGGACGTGTGAAGTATATAAGGAGCATTTTGGCTTTACAGAGGAGCAGGCGGCAACGCTCTATCATAATATGCTGAACACCACCCGTATGGATATTGATTATCTGGTACAGAAAACCAAAGCCAAGCGGGTGCTGAGTGATAAAAAGAAGGAATTGAAAGACCAGCCCGATCTGGATTTATCCGATCTGAAAATGCCGAATATTATCACAGGCGAAATGAAAACAGATATTGTCCAGTATTTAGCAGAGCAGTATCATGCGGATAAAGAAAGTGAACGTATTCGCCTGACAGATGCGCTGGATTACACTGCCGCTGTCAATATCGAAAAATATCTTACGCAGTCCCCTGAAAATGACCGGTATCAGCAGATGATTGCATACGAAATTCATCAGCAGAGGGAAGCCCATGCTATCCGGATGCTCAATAACCTGTGTTTCAGCTTATTTTCGGCTGTAGCCGGTTTGATTCTGTTCTCTACCGTCAATATCTATCTGGATGCGGTCATCATGCTGTTTATGGAAATACAGTTTGTCCTTCAGATGTTTATGATCGTCAAGGGGGGCGGTGACGGCGCTAATATTGTTTCATTGGGCGGCTTTACGCTGTTGGAACTGGTGAAACCGCTGTATATCATTATCATGGCAGGATTGCTCAGTAAACGGGGCAAAAAGTATTTTCTGCCGTATCCGTTTGTATTGCCCCGTCTGATTTTCGGCTTCTTCATGAAAAGGAAGAAGGAGAAAAAAGGGCCGATTGATGATGCTGCTATGCCCAGAGGCGCTATGAACCGTGTATATGCGGCCTTCTGGTATACGATTGGCACGTTCCTGCTGTTTTTTGCCTGTTCGGAACTGGGCACAGCGTTTTGTCTGCTGTTGGTCGGTGCCGGTATGCGGTTTATTAACCGTCGCTGGAAGGATATCAGGCAGGATTTCTGGCAGGGCGCTTCTCACGGGAAAACCATTGCCAAGAGGGTGTTTAATATTATCGTTTTGGCAGGATTGGCGATAGCGGTTATAGGCTGCGGTACCTTTTGGTATCGTCTGGAGCATGATCCTTCTACCTTTGTAGACGGCCACAGCATTTTAGCGTATGAAGCGAATGGGATGCCGTTACTGCCGGAGGAGGGAAACGGTGAACCGAAGGAACTGCAGTCACTTTCGGGAACAGAAAAAATTGACCAGATCGAAAATCAGCTGTTCGGCTATACCAATGGCAGAAAAACGGTCTTATCGCAATATAACTTTGCGGAACGGACAATTATTAAGGTCTGTCAGCGGTTCTATGCGTTCTTTAATGCCGAAAAGGATACCTTTGTGGCGGATCACAGCGGTACGCAGTACGATCAGATCATCAAGGCAAGAAGTGTCGGCGGCTGGCTCGGTTTTCCGGATCGTTCCTATGAAGTGGAGATTGCCATCAATGAATCCGACATGGTGTTTGCTCAGGTAATCCATACGTCAGGCGTATTGATGGCGCTGGTGCTGATAGGCCTGTTCATCTTTTTGCTGTATTTCTCCTATAGTTCGGTGTGCCGCATCGTTAATTCCTATTACCGTTTGCTGGGTATGGGTATTATCTTCCTGCTGACCATTCAGAATCTCCTGCATATTATGATTAACCTGTCCATACTGCCGATTGCCGGCATACCGTTGATGTACATTTCCAATGCAGGGACGAATCAGTTTATCAGTCTGCTGCTGACCTTCTTCCTGTATGCAATTGCGCCGAATAATCTGGATACGGATGACGGCGTAGATCGTTTTGCCGATAATTATCTGATCGGGTATAAAACCAATATCCGTTCACCGGGTATCAGCTGTGTATTTATGAAGATCGAAAGCGGAAAGATTCTGATAGGGGGCAATATTATCCTGCTGATACTGCTGTTATGGATGATTATCATCGGTTCCAGCCAAGCCATTATCCTGTTTGCGGTGGGCGAATGGATAGGCATTACGATTCCGTGGCTGCTGATAACAGCGAAGGAGTATCTCTCGAAACGTAAACGCAAACGGAAAGCGTGAATCTGTCGTTGTATTATATCAATCATTCGTACAGAAAGGCGGAGGAATTAGGATATGAAAGGATTCAGGAAAATACAAGCGTTTTTCCGGCATCGGGAGACCGTACTGGTGCTGCTGATCGGTCTGCTGTTCTTTGTACTCGGGGCGGCTGTGATCGTGCAGTCGGGCGGCTATCATCTGACCGCCGAAGAACTGAAAAAAGACTTTACGCCGTCCGCCGAACATACGGATAAAGACCCGGAAGCCTCTGCGGAGGAATCCTCGTTCAATTATGAGAATCCGACCATCGTACCGGGGAATATTCTTGACAGGAATGGCACTGTCCTGTGTGATTTATCCCATTTTGATGCGGAAACTAATTGGGGCAATTACATTGATGCCGAGATATATTCCCCGCTCATCGGCTGGATGCACGCTTCCGAGGCTGGCAGCAGCGGCCTGATGAATCAATATTATCGTGTGCTGCGTGACAGCAGCGGAGATAATTTTCATGGCAAGGATGTTTATCTGACACTGGACCATACCCTGCAGAAACGGGTTTATGATATCTATTGCCAATATGTAGCCAAAGACGAGGAAAGCAGGCAAAAAATCGGCTCTGCGCTGGTAATGGATGTCAGCAGCGGAGAAATGCTGGCGTGTGTTGCCTTTCCGACCTATGATATTACCAAATGGCGGGAAGGGGACATCAATACGATGAATCAGATTCCGGTCACCCATGCGGATGCGATGCTGCCGGGGTCTACCTTCAAATTGCTCACGTCCGTTTTATGGCTGGAGGATACTCATCAGGATGAATCCGGCAGCGAAGTGGGAAATGATGCGGTTACCTTTCCGATGGAAACCTTTGAAATAGCCGACAAACCGATTACCAACTGGAATGGTTTTCCGGCATGGATTGAATCCCTTGATTATGTCGGCGCTATTGAATGGTCCAGTAACGTTTTTTTCGCACAGGTGATGCTGAATGTCAAAGACAGTGTTCCGAAATTAAGGGAAATCTGTCAGCGTATTCATATCGGTGAGGATTGGGCGTTGGATTTCGGTACGAATGTAAGCCGATGGCTGTTGGCGGGCGATACGTTTAATGCCTTGCCTTTGGAGGAACAGAAATATATGATCGCCAATACCGGCTACGGGCAGGAAGGCGTTTTGCTTTCAAGCGTTTCCGATGCCATGATCGGTGCGGCCATGTGTAACGGGGGAGAAGTCCCTGTGCCGCATATGATTCATTCCGTTGTCAACAGCGGCGGTTTTAATGAGGACTTAGACCGTCTTGGTGTCAGCGGTTTGTCCTCTCATTATGAGAATTTGCGGCTGACAACCGCCGAAACCGCCGGTAAGATTTATCAGGCAATGCAAAAAGCCGCCTTGAATCCGGCTGTCATCGGTTTTGAGGAGCATGAAAATATTGCCGCCAAAACGGGTACGGCCGAAGTGGATGTGATGATGGCGGATGGAACGTTTCAGCGCAAGGATCATACCTGGATGGTAGCCTGCAAGGAAATCGACGGCCGTCAGTATGTCGTGGTGGTCAATCAGGCATTGACCGATCTGGCATATTCCCGTGATCTGATCGAGCCGGTCAGAGATATTTTTGCGGCGGTAGAGGAATACAGCCGGTCGGCTCATACAGCAGAAAATCCGCAGGCATCCGCCGGAGCCGTGTCATAAAAGCAGACGGCTGACGGTTATTCCGGATGAAGGCGGAAATGATGTGAAACAACGGTAACATTGACATTGACGGATGATTATAGTAAAATATTTTCAGATATATAAGTGAGTAGGAGGGGAAATCAATATGAAATTCAAGGATTTGCGTGGAGCATTCAAGCGGTGGCTGCAGGAAACGGATGAAGCATCCGGTTATCAGGATATAGCCGATGAAGATACGGTTCCCGTACAGCAACAGGGAGGAAATGTGAATCCCGATAATGGCATATATGCCCCTGCACCGGAACAGGCCGGCTATATGCCTTCCCGTAATGGTATGTATCCCCCTGCACCGGAACAGGCCGGTTATACACCTTCCCGTAATGGTATGTATGCCCCCACGCCGGAAAATGAGCCGACGGGTCATCCTGTTCCGCTGGAAAAGGTACAGAAACCAATAACACCGCCTCCGTTTGTGTTCCGGACAGATACGGTCCATCCGCCGGAAAACAATGACAAGGGCGAACACCGTATGGAAGAACTTCCGGATAGGGATGAGGATATGACGGAAGAAACGGGCGCAGAACCGTCTGCTGATTCTGTCAGTGAACCGCAGTATAAGGTGGTCATCTCTTTGCTGTTGGATACGACCAAATCCATGTCGAAGATTTATGCCAGAGTTTATCATCAGATGATGAAGGAAATCTATGCCATGAAGTCACTGGAGGATATTTCGCTGACATGGCGGTTGTCGTATATCGGCTGTAACGGATATCAATATGTCGGTGACATGACGAGTGAGGAACTGAAAAAGACGTTAGACCATATTATTTTGCGGGGCGGCGCTCATGATGGGTATGAGGAGATCATCGAACCGTTGAAGCAGGAATGTGCCGCCCTGATGGATGTCGGGGCGGATGTCAAAGGTCTGCTGATGCTGACGGATACCGTTGGAAAACAGCCGGTTGCTCAGGATGAAAAGAATCGTGCAGACGATCCGCTGGATTTTTGTATTCTGTATCTGTATGCCGATGAAAAGAACGGGAACTTTGATGATTATATTGCCGTTGAGAAAAAGACGATACGTTCTATCGCATCCCTGCTCTTTGAGAATAATCTGCCAAAGCTGAAAGAAGAAGTGCAGAAGGCGCTGAAAAATGCCGGTCGGTAAGAGGAACAAGGATGACCGACTCACCACGTTGAACAGGGAAAAAGTCCTCCGCCTGTGAGCATCAGCGCAGGCGGATATCACGGAATATGCGGCGAGGATGATTTATGATGAAAATAGCGATCAAATGCGAGGAAGCAATGCTCCGGCAGTTTCAGACCCGCTGGCATGGGAATATGGGGTATGAAACCACCGAAATTGATCCGGAATATATCGACGATATCAATGAAACGATCTGTCAGTTGGATTGGCAGTTGTCTGAACCGAGGGCGGAGAATATCTATTATTGTGTGCCGCATCTGAAAACGAATACCGGAAAGAATGTGGTTTTGCCCGTTAACCGTCACATGGATATGTACTCTGCCGCATTGTATTATTGTGCGATTCTGCACAGTATCGGTCTGCATCCGCTGCTCATGGTTTGTGAACATTATGTGTTAGCCGGCGTATGGCTCGATGAACAAAGTCAGCTTGACGAAGAACAGCCGGACAGTACCGCCATAGAAGGACTTTTATATGCGGAGGGCGGCAATCTGCTGTTGGTGGATGTCTGGCGGCTGCTGCACCGGCAGCCTGCTTTGATTATGAATGCACAGGAATATGACCGTGTGCGTTCGGAAAAAACCTGTATCGTTGATTTCGAGAAGGAAAATGACGGGGAAGAATATCTGATACAGGTCGAACATATCGAAGAATACATAGAAGTACAGTATGTGGATGTGCAGCAGGTGCCGTATATCTTTCATTTCGGCACTTTATCGCCCTATGATGATGCCGTTGCTGCTGCCATCGGACAGACAGCGCCGCAGCTCTTCATTGACCGTATGCCGGTACAAAAACAGTGGAATGCCGCCGCAGAAGCGGCTTTGTCGGCACTGCTGCAGCAAAAGACGGTTTTGCTGCTGACATCCGGACAAGGAACGGAGGAAATCCTTCGTCTGGGACGGGAACATTCCTGCGGCGACCTTCATGCCCTGTTTTCTGCGGAAAGAGCCGTACCGCCGGCTGTATTGCCGGAAATGGAAGTTTCCGTTATCCTCCGGCGCAATTACAGCAATATTCTTTCTTCCATGCAGAAATTACAGCAGACGGATGAGCAGACAGGGCGGCCGGTCTATGAATATTTCGAGGAATATCTCATGCTGGATGCGGATACGCTGCGGTGGAAAGAATTGTATCTTCCGGACAATGGAGAAGGGAAAGATACTTTGTCCACATGGGGCGCACAGTTGGAAAAGGTCACAGAGGAAATCGTTGCTTTCCGTGATACATACGGTGAACATACGCAGATTTTTATTGATATGCGCAACATGAACAGAAACGTGTATGACAGTTTCAGCAGATTCGTACATCAGGCCGTCAATGCCCGTGATGAACTGAAGCAAGCCGGACAGACCTTGCTGACGGTATGCGGATTGAGTCATGAGGCAGAGCTGTCGGATGTCACATGGATTCTGGAGCAGGGAAAAGAAATGGTATCTATGGCAGCGCATCCGGAAAAAATGTCGGAGGAACAGCGCAAAAATGCGAACGGATATTATCAGTGCTATACGAATTATCGGGAGTATATTAAAATACGGGATACTTATTTCGATGCCGAAAAATTTGAAAGTCTGGGTATGCAGAAATCGGAGGATATCGAATCACATCTGTCGTGTATTGCACGAGCCGGAAAAGGAACGGCACACGCCAAGTCGATACTGCATGATTTTGTGGAAGATGCAGGGCTGCACCTTGAAAATAAATCGTTTGCAGACGTGCTGGATATTCTCAGTCATCTGCTGAATCTGCGTTACTCGCTGGCGGTGTATTTTGATGATATGAAGGCGGTCAGCGATATTTTCGGCAGCCATGTCAGCGCCGGCACGATTCTGTATCAGATGCCGTTTATCATGCAATATGAGGATTTGTCTGACAATATGAAGCGATTGATCAGCGCCTGTGCGGCAGACGGTACGACAGGCAGTTCGTCTGCCGCACAGTGGCTGACAGCCTATCAACAGTACAAGGATGCTTTGACACGGTATGAACAGGCGGTTTGTCCGCCGGAAAGTATCTTTCAGGCATCCGAAAATATCAGTGAGGAACTTCTTCAGCTATGGCAAACGTTTGTGGAATCGAAAGCGGCGGATACCTACTTTGAAAATCTGAATTACTTATCGAGAAGATTTTTCCATACCGACAGGCTGATAGAAGAGGAACATCTGCCGGAAAAAATGCGGCAGCTTATCACCGTACATAATGCCCGGATATGGTCGGACAGATTAGATATGCGTATAGAGAAGTACGCAGACCGCAGGAAACGATTTGACAATCTGCATCTTGCGATAGGCAGGGAATATGTGAAACTTCTTTCCGATCAGCAGGCAAGGATATGGCTGCTTTCCTTTGAACAGGCGGCGGCTTGTCTGCAGCCGTCGGATGAAAGGAACGGTTTGTTTGATCTGGTGATCGTTTGTACGGCAGAGCAGGGAAACAGGGAATTTTTCGATACACTGCCATTCTTATGCGGCGAAAACGGCGCTTGTGTTTATATGACAGAAGACGGCAGCAGGAGCGAACAGCCTGCTATGACCGCTTTTCTGCGCAGAATTCCGATGGCTTTGGTGTATGACAATGCGAATGAAACAGGTGATAGTCATGGAACAGACGCATAAATCTGATGAAGATATACAGAAGGAAATAGACGGGCTGTTTGAAAAAACCATCCGTACACCGTCCGGCAGAAATAAAGATATCAGCGTGTATGCTGAATGGGAGAGTTTCTTTCAGAAATTATTGACGGATTACGATGCGGACCGGCAGAAAAAATATATTTTCTATTGGGCGGAAAAAGCCTTTCAGGATTTACCGAACCGGAATGCGCCGTTGTTTTCGCTGCTGTATATCACCGGCGGTTCTGCGGAAGTGTCAAAAGAAAGACGCTGTTTGTTTGAATACGTTGCTGAATATCTGCTGTCCCATGCGAAGGAAAATCCTTCCATCGACAAACTAGTGACGCAGTATGTTGCCAAAGACTGTCCGGATAATAAGGGACGGTTCGGGAATATCATCAATACGTTTCGGGATATTCTTCGGAAGAAATATAATCGTCAGCAGCGCAAAAGGATTTTGACCTCTAAGCTGCTCATGGTAACCTTTGGGGTGATTTGCGGATTGGCTGTAGGGTTTGTATCGGGCGCACTGGTGGTGTTCAATATTACGAAACGTCCGGATATACCGGTTGCGGCGGATGAAACCATCGGGAGCAGCGTGACAGAGGTAACTTCCCTTGTCAGTGAACCGTCTGAAGTGTCATCGGACAGCGGCGGATCACGACAAAAAACAAAGCAGTGCTAAAAACAGCCGGACGGAAACAACTTCCTCTGTCAGTCAGCCGTCAAAGGTATCTGACGTTTCCACGGTGGGGGAAACATCGGAGCAGAGCAGTCATTCCGGGGGTTTCTGGCAACCGTCGTTGCCTTCTGTCGTGTCGCAGGATAGGGAAACATCCGGTTCGGCGGAATCCTCAGCGGTATCGGTGGTGGAATCTTCGGAGGAATCCTCAGCGGTATCAGTGGCGGAATCTTCGGAGGAATCTTCGCAAGAAACCGATTGAATGGAAATAGTGCGGCTTTTTGCCATAAAAAAAGCTCTCCTGTGACGGAGAGCTTTTTATGTGTCTTATAACGCTTCATAGTCCCAAGAGTTACACTCCTTATCAATAGGTTTTTTCGTTCTGACGGGAAGAAGAACCGATTCTTCTTTCGCTATATAACGTACCATTCGCAGAATACGTTCCTTAAGTTTCTGCTGTCTTACGTTAGCGGAATCACGCAGAATCTGGGGGATTCTTTGCCCGTTTTTGTATCGGTGATAAATCTCACGGGAAAAGTATTTCGTGGTGAACAAATAGATTTCTCTGCCGTCGGCTGAGAGAAAGAAATCCAGTTTACTGCTTTGGGTGTCTTTGCAGAATACGGTCACGTTATTCTTTTTCATGAAAAAATCCTCCTTATTTCTGTTATGTACGGTGGTGGGTTGACATTGACTCAGGCGGCAATCGGACGGTAACGCTCACTGTCAATGATCGACAGCATCATTTTAACGGGGTCGAGATGATTGTCCAGTGCATACCGGAACAGGGAAGGAGAAGCGCCGGATACCAATACAGCGCCGGTTTCATCGCAGCGTACCGGATGCTGTTCGGTACGGGCATCCACGTTCCAGAAAACAACGGTCGGCAGACGATAGCCATAACGGGCGTATTTCTTTTTGGCATACGCAAATACGGTGCAGTCGTTGTCCTCCTGTTCGTCAAATTCCATATCGGAAATGATATACAGGGTTTCCGGCAATTCCTGCGGCGGCAGATGATGCTTGACGGCGGTATGGAGAATCATGTCAAACACCGCTGCGATATTGGTATTGGCAACCTCGTGGAAGGTCTGACAATACCGCACTTTTTCGTAGATATTCCTGCCCTTGAGTTCTATCAGGCGGGGCGTTTCGGAAAAAGTAATGAAGTGATTGGCAAAAGCGCCGGTCGTATGTTCGGCAAAATAAATGCCGAGGGAAATAGCAATATCAATCGGGCGGATATCAGCATAGTGAACGTACATGGAGCCGGAACCGTCTACCACGGCCAGCGCATTCTGATGGTTATCAAAGTCCGTCAGAGAACGCCAGGTGGTATCCAGCTGGAGAAGATCATCCTTTGTGGGGACGACACCTCTTTCAAAACGGCTGTATTCATCACAGACACGCACGATATCATAGGGATACAGGGAAGAGGTTTTCAGGGTCGCTTTGCCTTCTCTGACCGCATCCAGAAAGTGCAGATACCGTTCCTTATCATTGCGGTAGAAGGCTTTGCGGTAGGTGAACAATGCCTTAGAGGGCTGTTTTTCATAATCGAAGGTGTAATCTTTCCGGCAAAGGTGCTTTTCGAGAATATCAATATAGCTGCGCAGTGTCGAAAGAAGCTTTCTGTATTTCTTTTCGGATAAACCGAGCAGATTACAGACCTGACGGGCGGCTTTCCTGATATCCGAAGAAGTAGTATTGACAGAGGGCAGCCATTTGCCGAGCAGCGATATGGGCTGACCGGCCGCCATGTGATCCATGTCTTCCTGCAGAACGGATTTTATATAACGGCCGACTGCCTTTTCACAAGGGGTATACAGCAGCGACAGCAGGTCATCAAAGCGGCCGTATTCAGCGATCAGAGGAATATTCCTGATGACGCTGGCAGGATAAGCGGCGGCGGCATAGCGCAGGGCTACACGGAAAAAGCGTTTTTCGCCTAAACCTTCACGGATATCCCTTGCATAGAAGAGAATCTTCATGGCATAGTCGGGATTTTCGGCGTAGGCTCGTGTGAAAGCGTGGATAATTTTTCCTTCATCCTGCTGACGAAAAGCGCCGGCAAAGGAAAATAAATCCAGACAGTGATTGCCTGTCGAGCGAAAAGCGGCACCGCCGTTTTCGGTAAAGGTACGGTTGGCTTCCATTTTCAGTTCATACAGCATACGCTTAACCTCCTTAACATAATAACTATAAATGAGCAAATTTGAAAATTGCACAAAAACAAGAACCCCTCCGCCTCGCTAACGCTCGGCACCTCCCCTGAAGGGGAGGCAGGAAACGTT
>ONYQ01000098.1 GCA_900322145.1 uncultured Eubacteriales bacterium
ACACCGCCAAGGGCATTTTTAGGCATTATTCCCGAAAAGGACGGTTTCTATTCACTGACACGTCACCGTGAAGCCCTGCCCCTGAAAAACACGGTACTTTATCGTTTCGGCGGCAATCTGTTCTTTGCGAATATAGAGGTACTCAAAAATGATCTGGAAAAAGCGGTGACCCCTGATACTCGCTGTATTATCATTCATGCAGGCGCTGTCGGCAGTATCGACGTGACCGCCGCCGAAGAACTCCTGAAATTGTACCGGCACTATCAGCAGAAGGGCATTCGTTTCTATCTGACCGAACATATCGGGGAAGTCAATGACCGTCTGCGGCAATACGGCGCTGAAGAATTGCTGAAAAACGGCGCTGTCCGTATGACGATTCCGTTAGCCCTGCGGGATGCGGGTATCCGCAAGCCCTATATCACAGCAGTGAAAGCCAAAGACACCCCCACCCCACAGCAGGATGACCGAGGTTTGCAGGCAGAATTAGATTGGGCGCTCGGCGAAAATGCCGAAAGCTTCAAACAGACGTTAACGGAGGAAATTTATGCCGCCATTAAAAATGATGCGGTACTCAGCGTGGATACGATTGAAAAAATAGAAAGTCTGGGACGTTTCGGACGGCTGAATTTCTATGATGAAGAGGAACTGCTTGACCGACTGGAAACCCGTCTGCTGAACCGTGCGATTGACCATCCCGAACAGGCAGAACGCATTGAAGCGGTATTAGAGGAACGCCGCCGCCTGATTGAAATGCGTATACCGGATATGGACAGCGAAGCCTTGTCCCGTATCCGTGAACGCCGCCTGCAATATGCCAAAGAACTGTATCAGCAGGATCCCACCGCCTTTGAACAGCGCCGCCGGAAACGTCTGGCACATCTGCAGCAGCTCTCCGAAAGCAATCCTGCTCTTGCCGCCGCCTATCAGACCGTTTATCAGGATATTCTTTCCATGCCCCATCAGGAAGAACCCCCTCTTTGAGCCGAATAGGCATGATGCCATTTCCGTTATCACACGAAAAGTAAAGCAAAAGCAAGTGCACCGCACGAAACGTGCAGAAACTGACAATAACTCCTCACTCCTAACTCCTCACTCCTCACTGTACAGAGAAATCTTAATTTTTTTCAATGCTAATTACACAAATTATTTACATTGCCTTAACAACAAATTTCAGAAGATGACTTGCAGAAACGGCTTTGATTTGTTAATATATTATCAACCCGGACAAGACCACCATATACCAATGTACATTGCACATTGTACATTGCACATTGTATCATGATCCGCCACTTTAATGAAAGGGTGAAAATAATGGGACGTATTTCCAACAAAGACAGCCGCAGCGCTTTCGAAGATTCCTTCAAAAGAGCTACCAGCCCGATGATGACGCTTCTGCTGCTGAATGAAAAACCAATGTATGTCTATAATCTTTCGCAGGAGCTGGAGAAACGCAGCAACAGTACCTATAAAATGGCCTTCCTCTATCCTGTGCTGTACCGATTGCAGGAACAAGGCTATGTAGAGGAATTTTCGCAGGAGATTACCGACAGCCACCGCACCAGAAATTACTATACTATCACCGAAAGCGGGCGGGAATACCTCCGCTTTATGATGAAAAAATACCGTGAACTGCTCAATGCCGTGGATATTATCATGGAATACGGCCTGACAGATACCGTTCCGCAGTCGGAAACCACCGTGTTGTAGTTCCCTTTTTGTTCCTGGTATGGTATAATCTTCAAACAATTGCACATTGTACATTGCACATTGCACATTGCACATTGCACATTGTACATTGAAAAGCGCCTTCTTTCAGAGAAGACGCTTTTTTTGTTGCTGTCAGGCATGATAATATTCCGCAACCGCCTGCAATACTTTATTAGCCGCCTCGATAGCTTCGGCGCTGCCGGTCTGTACTCGTTCCAGCAGTACGGAAAAGGCCAGCGGACATTCCTCATCGGCCAGAAATCCCGTCAGCCAGGCGTGTGCTACTGTACCGTCATCACTGATTTCAGCGGTACCCGTTTTGGCGCAGACCCGAAAATGCCGGTCAAGATTGCTGTAGCTGAGTGCCGTATATTCCATCATTTCCCGCAAAGTATCGGCGGTAGGCTTATCCAGCATCCGTTCACCGAGTGTCGGTGTATTCTGCGAAAGCTCATTGATACTGTCCACAAAATAAGGCTTGACTGGTGTGCCGCCATTGGCGATGGCTCCACTGATCATCGCCATATTCACGGGCGTTTCCAGTACCGTATACTGACCGATACCCGACCATGCCAGCTCGTTATCATTAGCTGTTGACACATCATAAATGCTGTCGGCCGTTTCTATGCCGTCAAATTCAATATGCTGATTGAAGCCCATTTGTTCTGCTGTTTTCGTCATCCTGTCCCGTCCCAGCGCCACCGCTAATTTGCCGAAATAGATATTACAGGATTTTGCCAGCGCTTCCTTCATATCCAGCAGTCCATGCGGTTCATTCTGATAGCAGGATACATTACTGCCGCCGACGATTTCCGTACCCGGACAAATATAGGTGCTTTTCGTAATATCGGGCATCGTTTGCAGGGCGGCATTTGCCGTGACCAGTTTGAACGTGGAACCGGGCGGATAAGAAGCCGACAGCGCCCTGTTCAGATAAGCGCCTGCATAAGCGTCATTGGTTTCGATATCTTCCGGCACATTCTGCGGGTCATAGGTCGGCGTACTCACCATACACAGGATTTCACCCGTTTTGTAATTGTAAAAGAATATCGCCCCTTTATAATCGCCCAATGCCTGTAAGGCGACCTTTTGCAGACGGCTGTCCACGGTCAGACGGAAATCATTTCCGGTGATGGTGACATCATCAATTTTTTTCATCGACTCCGGCATACCCAGACCGAACAGAAAACTGCCGGTAAATCGGAAACTCGTGAGTTTTGAGCGATAGACGGTCTGTACAGCAGTGGCAATATTCACGGAATTATCCCCGACAATATGGACACACGCCTTGCGTGTCAGTTCATCCGTGTTATAATACCGCTGTCCTTCCACACTCTGCGCCAGCACGACATTATTCCTGTCCAGAATTTTACCGGCATATTCGAGCTTATCATGCGCCGGCAAATGCGTATTGGACGGTACGGAAACCCATTCCGCCGTATGCATCACCAGATTCACGGTATAATATACCAATCCCGCAAAAAAAGCCAGCGTCATAATCAAAATCATGAATGACCTTGAACTAATCTTTCTCACGGACACCACTCCTTTATAACCCACTGTCATTCATCCTGAAAGTATTCTTTTTCATCTGGCACTGCTGCGCACCTTCTGAGAATAGGTACGTTCATCAGCGGCCTTGATGAAGGAAAGCAATCCCCAGCAGGCGATCATACTGGTACCGCCGTAACTGATAAAGGGCAGTGTCACGCCTGTCAGCGGAAGGATATCCGTCACGCCGAAAATATTCAGTGCCGCCTGAAAAACCAGCAGTCCTGCCGCCGTACAGGCCGCCATAGAATAAAAGGCGGAACGGCTGCGGGTGGTCACGCCACGGGCATAGATCATCAGACCGCCGATCACAACACTTAACAGCAATGCGGTAATCAGTCCCATTTCTTCGCTGATAAGGCCAAAGACCAGATCACTTTCAGAAGCGAATACATACTGCAAAAAGCCCCTTGTCAGTCCCAGCCCGAAAAATCCGCCGCTGGCACTGCAAATAAAGACATTCACCTGCTGATAGCCGGCCCCGTCAGCATATTCCCAGACGTGTCCCCATGCCTGAAAACGCTCTGCGATATAGGGTTTTATCATCAGAATCAGCAGTACGCCGATGACGGCGGCGGCAATGGCTAAAATAACCGTTTTGAAATCACCTGAACGCATGAACGCAATGACTAAGAACGTGACAAAGAAAATCAGTGCCGTACCAAAATCACTCATCAGGAAGAAGATGCCCACACAAGCGGCGGTAAAAAGAATAAACCCGAACAAATTTTTTTTGGTCTGCAGGTAATCCAGCGTAGAAGCCCCGACAAAAATCAAGGCAATTTTCGTAAATTCCGAAGGCTGTACGGAAATCGGGCCAATGAATATCCAGTTTTTAGCACCGTTGACGGTTTTTCCGAGTACCAGCGTCAGCCCCAGCAGCAGAAGGGCCGCTAAATAGATAGCAATACGCCATTTCATGACACGGTCAGGACTGCCGATGAACCATATCATAAAGCAATACAGTGCTATGCCCAATGCCAGAGCGACCAACTGCGAATACGACTGTTTGGCATCGTGCAGGGCATTCAACACAATGCCCGTTCCCGACAGCATCAGCGCCAGTGATTCCAGCTCAAAGCTTTTCCGGTAAAACACCTTGACCGACAGCCCATAAAATGCCCACATGATGGCGCAAAAAATCAGCGTATGCGGCAGCGCATAAAGATGCTGTGCATAAATAGACCCTTCGAGGAGCAATACTCCTATCAGTACCGTTATCAGGGTCAGCATCACCGTACAGGGAATCGTGCGGGGCTGTACCGGCGCTTTCAGCTTTGTGCGGCGATTGGCTTCGATAGGGTCATCCGCCCGCCGTAAGGTCAGCGTGGTGGTGCCAAGTGTAATCTCATCGCCCACATACACAGGATGCCGCCCGCTGATTTTCCGGTTATTGACCAATACGCCCGACCGTGACCCCGTATCGGTAATGAACCAACCGGCTTCACGCCGCAGCAGTACGGCATGATCCCGTGAAACGGTCGCATCCGGAATACAGACATCCGAACTGCGGCTGCGTCCGAGGGTATTTTCCCAGTACAGAACGGGATAGCGTACATTCCGGCTTTTATCATCCAGCGCAATCAGGGCGTGTTCCTCTCTGCGGCCGGAACGCAGGGAAAAAAAACACAGAATCATCACGAGTAATATCAGAATCGGTATACTGATTCTGAGTATAAATGTAAAGATTTCTATGACCTGCTCCATTATCTTTCACCACTCTTTTCTTTCCTCTCATCTGTCCGCCGTTCCGCTCACGGTTCATTCCGCCGTAAAACACGGTATATCACCGGAATGTAAAAAACGGATGGTGATTTCGGGATGTTCCCTGTGCAGACGGCGCAGCGCCATCAGCGACACTAAGTATTCATCCGGATAGGATTGCTGTGACAGCAGCTTTTCACTCGGTACCAGTTCCTGTGTCAGCACCCGTTCATCTGCGGCGGCATCCGCCGCATATAAGAAACGGCTTTCCGTAAAATAGAAGCCCGTCATTTCGGAACGGTGTCCACTCAGATCAAACGCCAGCACCGAACCGTCACCGAAAATATCAAAAATCCACTTGAAATACGCTTTCAGCAGCGTTTCTCCCTGAAACAGTCCCGCCGCCCTGACAGGAATCACCTTTTCGGGCAAGGTCGCCTTCATCATATCTTCGTCAATGTCCCGTGTTTTCAGCAGGCAAAGCACCTGCGCACTGGATACGATTTCATATCTCGGCAGCAGCGGCAAAGCGCCGCAGCATTCCGGACTGCAATGTGTCAGCAGTACTTTTTTAATTAACAGGGGGTCCATGCCGTCCTGACGAAGCTGTGCAATAATGCTGTCCCCTTCTTCAAACTGTATCTTGTGTCGCTGACGGTACTGCAGGTATTGCGCCTTATTCTTTTTCAGCAGGTCGGTACAGCCTGTATTGACAAGCGCATGACCGTATTTGCGATGCTCTAACAGCAGCACATTGATCGGCAGTTCCTCTTCTCCGTCCGAAGTATTGATATACAGATCGGAAAAGCGGAAGGCTTCCCGTCCGCAAACATAACGCTTCAAGGATAATATCTTGTTACTCATCGTTCTTTCTCTCCCTTTTCTTCATGGGGCGGTTATCCCCTGACAGGGTTTCCCTTTTCCTCTACCATATTGTAATATAAACAGCGTGACATCGTCAATACCCGTAAACCGTTTCTTGAGGGAATTTAACGATATTCAAAGTCGTTATCTTTATTTAATAAGATTTTTCGCTGAAAAATCGCCAAATCTTCTCCCGTTATACAGTTTTTTTGGAAAAGGTATTGTTAATCGGCTTTTTTTTTGATATGATTAACGTAAGTTCGATCAAGACTGCCTGTCTTTATCAACTTTCCTCTGTAACGCAACATCCATTGTATCTATAAATGAGCAAATTTCTAATGCTTTCGTCAGACTGCACAAACCCTTCCGTCAAAAATCAACCATTTTAATGGTTGATTTTTGCCACCTCCCCT
>ONYQ01000046.1 GCA_900322145.1 uncultured Eubacteriales bacterium
AGTATAAGGAGTTTCCTTAATCACTTAAAACCGATCTATGACATTCCTGTTGGAAAGGTTAAAACCATGCACATTGAGAGCGTTATACTTGCACTTGCAGAAAACAATCCCAATACAGGCAAACCGGCATCTAAAAAGCTCCTGAACAATATCAAGTCCGCCGCAAAATCCATTATCGACTATGCAATCAACAACTGTGATGAATTGTACAGAAACAGAGCAACCGCAGTTGAAATTCCGACCGAAGCCCCCATAACCGAAAGAATGTCACTTCCTATGATTCAACAGCACCTTATCTTTTCAACTCCTCATCGTGCAAGGCTGCCTGTTTTGATTATGCTATTGTGTGGCTTGCGAGTGGGAGAAATGATAGCACTAACATGGGAACAGATCGACTTTAAGGAAGGTATCATTTCTGTTTGTCAATCAGCCTATAATGTCAACAGCAACAAACTTGCCATACAAAATCACACCAAAAACGGCAAGAAAAGAAATGTTCCTATTCCACCTCAACTGATTGATGTTCTGAAGAAATATAAATACGTATCCAAAAGCCGGTTTGTGACTACCAAATCAAGAGGAAATGATATGCACAGTCGTGGTTCATGGAAACGAATGTGGGAATCTTACCTTGAAACTCTTGAAATTATTTTTACGGCTCATCAACTTCGCCACACATACGCATCCATGCTGTATGCTGCCGGTGTAGATGTTAAAACCGCAAGCGAATTGTTGGGACATTCTGATATTGAAATCACGATGAAGATATATACTCATCTGACAGAACAGGGGAAAAAGTTATCAATCGACAAGTACAACATCTTCTTATCCGAGCATTTCTCTGAATTTTTCACAGCATAACTTCACTTTGGGGGAGAGATGGGTTCGAATCCCATCCTCTCCGCCACCCTTCGGGGTTTCGCAGAGTGCGGCAACAAGTCAATAACAAAGTTCAGCTTTCTTTGGCATTTGGAGGATTACCCAAGTGGTGAAGGGGCTCCCCTGCTAAGGGAGTAGGTCGGGAAACCGGCGCGAGGGTTCAAATCCCTTGTCCTCCGCTTTATCCTCCGATACATACACAAATGATTGTGTACCTATCGGAAGATAATCTTTTGGCAAAGATCATCTTCTCAAACAGCTACAAGACTATTTTATCCTTTATCAGCGGTTCAGCATTAGCCAGCCAACACAATACAGCGATTTACAGGTTTTTCACAAAGCCTAAGCAATACAGCCGGAGATTTCTCTTTTTTCAGGAAGGCAAGCCTCATTTCATGCAGAACCGTTTTGACCGTTGCCAACCGGACTTGCTGTATGGTATAGTCAGGATGGAATGTCCCCTGATATTAACCGAGGAATTCCATTACACGCTGTAACAGCAGAACCGTATCCACCCTACTGTAAAGAACAACGAAAGGAAGAGAACCAAAATGTTAAGATTAAGGCCCTATCACGCCAATGATGCCCGGACAATTTTATCCTGGGTCACCAATGAAAAAGCATTTTATCAATGGACAGCCGGCGTACTGGGAACTTATCCCCTCACAGAACAACAATTTCATGCCGTCACACAGCACATGGCCTTCACCGCTATCGATGACGAGGAAACCATTGGCTTTCTGACCATGAGAAGGCCTGCGGATTCCTTTGACGAACTGCGTTTCGGCTTTGTTATCGTGGATGCCAGCCGGCGTGGTCAGGGATACGGCAAAAGAATGTTACAGCTCGCTTTGCAATACGCAAAGCAAATTTATGGTGCCAAAAAGGTATCCTTAGGCGTATTTGAGAATAACACCCCCGCCTTTTATTGTTACAAAGCTGTCGGTTTTCAGGAGGTTCTTCAAAGGGAACCCGAAGTTTATCCGATATGGGGCGAAACATGGAACTGTCTGTCAATGGAAATTCTTTTCTGAAATACAGCCAAGCAACCGCCTGTTCCTCTTATCAGGAGTGAACAGGCGGTTGCTGTCAGATAAAACACCTGATGTTTCGTCAGTAACCGGCCATTCAGCGCAGATAGAAATCCGAGCTGAGATAGCTCATAAACTGCGGACGAATCACCATTTCATCCGTTTGTTCGGTCACACGGAAAGCCGGCACTTTTTGCAGGGTATCCAATGCGGCGTAGGCTTCTCGTATTTCCGCCAGTCCGATATAATTTTCCCCGAATTGGAAAACATCGTTGATTCTGCGGAAAATAAACAGTCTGTCATAGGTATTATTCTCGCTGACCATAAACCAGTACTGCGGGTCGGGCAATGGCGCTCCCATGCCGTACCGTCCCGATTCATACAGCTCTGTCATGGCAAAGCCGTCTTTATGACTGAGGATACCGTTTTTGAGGACATTCATGTTATACAGCAAAGTAGTATCGCTTCCTCTGTGGGTTCTGGTCGTCAGAATTCCCAAAGAACCGTCCTCGTCAATAAACAGCTCATCGGTAATTTCCGGATTCTGACCGATATCCGCCCCTGCTAAACGGATATAGTAATTCAGATCGGCGGTATTGGCATACTCTATCACACCGCCGTTCACTACCTTGCATATTTTCAGCGCAATCCCCTGCTTTTCATTATGAACGGCATAAGCGCCTTCCGAGGACACGCCGCAATAATACTGCACGACCAATTCCGGACTGCCGTCATGGTTCAGGTCATCTATCACAAACTGATTGATTTTCCATGATGTGGTATAGGGTGCCATCGTTTTAAGCGTTCCGGCAGTGGGCATCGTTTCCGCATAATGCTGGAGAATGGCTTTTTCCTGTGCGGCAGGGTCCTCAGAGGGTTCCGGCGAAACAGAACTTTCTGTTGTGTGGGAAGGTTCCGTCCCCAGACTGACGGTCAGTTGTACCTTATCCCCCTTATGCAGACGGATGCCGTCCGAAGGAATCTGCTCGATAACATAACCCGGATAAAAAGCATCGCTGTAAACCTCTGACACGGACACTGTCAGGCCGGCTCCTTTCAGCATACTATCCGCTTCTGCGGCCGTCAGACCGACTACCGGCGGCACTTCAATCCATTCTTCCGCAGAAGGAGAAGAGATCGTCGCCGCCGGCGAGGACACTTGCGGGGACGGAACACTGCTGACCGGTACCGCCGGGCTTTCCGCTGTGGATGCTTTCTGTGATGCGGTACTGCCGGCTGACGTTTCCGCTGATGAGAACCGTTCAAACGGCGTATTTTTTCCCGATGTTTCACCGGAAGATGTACCGCCGCAGCCGGCAGACAAAACAGCTATCAGGCACACAACCAGCAGGGAGCCGATTTTAGCGGATAATTTCATAAAGGCAACTTCCTTTCCACGATATATTACCGTGTTACTGTAAGGGTAAAGTATTTCTTGGCAATCGTACCGCTGCTGTCCTTCACCTTGACACAAATATCATAGGTTACAGCCGCCGCAGGCGTAACGGTAATGGTACTGTTGGCTTTATAGCTCTGCGCCGCAGCCCATTTGGTGGCCGTTTGCTTCTTATAGTACACACCATAGGTATAACCGCCGGTGCCGCCCGTTGCTTTGGCATTCACTATGACTGACTTACCCTTTTTGATGGTATCCGCTGAAAGCGTGGAACGGTTCGACAGTTTCGTATCATTCACCGTTACGGTAAAGTATTGCTTGGCAATCGTACCGCTGTTGTCCTTCACCTTGACACAGATATCATAAACCGTAGCGGCGGCCGGTGTGAAGGTCACGGTGGGATTATCTTGATAGCTCTGCGCCGCTGACCATTTGGTACTGCTCTGCTTCTTATAATAGACACCATAGGTATAGCCGCCGGTGCCGCCGGTCGCTTTCGCATTTACGGTAACGGAAGCGCCCTTCTGAATGGTTTCTGCCGAACAGGTGGAAAGGTTAGCGAGTTTTTCCGGTTCTTTCGCTTCACAGCGTACCGTAATCTTTTTGGTGAGCGGGTCGTAAATCAGGTCGAGGGTACTCTTATCCGCCAGACCATAAACGGAAATGCTCTTGCCTCGACTGCTCATAGCCGTGAGTGTATAGGTCTGCTCCTCACCGGGGGCATAGGTGAATTTCTGGCTTTCCGATACGCAGTAATATTGCTTGTCCGTATCATCAAACACGCAGAAACTGAAGGTCTTATCGGACGAAGCCGTATAACGGGCAATGATCTGACCGTCGCTGTTTTTGGTGAAAGCCGTATCCAGCTTTGTCCAGTCATGTTCATCCGTTACATAATACCGCAGGAACAAGGATTGTTCTTCCGGTTCAGGAGGCGGCGGAGGATTATTGCCGTCATCCCACGAACAGTTCTTGACGGTGTATTTACTGTCGGAAGAACTACCGATATAGAAAGCGTTTCCGGCATACTTTGTCAGATCAATATCAACGGTCTGTGCCTGATTGCTTCCGGCATCGAAAATCAGATTACCGTATTGTCCGGCACTTGCAAAGTGAACTGCATAAACATCGTTGCCGTCATCATTCGTGCCGACCTTATCCAATTTAACGCCCGGCCATTCCGCTAATTTATCGGAAGAGCTGTTCCAGGCATAGGCATAGACCTTATCCCACTTCTTGTTATTGATAAAGTAATAAGTATCCAACAGGGGATGATATTCAACGTCACCGGTATAATGCGCCAGTGCATTGATTCTCTGCTCAAACAGACTCATAACAGCCGTATCAATACTGATCTCATTACGGTACTGATAGTACAGCTTTTTCAGTGCCTGATAAGCATCATAGGAAGCATAAGCGTAACAGCGTTCCAGAATCGCCTTGGTTTTCTGAAGAATATCCTGTGCGGCTACTGTCTGTCCGGTGAGATTCAGCGGAGCCGGTTCGGTACCCATCGGAGAAGAGCTGTCACGGCCGCCTTCCATAATGTAGCTGTAAAGCGGATAAATCTTCTCGTCGGTGATATTCGCACCATAGAAAATAATGCTGTTGCGATAAACTTCTACATAATAGCCCTGTGAATTGAAGCCCTTGCCGCCGTTGCGTTCCAGTCCGTCATCGGAACTGTTCGGCATAGTGGAACCGGCTAAGGAAGGTGTATGAATCATATGGGCGGCGGTGCCGTTGGCATCGTCATAGTTATAATTCATCACGAAATCTTCATGTGTATGGCCGGACAGGAACACGATATTCGGATATTTCAGCAAAAGTTCCTTGAATTTCTGGTTAGAGGCATAATCCGTGTTGAGCAGGCCTTTATAATACGGATTGCTCATTCTGTCACCGGCACCAAAACCCTTGACAGGAGCGTGCTGTACAAGGAACACGTTACGGGTGGAAGCGTTTTCTTCCAACAGCTTTGTCACCCATGCCAACTGCTTATCGGAAAATTCCTCGCTGGACTGCGGGGACTTGCTTAATTCGAGTGACATGAAAATGAACAGGTCGCCGGTCTTTTCCTCGGTCATGCTGAAATAGGATAAACCGCTGTCGGAACCGTCCGTACCGGAACCCTTGACGAAGGATTTCAAACCACTGCTGACGCTCTGGCGCATATCGTGGTTGCCGTCAGATTCCCATACGGGATTGACATAATCACTGCGGCTGAGTACTTTCTGATAAGCATCCCATTCCTTATCGGGGCCGGAATCGTTCGTCACAACGTCACCGGATACCACGATATAGTCAACGTCCTTATTGACACTGAATTTCAATGCCTGTTTCAGGTTAGCTTCTGCATTGACATACCACAGACTGCCTTTGTCAATGTGGATATCGGAGAAGGTATTGAAGGTATAGAGCGGTTTTTCCGTGTTGTCCCAGCTCAGCCGCTTGTCATAAGGAATGTTCCAGACAGAATACGCATCCGCTACAAAGGTAGAACCGGTCGTGGCAATTACTCTTCTGGCACCAACCGGAATGGCCGTATGATAACCCATGTGGATAGTACCCGTCTCACCGGCCTTCAGCTTCAGCTTACCGATGGGATAGTAACCGTCCAAAGCATTGCTGTCATCCGCCCAATACAGCTGATAGGTACCGGCTTCTTCGGCTGTCAGTGACAGTGTACCCTCTGCATAGCCGGCCGTGTACTGGTTATCACCCTCAAAGGTATAGTTCAGCAGACCGTTCACGGCAGGGTGCCATGTCCGTTTGCCCAACAGGGAATGAGTGCTTTTCAGATACAGCTTGCCTTCTGCATTTTTTTGTACAATGACGACATCAATATACACATCCGGGTGCTGTGTCACGGTGCTGGTATAGCACAGATACGCATAGTTGGTATCAGTGCCGTCCTGCTGTTTGCCGAGATAGGCCAACGGGTCATACTGTACGCCGTCAATCAGACGCAGACTCTGCTCATAAACTGCGGCGGCTTCTTCCGGCAGCGCACTGCGTCCGGGATTGGAAACAATTTCAGAACTGCCGGGTGCCGGGTCATCTGCCAGAGGCACTCTGTAATTATCCATATAGTCCATCAGGTCAAAGTCCTGTACACTGGACACGGTACATTCGCTGCCGTTGCCGTTCTGATAAATCTCGACTTGTTTGAGTACGGCGGGCTGACCGTTTGCGCCGCCCTGACGGCACAGGAAACATAAGTTGTAGCCCGATACTACCTGCAGGGAATAATACGCCAAAGGAGTGAGTGCTTCGCCGGTATAGGACTGCATGGCTGTATCAAATGCCGTTTGCGCCTTACTCGGCATGGTAATGGTTGTTTCTACGGTATTCACTGACCAGGACAGTGAAATCGTTTGGGCAGCCATGACAGGAAGTGCTGTCGATACGGCCGGCACAGTAACAGCCGCCGACAACAAGAGTGCCAACAGACCGGTTGCCATTCTTTTTTTCATGATAACATCCCTTTCTTGTGTAGTTTGTTGTGAGAATGCCACAAAAACGAGTCACATCAACTCGTTTTCTCATCTTTTTTATTATAGCACACATTGTTCTGAGCGTAAAGTGTCTGTTTCACATTTCCCAAAAAAGTCAGCTATAGCTTCCGTACTCACGAAAAGTGCCTTCTGCTATAGCGCCGCCCCTTTCACAAACATCAATATAAGCAAAAGACCGCTTTCTGTTCCGATGGGAGCAGAAAGCGGTCCTGTAAGGGAATATATCCATTTATTTAGTGAAGTACATGAAAGTGGTTTCCAGACTGGCAAGACGGCCATTCGCATAGGTGAAATTCTCCGAACCGCCGGTATTGCTGTCGGTCATGGTCACGGTATTGCCGGCCATTGACCAGGTACCGGAAGAATTCTGGCTTTGACCGGTAGAGGCATTCGTGGCGGCCATCTGATAACTGCCGTCGGCATTCAGCGTGATCGTCATTGCCGTACCGCCAAAAAGCTGACGGTACTGCTCGGCTGTTGCCTCGTCAAAGCCGGATAAATCCAGCGACATATGCCACACACCAACCAATGCCGATCCGTCCGGTTCGGGAGTCGGTGTCGGCGTGGGTGTCGGCACAGAAGTCTGCGGTGTCGGTGCGGAACCGCCACGAGTCAGATAAACCATAGTAGACCCTGCATCGGTACAGCGAAGCACTCCATTCTGATAGGAGAATTTACTCACCGTGCCATCCGACATACTCAGCGTCAGGATATTATCACTGAACGCCCATGAACCGGTCGTGTCATTCGTTTGACCTGTCGTGGTATTGACGGCATGGGTCGTCATCACACCGCCGTCATTGAATGCCATCGTCATGGAAATAGAATCGAAACTGGCATGATACTGTGCGGCTGTTTCTTCATCCATGCCGCTGTAATCAATATTCATCGTCCAACTGCCCGTCACGGCGGAATTATCGCCCGGTATCGGAGTCGGTGTCGGTGTTGGTGCCGGTGTAGAATTGGTTGTCTGTGCTGTCGGGTCAGACACACCGGCCAAAGCAAACGGATTCACCACACCGGAATTCTGCGTTCCATCGGAAGAACCGCCGCACCCTGTCATGCCCAGCAGCATCGTTCCGGCACACAAAGCGGCAAAAAATACGGTCATCATCTTTTTCATCATGCTATCTCCTTTGCGGAACAAGTGACAGAAGCTCTGCCGTTGCTGTCACGCTTGTTATCAATCCTTGACAAAGTACATATAGGGCGTATCGCCGCCGGTCAGCACACCGTTATTATAGACAAAAGCGGCTGTTGAACCGGATAAGGTAATATAAACGGTTGTACCATCTGCGGTCCAGGAACCGTCATCCGTACTGCTGGATTGACCCATCGCATTCGCAGAAGCCGAGGCAGTACCATCCGCATTCAGGGTCATTTGCATCTCAATCATTTCAAAATAGGACTTATACTGTTCGATATACTGCTGGATATCCACGCCGGATACTTCTGTGATACCATACTGTGACCAGTCAATTTTGTCGAAGTCAATCTTCATGGTATAGTGACCGGCATAAGCAGGATTGACCTGTCCCTTCGGTGTAACACTGCTGATTTCAAAGGAAGGTTCGCTGTCATCCCACGGGTCGCTGTCATCCCACGGGTCGCTGTCATCATCCCACGGGTCGCTCGAAACGGAAACCGAAACCGTACTCGGTTGGGTGTTGATGCTGGATTCCGCCGGAACAGAAACCGTACTGGTCGGGAAAGATACTTCACTCGGCTGTGACGGTGTTATTACATTCGATGCAACATCCGTTGTCTGTGAAACCGTAGAAGAAGCGCCCCCGTCCGGAGTGCTGGCAAACTGTGCAAAGGGATTGACCACCGAATTATTGCCGGAAGTGCCATCGGAATTGCCGCCGTTATTGCAGGCAGTCATGCCGATGAGCATAGCGCCGGATAAGGAAGCGGCTAAAAGAATCGTCAGAATTTTTTTCATGTCAAAGCTCCTCCTATTATATATTTTTAGCATCATTATAGCGTATTTAGCAATCGTCTGTCAACGACCATACCTAAAAAACATTTTACATTTTTGTTATTTATCGGATAAAACTCATGCCGGCATAGTTCATACTTTCCAGTGTATCAACATAATAGCGGAAATATTCCGTTGCTGTTCCCAAAGTTACATAAACATAGCCGTTCGCCTCGCCCCATTCGCCGTCAATGCGGCTGTCATAGGTAATGCCTACCGCCGTACCGTTGGCATAGAGAATCATAGATGTATTCGCCATGCGTTCAGAGGCTTCTGACTGGGCGTCATCCTCCAGTCCTGATGTATCCAGCTTCAGCGCCCAATGACCGACTAAATAGGAAGGATGATTGCCCTCAATGGCGGACGTTACTGCCGACTGACGGCTTTCTTCAACCTCCGTATCCGATGTTATAATGCTTTCCGCCGGTGCGGTACTTTGCACCGTACTGCTTTCCGCCGGTGCGGTACTCTGTTCTGTACGGCTTTCCGCCACAGAGCCTATCGGTTCAGTGCTTTCCGTTACATCCGTATCCGATGCCGTACTGCTCACGGCGGATATGGCAGACAGCACCGAAGAAGCGGTATTTTGTGTGGTTGTTCCCGTACAAGCCGACAGTATACCGACCGTTACCGCCGCCAGACCTGCCATTACCCATTTTACTGTCGTTTTCATCATCGCTGTTATCTCCATTCCAAAAGATTACCTCTTATCAGCCATAACCATTATACTATAAATGAGCAAATTTGAAAATTGCACAAAAACAAGAACCCCTCCGCCTCGCTAACGCTCGGCACCTCCCCTGAAGGGGAGGCAGGAAACAAAAAAAAGTGATGCGGCACACAAGCAAGGGCTGATGACCTCATACGGAAATCATCAGCCCTTATCCGTCAGACAGAAATACTGTCCGCTTCGTTTCTTCTTATTGCATGGTTGCTCATGCCGGTATATCTTTACTGCTTAACAAAGCAGACATACTGATATTCCGAACCTTCTATCAGCAAACGGTCATTTTTGCGTGACATCTTAAAAGTACCTGCCGTACCGGCAGCATAACCCGTCGGGTCAATCACGGTAACATAGTCCCCTTCCACACGGTAGGAGCCTTCACTGCTGGTTTCCTTACCGTCCACTTTGGCGGTAACCGTCAGCTTACTGCCGGACTCAAATTTAAGAACGACATCCTGTGACGGCAAACCTTCGAGATAGGTAGTATAAATCTGCACCTGTTCCGGTGTCAGCATCCCATCATTCAAGGCTCTTTTCCAGCTTCCTTCCACATTCAGTGTTTTGGCATCCTCACTGCCGCCGCAGGCTGTTGCCATAACAACCATCAGCATAACAGCACATACAACCATGATGACACGACCGAGCTTTTTCATTCCGATACACTCCTTACAATTTAATATCGACCGTTTTTTTAGTCGTTCCCGTATGGATTACTGCTTCTCGAAGTACATATAGTCTGTATTTTCAACCTTGCCGTCTGAGTCAGCGGGGGCAATAAAATAGAGCTTACCGTCTCTGATTTCCATTTCACCGTCTGTATCTACCGTCTGACCGCCGGAAGTTTCCGTACCGGTTACCTTGATTTTATTGCCGGTCTGTGTATAGGTACCTTCTGTATTGGTGCTGCTGGACTGTCCCATCGCACTGACGGACATATCAACTTTTACTTTGCCGTCATTGGTAAATACCATCGTCATATCCATCATGCCGACCATCATCTGTACCATAGCCTTCTGATCTTCCGGTGCTTTTTCAGCATCCAATTTCAGCTTCCAGGTACCGACCACGCTGTTGGCAGAGCCGCCTCCGTTATTGCCGCAGGCTGTTGCGGTCAGCACCAGACACAGCATCACCATGACTGCCAATACAGTTGCTCCTAATCTTTTCATCACTATCTTCTCCTTTAACGATAATTGCCGTCCGGATAATTCCGGCGGTCATACAGCAAAACACGCCATTTTCGCATGGCATCATCCTTTGCTATAGTATCATCATACAATAAACCGTCTTTTCTGTCAAGAAAGCCCTGCCGATTTTTTCCATTTTTTCGTCACAAATTATCGTCCTTTCTCACGCCGGCATCACCCCGAAGGAACTGCGCTTTCCTCGGCGGCGGCAATATACAGTGCCGCACACAGCGCCACACACAGCGCAAAAATTTCCTGTTCCGGCAGGTACAATTCAATCTCATAACCGTCACCGCCCACCGTCCAGCATTTTTTCTGCGTCATGACAGGGCTTTTGTCCACGTCAAATAAAGAGAAACGGCCGGCGGCGATATCGCCCGCAAAACGATAGGTACTGCCGTAGATATAAAAAACAAAACATTCCTTGACAGCCGGTATCAGAACATAGAAGCCGGAGGAACAGCGGATCGTAAAATAATGCACCATGAGCTGTTTGTGCATCAGTTCCGCTAACCGCCGGTCATTGGTATCCGATAAATACAGTCTTTTTCTGTGTTTATCCTCCTCCTGCGTCAAACGATAAAGAAGCATTCCCGTTTCGTCATAAATACCGAAGCCGGGTCCCTCTTCTGCATATTCCCGTCTGATATACCGTTTCATTACATCACCCGCCTGTTTGTTACTGCCCATCAGGTACGAAAGGCATTATCCGCTACCGATAGGGGAATATGTGCAATTTTTGCGGCATCTTCCGCTGTAACGCTTTCCCTCCCGTTGAGTTCCGACATTTCGAGCAGCAGCAACAGCCATGCCGCAAAGCTGTCAGCCTCTCTTTCATACTTTGTCACACAAAAATCCGTGTTGCAGCTCAGCCGCAGAGAATTCGTTCCTTTATGCAGTACGATATGCCCCAGCTCATGCGCCAGCGTGAACCGCCTTTTATAGTAATCCAGCGCATCATTCAGAACGATAAAGCGCATCCCGTTCATTTCCACCGTAAAACCGTTCACACACTGCGGCAGATCCTGTTCCAACGTAATAATCCCCATTTTTTCGCACAGCGTCTCCGGCTCTGCACTATGGTACTGCCTGATGAGCCGTCTGACCTGTGCCTCTGTTTTTTGCATCCGCTTCCCTCCCGCTATTTTTTATGGTTCGTTTCATTCTTATGCTGTTGTCTTGCGATCGCCGCCACTACCTGCAAGGCATCAATGATCTTGCGCCTGTCCTCATTACTCAACGGTACACCGTCAAACATCAATCCCTCCTGCATCGCCAGACGGCTCGTAAATTCATCGAATACCTCCGATACATCCACCGCTTCACCGGACAACGGTTTTTCTGATGCACCGATGAAATAATCCCCCGACACGCTGAATACCTCACACAGCTTGTTCAGTATTTTACTGTCCGGCTCCCGCCTGTCCTGTTCATACATACCGACCGCCGAAGCCGAAATGCCTAACCGGACGGCAAGCTCTGCCTGTGTCATTTGCGCCCGTTTTCTCAACTGTCTGATCTTATCTCCTAATGTCACATACATCACCTCATTTTGTCATACACAAAAAGCCCGGCTATCCCCCTTGTGTATCCTTTTATATGACTGAAAGCATTATACCACACATTTAGTGTATTTTCAAGAGTTTTTTGTCATGTGAAGAAACTTATCCCTGCCGAAAATTTTTTTCGATATTTATCGAACATTTTTTCGATTTTGTCTTGATTTTTGTCAAAAACCGTGTATAATAAGAAATATAGGGACAAAAAATAACGGCCTGACAGCGTTATGTCTGCTGCAGAGCCGTTTGATTCACCAATATAATTACACATTATGTGTAGGAAAGAGAGGAAACCATGTCTAACTATTTTCAGGAATGGGCGCAGAAATACGATAACAGCGCCGCTATTCTCAAAAACAGCATCCAAACTCTGGAGCAAAAACTTAAAATTGCTCCCCCCGAAGAACTCAGCCGTATCAATTACGACATCAGCGTCCTGAAAGCGATGCGTCGTGACACCACCGAAATTGCCGAGGAACTGCGCAAAAAACACAGACACGAAATGGAGAGATTGAATGAAACAACGATTACTATACCTCAGTGATGCCATAGAAACTTATGCAGCGATGGAACAATATTGCGGACAGGCTCATGCGTCCAATTCACACCGCATCAAACAAATGAAAAAACTCCTGTCAGCCGCCATGAAGCTGGAACTCACCGAAAAGCAGAAAATCTGCCTGATGCTTTATTATCTTGAAAACCAAAAAGTGCCGGATATTGCCGCACAATTACATATCCGTCCCACCACCGTTTATAAGCACCTCAAAAAAGCCCGTCTCTCGCTATCCAAATGCGCCATTTACATGAACGTTCTCCAATAAACAATGTACATAGTATAAAACCGCTGAAACGGTCAACACTATCATTATCCGGACAGCGTTCTGTTTTCCGGATACCTTCCTGACCAATGAAAGCACCGTCTGTGTCTTTTGTATGTCCGAACGGTCTTTCGGCGGCAGGCTTCGCCGGACAGCCTATAGCGCCGTTCGGACAAAATGACGGTTCACCCGTAAAGAGGAGGTCGCAGCGATGCTCGACAGGATCGCATTGATCTTACTGATTATCGGCGGATTGAACTGGGGTTCTATCGGTATTTTCCAGTTTGATCTCGTGGCATGGATCGGCGGCGGTCAGACCGGTGTTATCAGCCGGATCATTTATACACTGGTCGCCCTGTCCGCATTATGGTGCATCTCTCTGTTATTCAGAGACCGCATCAGCGCAGAGGACAACCATCCTATTGCCGTTAACTAATCAATGTGCCGGCATCTTTCCGGCACCTTCCCCCATCAACAGCCAAAACAAACCCGTCGGTTCACACACGAACCGACGGGTTTGTACGTTACTATATACTATTTTAATCCGTTGCAAGGATATCGGCAATTTCCGGATCGGGGTCAATTTCAGCCGCTACCGGCTCTACAGCCGTTTCCGTTTCCTCTGCGTTCTCTTCCTCTGCGGTATTTTCTTCTGCTACCGGCTCAGGTTTCTTTTCAGGCACATTCGCACGAACAAACGCACATTCATTCATCGGAATGGTCAGCCATTCGCCTTCGAGCTGGGTATTCATGTAGGTTTCACCGCCAATGAATTCTTCCGGCACACGGAAAGTAATCGTTTCATGCGCACCGTTAAACACGCATAACAGCATTTCCTTGTCATCCTGACGGATATAGGCCATTGTACGGCCGGCAGAGCCGTAATTGATGAGATCACCATCCGCCAGACAGCCGCAGGCATGACGCATAGCGCCTAAACGCTGATACCAATCCAACAGCGTTTTGTCCTCTTTTCCCCACGGGAAAGTAGCTCGATTGAACGGGTCTTTGTAGCCTTCCACGCCGACTTCATCGCCGTAATAAATACACGGTACACCGGGCAGGGTATACAGAATACCGCTGGCGAGTTTCATTCTTGACAGACCATAGGCTCTCTGTTCGGGTGACAGTTTGGTAGCCGCCTGCCATTCACGGCCACGTCCATGCTGACGTTCACCGCACAACAGCGTAATTACACGCTCCGTATCATGTGTGCCGAGCAGATTCATCAGGGAACGGATAACGGGACGGGGATAATTTTCCAGTACGTTCAGCACGATTTCCAGCATATCACGGGCATCGCCGCAATCCAAAAAGCCGAGAATCGCATCACGGAACGGATAGTTCATAACGCTGTCCAGTTCCTTACCATACAGGAAACGGCGGCGGGAACCATAGCTTTCCTTGTTGGAAGCATCTTCCCAGACTTCACCGAGCAATAATGCTTCAGGGTCTTCCGTCTTGATGGCCTCACGGATATATTCGATAAATTCATCGGGCAGTTCATCCGCTACATCCAGACGCCAGCCGCTGTTGCCCTTGCGAATCCAACGGCGGATAATGCCGTCCTCACCGTTGATATATTCATTGAAGGAATTGGAAAGCTCCTCCACTTCCGGCAGGGTATCAAAGCCCCACCATGAATTGTAGATATTCGGCCACTCGATAAACTTATACCATGTATAATAGGGAGATTCCTTTGAATTATACGCCCCCAGCGTATCGTAACGGTTCTCACGGTTAAAGTAAATACTGTCACTGCCGGTATGGCTGAATACACCGTCATTGATGATATGAATCCCTAACTTTTTCGCCTCGGCGCACAGTTCACAGAAATCCTCTTCCGTTCCCAAAATCGGGTCAATCTTTTCATAGTTGCCCGTGTCATAGCGGTGATTGGAATAGGCTTCAAAGATAGGGTTGAGATAAATACAGGTAACGCCCAGCGAATGTAAGTAGGGCAGTTTCATGGTAATACCCTTGAGATCGCCCTGGAAAAAGTCGGAATTCGTAATCATGCCGAATTCATTCGGCCGCCAATCCGGAATTCTGTCCCATTCTGTCTGTAATTTCTTATCGGGATAGATACCCTTCTTTTTCTCACCGGAAAAGCAGAATCTGTCCGGAAAAATCTGGTACATGATACCGCCCGGCAACCAGGAAGGCGTAGTAAAATCCTTATCGTAGCAGGTCAGCTGAAAGCGGGGTTCCCAGTCACTGTCGGTAATAAAGCCCTCACTGCCGTAGCCCTTCATAATAAAGCGGCGGCCATAGCAGGTATCAAGGATAAAATGGTACCAATACAGTCCCACACGGTCAATTCTGAGGTCACATTCCCATATCTCATAGCCGTTGTCAACCTCACCAGCCCAATACATACCGTTGACCAGTGTATCGCCGAAACGGTCATCCTTGACCGCTAATACCGCTCCCGAACAATGCAGTTCCCTCGAAAGTTTGATACGGAAGTGAATGTTGGTGTCAAAGGGTACCGCTCCCATCGGACACCGATAAAATTCAACACGAGAATTAAAGTTCGTCATGGTTTTTTCTACCCCTTCATCAAAATATCCCCTGTTCTGCGGTCCTGTTCCGCAGTTTTGCCGAAGCTTTCCTTGAATCCGCACCGAAAGCCTTACCGGCATTTTTTACAATATATAATAATATCTCATGATATTTAGATATCATTATAGTCCCTTGCCCTTCAGATGTCAATGCACGTTTTGTGCCATTATTTCCGCCCGCAACCAAGTAAAATGTGCAATATGCAATGTTCAATGTTCAATGTGCAATGTGCAATGTGCAATGTGCAATGTGCAATGGTTTGAACGGGAAGGTTCATTTTTTTACAAACAGTTTTTCATCAGCCGCAATAGCACAGTAATTCACCACTACACACAATGCAATTGTACATTGTACATTGTCAATTGCACATTGTATAGGGTTGTGCTTTGTGCCAGAGAGGTTCTTCGAGCAGGACTTCGGCTAAAATGCCATCCGCCGTATACTCTTGTGAACGTAATGCTCCCACACTGCGGAATTCCGACAATAATGACGCTTTGTCAAACGGTACCAGCAAACGGAATAATTTCAGCTTGACGGGCAAATGGTCTTCAATGGCCTGCAGCAGTTCCGCCATGCCTTCGCCGCTTTTGGCACAAATACGCACACTGCCGCTGTCATGCGGAATGTCATCCGGATGAGCTACTAAATCGCACTTATTGTATACGGGAATGATGGGTCTGCCTTCACAGCCCAGTTCCTGCAGTAAACGGTTGGTCACGTCTAAATGCAGGCGGTACTCCTCGCCCGATACGTCACATACATTCAGGATAATATCCGCCGTGGCGGCTTCCTCCAGTGTGGATTTGAACGCCTCCACTAAATGATGCGGCAATCGGCGCACCAGTCCGACTGTATCAATGAGCATTACCGATACCCCATTGGGCAGCTGTAATGCACGGGAAGTCGGGTCAAGCGTAGCAAACAGCTTATCCTCCGATAAAACACCCGCCTTTGTCAATGTATTCATCAGGGTAGATTTGCCGGCATTCGTATAGCCGACAATCGCCGCCGTGATAATACCGTCCTTGCGGCGGCGTTCCCGATGACGGCTGCGGCGGTCGGTCATTTCCGACAGGGCTTCCTTGAGATACTCAATCCGCCGGCGGATATGCCGTTTATCCGTTTCCAGCTTCGTTTCACCGGGGCCTCTTGTGCCTACACCGCCGCCCAGTCGGGACATTTCCTTACCTTTGCCCGATAAGCGTGGCAACAGGTATTTCAACTGCGCCAGCTCTACCTGTAATTTACCCTCGTTGGTTTTGGCACGAATCGCAAAAATATCAAGAATCAGCATGGTACGGTCAATGGTACGGACATCCGTTGCCTGTTCGATATTGCGTATCTGTGTGGGGGTGAGTTCCGTGTCAAACACAATGAAGTCAATCTCCTGCGCACGGCAGAATTCCGTGATTTCCTCCAGCCGTCCCGACCCTACACAAGTGGTGCCGTCCGGCTTGTCACGCTTCTGCATCATATTGGCCACCGGTTCAGCGCCGGCACTTTTCACTAACTCATATAATTCCTTCATGGAAGATTCCGCATCATATTCACCCGTATCAATGCCTACCAATAAGGCTCTTTGTATGGTCTGCCGATTTTCATGCAGTTCCATCAGCATTCCTCCTTTTCTATGATGATTGACTATAATATAGTATTATACCACACGTTCCCCTTGACGGTCAACTTTTATGTCAAAATGAGGCTCTGTCGGACATTCATCGCCATGCTGTTCTCCAAAAGCTTATCTGCTGTCCAAAAATATCCGACAGCATCCCGTTTTATGTACCATTTTTTGCATATAGTCATACATCCAAACGCATCCGCTATGCAATTGCAACAGAAAATATTACTATTTTTATGAACAATTACCAACAATTAGCAGAGAACTTTGGGTTGCTTTTTTGTGAAATACTCCGTTTTTTACAAAAAAGCAATTTAACTATTGCCAAATTTACCAATTTATGGTAATATTAGGACACCAACGAAAATACAAACGGGGGATTGATTATGGAAAAAAAGATCAAAGTGCTGATTGCAGAGGAAGCCAACGAATTCATGACGGAGTCGTCCGAGCTTTTTGAAGAAAAGGGCTTTGATGCACAATTCTGCGAAAAGAACGGTCACCGCCTGCTGGAAAACATGGATGCCTTCTGTCCGGATGTTGTTCTCATGGATATGTTCATGAGCGGTCTGGATGGCGTGGGTGTCATGCGTACCGTCAAGGAAAGCAACCGTGCCGGCAAACCTATTTTTGTAATCGTTTCGAGCTTTGACAGCGCCATGCTGGAAAAAGAAGCGCTCCGTGCCGGTGCCGCTTATTATGTTATCAAGCCTTACCGCACCGCTGATTTGCTGGACAGAATTTCCGAGCTGGTCACCTGTTACCGTGAGGAACAGCCCCTGCCAACCTGTCAGGTCTACAGCATTGACCATGATCTTGAACTGACCATTACCGGTATTCTCCATCAGATTGGTGTGCCGGCTCATATCAAAGGCTATCATTATCTCAGAAGCTCTATCATGATGTCGGTCAAACAACCCGAAATCATCAATGCTATTACCAAAGAGCTGTACCCGTCTGTTGCCAACAAGTATAATACCACTTCTTCCCGTGTGGAACGGGCTATCCGTCATGCGATCGAAGTAGCCTGGGACAGGGGCGATGTGGATGTACTCAATTCCTATTTCGGCTATACCATTCATAACAGCCGGGGCAAGCCTACCAACAGCGAATTTATCGCCATGATTTCTGACCGGCTCCGTCTGAAAAATCTGCTTTCCGCCTGACGGCTTTTCATTGGCGAAATATTCTTTGGTTACTTCACCTTATCTGTAAAATATATTCCTTCAACACACAGCGGGTCATCCTCTTCCGGAGAGAATGACCCGCTGTGTGTTATAATAGAAAGGAAGTATCCGGAATAATCAGACTTTTTGCAGACGATAGCGCATCCATTGAAGCATTCCGTTTTCCTGAATGATTTCCTCCCAGAAATTTTCCTGTCCTTCTGCGCCGCTGCCGCCGAAGCCGGTATCATACAGTAATTTACCGTTATCATACCGATAAGGAAAAGCGTGCAAAAGCATGGTTTTTTCATCATACAGCGTCAGTTCGCCGGACTGTACCGCCGCCGTGATTTCCTCCGGCGGAATATCTTCCGGCACAGGCATCAGCATTTTGATGAAACCATCCTCCGTGAAAAGGATATCCATCTGCAGCATTTTTTTATCGCTGTCAATATGGTCCTTATCCGCTAAAATAACCGGTGCTTCTACCCATATCTGTTCATATCGGTCATTGAACAGCCGGAGCGCCTGTATTTTCCATCGGCCAATAATACTGTCCGTCACACTCTCCACACCCCTTTTTAAGCCCAGGCATTACTGCTTTCCGGTGTACGGATACCTACCAGAAGATACTGCTCCCACAAATACCATTTGCCGTCTTTGGCCTGTCTGAGCAGCACCTCTCTCGGACTGTCTGCCCCGCCGGAACGGATAAACAGTTTCGCATAGCCCTGATTCTGATAAGAATAGGGATTTTCCGAAACCGTCACGGTATAAGGCTGTGAAGGCCGATAGTCATTCTGCGGTGTGGCACCATTGAAATAGGAACGGGGAATATAATCAACCCCCCGGAAACGGTCAGCAATAAACGATTTATCGTAATTACTCAAAGGCTGGGGACCTTTCAGAAAATCCACCATTGCCAAAGAGGTTTCCTTATCCTGCGGATAGAAACAAAAAGCCAGTACGGTAAGTGCCGCCGTATCAAACGGTGTCGCCAATGCCGCCTGCGGCAGTGCCTTGAACTGCTCGAACGTATCCGGCAGCTGCGGAAAAACAACATTCACCGAACGATTCCCCCCCTGTACCGGATACTGCGGTACAGAATTGGCCGGCTGATTCAGATTATCAAAAATACCCATTTGCTGCATCTCCTTTATTATGATAGGTCAGCACACGGCCGACCGTTTATTGACGTTTAACCGCACCGCTGCGATAATGCGGCCGATAGGCGGACAGTAAATCTTCCACTTCTGTGAAAAGCGACTGATTTTTTTCGGGCAGTTCCTGATCGCTGCTGATCGTATAGCTTTCCTTATCCTCATCCGCCGCAAAGCATACCACTACCGTCGGGGCATCCGCCGCAATATCCTCTTTTTCGGGCGCATCCGCCAACACCGGCACACAATGCTCCCGATAAATCGCCTTCAGCTTATCAACGGTTTCCTTCGGTATGGTATAAAGCTTCTTCTTGCTGCGGGAACCGTCAGCCACCGTTTTACAGTATAACAGCTCTGCCGTTTCACCGCCCTCATAAATCAGCTTGAAGGAAATTTCTATATTTTCCTCGCCGCCGAAACGCCGGAATTCACAGAAAAAATCCTTTCCGGTCATTACTGCGTCATCCTCAAACCGATAGTATTTATCACGATGGTCATACAGGAAAAAGAAAAAGGCAAGACCTGCAAAGGCACACAGCAGGATGCCTAACAGAATAAACGCAAAAATCGGCATACGGATATTCACCCCTTATCCTAAAAGCGTGAAAGACAGTAAATGGCAGAAAGTCCCATTGCTGTCTATTATTTTAACATAATTATCATCGAAAGTAAAGTATTTTTGTTATTTTTTACCAGCATTTTGCGGAACAGTTCATCCTGCATGAAATGTGAACAGGAACAGGTCGCTAAATAGCCGCCTCTCGGCAGCAGCTTCATCGCACGAAGATTGATTTCCTTATAGCCCCTTGCCGCACTTTTGACGGTTGCCCTTGATTTGGTAAAGGCCGGCGGGTCAAGAATGATGAAGTCAAAACCTTCACTTTTGGACAGGGACGGCAATAAGTCAAAGACATCCGCACAGCGGAAAGACATTCTATCCTCGAAACCATTCAGCGCCGCATTACTTTTTGCCATGTTCACGGCATCCTATGAGTTTGGCAAGCGCTGCATCAAGTGTAACTATATCGAGTAAAGCAATTCAATCATGGCATCACTCAGCGACAAAATACAACAACTTGACCCGACGCGCATCCCGCGTCATGTCGCCATCATCATGGACGGCAACGGCCGATGGGCCAAGG
>ONYQ01000006.1 GCA_900322145.1 uncultured Eubacteriales bacterium
GTGAAAAGTATGATACCGATATCCGCTACTGCTCTAATCGTAAGGAAATCAAAGATCACGGTGATAAGGGGATTCTGCTGGGCAGTCCGATGCAGGACGGCGATAAGGTCGTTATCATTGAGGACGTTACTACCGCCGGCACATCCATTGAGGAAACCCTGCCGATTATCAAGGCACAGGGCGATGTTACGCCGGTAGGACTGGTTGTTTCCGTTGACAGAATGGAACGTGGTCAGGGCAGTAAGAGTGCGCTCCGTGAGATCGAGGAAAAGTATGGTCTGAAAACAACGGCTATTGTTACGATGGCGGAAGTGATCGAGCATCTTTATAATAAGGAATATAAAGGCAGAGTTATTATTGACGATACGCTCAAGGCCGCTATTGATGCCTACTATGCACAGTACGGCGCAGAACAGTAAGCAATTGACAATGTACAATGTGCAATGTGCAATGTACTGTGAGCCATAAAAATGCCTTTCTGCAACAAAGCACAGGGAAGAACATTCTTTGTGCTTTGTTTTTCTATCCATTGGCTATTATGAAACAGGAGTTATCATCATGAAAAGGATTCTCAGTTTATTACTGTCTGCCGTTATGCTGTACGGTGCCGGAACGGTGACAGCCGCCGCACAAACGGCTGTTCCGCCGCAGGAATCCGACGAGGAAGCGCTTGTGATTGTGACGTTGTCGGATGCGGCGCTCATGGATGAATACCAAAAACATCCGGACGGGTATACAGACTTCAGCGCCTTTCTGCTGTCATCGGAAGGACAGCAGGCCGCTGATGACATCCATTCCCGTCAGAAAACGCTCCGACAGCAGATTCTTGCGGAATGTCCGACAGCCGATTTCACGGACAGCCGTTCCTATTGCGCCATTACGAATGGCTTTACCGTCAGTATACCATCTTCGGCCATCGAAACGATCCGGCAGATCAGCGGTGTGCGCTCGGTAGCGCTGTCCTCCGTTGTGTCATCCCATGCGGTACCATCGGAAGAGGATACGGAACCGTCAGAGGAAGAAACACCGGAGGATAAAAAGGAATATGATACCTACGGCATGGCATCTAAATCCAGTATCAAAATACGTTCGGCTTATGAAGCAGGCTATACGGGAAAGCATATGCTGATTGCCGTGATTGACAATGAATTCAATGTGCATCATAAAGTATTTTCTGTTGCGCCGGAGTTTTACCGCTGTACGGATATGATTGTCAAGGCGATTCATCAGAATATCGGGTTCGGGATACAGGCACGTTATAAGATAGAGGACATTTTCTATAACGGAAAAATCGTCTATGCCTATGATTACGGCGAAAACGACAATATCTGTAAAACGGAAGGCCTTCAGCATGGTACCCATGTAGCAGGGATTGCGGCGGGCAATAACGGCGGCAAAGGCGAATTCGATTTCAAAGGAACGGCGTATGATGCCCAGTTAGCGCTGTTCAAGATTGAAGACCAGAGCGGCCGTTTGCAGGATGATGCAATTGTAGCGGCGCTGGATGATGCGGTCAAGCTGAGTCCGGATGTCATCAACTGCAGTTATGGTGCGATAGAATATCTGACGCATGACTATGAAGGCCGTCAGCTTTATGAAAAGCTGATGCAAAGCGGTACGGCGGTAGTGGCCTCCGCCGGTAATGATGCGTATAACGGTTATGCGATGGGATTGGACGAAGTGCCGGTTTCCTATGTCCATTATAATACGGTTTGCAGTCCGTCGAGTCTGGACGGGGCTTTTTCGGTAGCGGCTTCGGTGCCGGATGCGGTGTATGCCACCCATTACAGTATGATTTTTAACGATGAAAACCGTGCGCCGAGCACCATGATCTATGCGAATATTTCCTTTGACGAAATTTACGGGGAAACGATGGCTTTATCCATTGGTTCGCATAACGATGAACAGGACGGGGCGGAGGATGAAGTGGAAATCGACAGGGTAGAGTATGTCTATCTCAACGGCACCGGTCAGTTAAGGGATTTTCAGGGAAAAGACCTGAACGGGAAAATTGCGGTAGTCGATGAAAGTGCCATTCCGATTGAAACACTGGTCAAGCGCTCTATACAGTATCATTGCTATGCGGTAGTGGTCATTAAAAAGGAAAAGAACAGCCGTATGAAACAGACGAATGACCATTCGGATTTCTTTGTCTATACGGTGGACAGCGCCCAGAAGGCATACTTTGCAGAACATCCGCAGGGGACGGTAGCGATTTGTTCCAGTCAGAGTATGAAGGAAGAGCCGCAGCCACACGCAGGGGCGATTACGGAATATTCTTCCTTCGGTGTGAAAGCCGATTTAACACTCAAACCGGATATTACCGCACCAGGCGATAATATTTTTTCCTCGCTTGACCGTCAGGGCTTTGGCGTAATGTCGGGTACGTCTATGTCGTCACCGTGTGCGGCAGGTGCTTATTGTCTGCTGAAACAGTCTGTCTATGATACGGGCAGGGGGGATTATGACTCGCCGGCGGGATTAGAGGAGTATCTTTATTCACTGATGATGAGTACCGCCGATATTCTGCCCTGCCATGACACGGAACAGCCGTTATATTACAGTCCCCGTTTACAGGGAGCCGGCGGTATCAATTTAGACAAGGCGCTCCATACCAAAGCGTATCTGACCGTCAATGACGGCCGTCCGAAGGCTTCCCTCGGCGACAGTACCGAAGGAAAGTACAGCTTTACGTTTACGGTGCATAACCTTTCCGATGAGCGTCTGACCTATACACCATCCTGTATATTGCAGACGGACGGCTGGAAAACAACAGAGGATGAGCAGGGACATACACACTATATTCATACCTTTATGCCGGAGAATATTCTTTCACAGGCGGATATTACTTTTTCTGTCGGTCGTCAGCCCATTGAACGGGTCATGGTAGCGCCCTACAGCCGGAAAACCTTTACCGTAACGATTCAGCTCCATGAGGATTATATCACACAGCACAGCCGGCTTTTTCAGAACGGTTTCTTTGTGGATGGCTTTGTGTGTCTGTCCGAAAATGAGTCAGTAAGTCTGCATTTACCGTTTACGGGCTTTTGCGGTGACTGGGCCAAAGGGGAGATTTTTCCGGATAATATTTACCATGACGAAGCTTTTTATCCGGCTATCAAAAGCACACTGGCGATTGTATCCTCCTTTGGCGTAGATTCCTCTTTTTCCGAAACAGCGGGTATCAATGTGTTCGGCTTTGAACAACTGCCGACCTCGATTGCCTTCGGTAAAAGAAGCCTGCACGACTATCTGCATATTCCGGAGGATGTCTATGCTTATCCCTGCGTATTGCTGCCGGATATTTATATCCTGCGGGATGCGCTGGATTACACCATCAGCCTTTATAACGACAGGGGTATTTTGCTGTTCTGCCAGAATTTCGGGGATATTTCGTCCTACATGAATCCTACTTCTGCACCGAATAATAACTTTACAGAAAAAAGCAAGCGGACGATGCTCTATCAATACTTTGAACTGATGGATACCCTGCCCGAAGGAGATTATACCTATATGGTATCAGCGTCTACCGTAGGCACAGACGGCAATCCCAAGCGGCGGGAATATTTTACTTTTCCTGTCAAAGTGGATAATACGAAGCCGCAGATCAGTGATTATTATCTGCAAAAAACAAAGGACGGCAAACTGTATCTGTATCTTGAAGCGGATGACAACAACTGTCTGCAAGGGGTGCGGTTATCAGCCTTTCAGTATAACAATGAGCATGATATATCCGCCCGTTTCGATTTACGGGAGGATATGCTCCAATACTGGGGCAGTCAGGAGGCATTGGTGGATTATCAGTATGATGCGGACGCTAACCGTTATACCTTCCGTTATGATCTGACACGCTATAAGGATTTCATCCTTGAAAAAGTCCACGAACAGAACGAGGTTTACACGGACGGGGATGTTACCATTATTTTCGAGAAGGAAACGGACTATTCCAATGTAGAACGGCACCTTCTGCTGACAGAGGCCGTTGACAGTGCCTATAACTGCAGTGAAGAGCAGGTGATTGACTTGACGCATTATGGTGAAGCGGTACTGCGGCTGGTAGATGAGCATAACCGGCCGATGAAAGGCGTCACGGTTACGTTTGGCGGAAAGATTTATGACAGCGATCAGAAAGGCTGCATTTTCCTGAAAAACCTGCCGTTGGACAAGAATAAATGCCATATCGTTTCGGATTATGTGAATACGGATACCAACAGTCCGTATCTGGTATTTTATCTGAGTGCCGGACGTTATCAGGGCGATTATACATATCATCTGAAACCGGCACCGATTAAAACACCGGACGATGATGTGTCGGTTATTCCAACGGATACCAAAAAGGGCGGAAAAAAAGCGCCTGACAGCAAGACCCGCCATGAACCGACGGTTATCATTAACTTTAATACCGGAGAGAACGACAGGACTTTACCGGTCATGGCTGCCGTTATGGTATGGATAACCTCTGTCGGTTGTCTGACAGCGGTAAAGAAACGCAGACATCGCCGGCGTTAAACGGCATGGTACTATAAAAAATCGTCCGGATATGGTATCCGGACGATTTTTTTGTGCGGCAAAAGGAAATCCCGCCGGATACCTCCGACGGGAACCTGTGTCTGATATAGATTTGTGGGTAAGAAACTTACTCAGCCTTGTTACCGAAAATATTGAAACGGAAGAGCTTGGACTCATCTTCCGGGTTCTGACATTCGATATGAGCATCGGTGATCTTACCGCCCTCGATCAACTGCGTAAGACCGATCAGCTGACAGAGTTTGCTCTTCAGGTTAAGGCGGTCACCTTCGTCAGTTACCAGAAATACGTCGCCCTCACAGGTATCGATAACGGCCAGGAAAGCTTTTACATCTACATTATGAAGTTCGATAGCATTGGACATAATTAAGTACCTCCTTAAAAGTCACTCTGTTATTTTTGTGTTCTGTAAGCTTTTTGCTTACACCTCTATTATAGCATAGAAATCCGGGTTGTCAATGTTTTTTTACAAAAAACGGCCTTTGTTTTATGGAATGTGTAGCAACAATCTTGTTGATATTTGTGCAAGTTGTATAAGTAGTGCGTTTTATGCACCAAAATCATTCCCTTATAAGGTGGCCGTCAGCAATACGGATACAGCGCTGTGTCATGGCGGCAACGGCGGGATCGTGGGTGATAATGATGATGGTAGAACCGTTCTGATGCAGCTGCCGCAGGATATCCATGATTTCCCGACCGGAACGGCTGTCTAAATTGCCGGTGGGTTCATCGGCTAAGATCAGGCGGGGAGAAGCGGCAATCGCACGGGCGATGGCAACTCTTTGCTGTTGTCCGCCCGAAAGTTCAGAGGGCTTGTGATGCATACGCTTTTCAAGTCCTACCTTTATGAGTGCCTGTTGTGCGAGCTGATGTCTTTCCCGATGGGACAGGCCACGATAAATCAACGGAAGTTCTACGTTTTCCACCGCATTCAGCGAGGGAATCAGGTTGAAGCTCTGGAAGATAAATCCGATGACATGGTTCCGCACGAAGGCAAGCTGTTTTTCCTTCATGGCAGATACGTCCTGACCGTTGAGAAAATATTCTCCTGCGGTAGGGGTATCCAGACAGCCGAGAATATTCATGAGCGTGGATTTACCGGAACCGGATTGACCGGTCACGGCAACGAATTCCCCTTCCTTTACGGAAAAATTGATATGCTCCAGAGCGGATACGGTACCGCCTTTGGTGGAATAGTGCTTCATAATATCGGATAAAACAATAAGCTCCATGATGCCGCCTCGTTTCCTTCAGAATCTATGGTTATTGTGGCATCATGGAGTGTATTTTATGTATGGTCTGCGGCATACTGACAAATACTTTGCAGACAGCAGGCATGGCATTGAGGATGACCGGCCTTGCAGACCGCACGTCCGTGCAGTACCAGACGGTGACAGAAATCGTTGGAACGGTCAGGCGGCAGCAAATCACGCAGTAATTTTTCAATTTTGGCGGCATCCTTGCTCTGATGAAAGCCAAGCCGTCCCGTAATGCGGATACAATGAGTATCCACGACAACGGCAGGCTGTTGGAAGATATCGCCGACAATGAGATTGGCTGTTTTGCGGCCGACACCGGGTAAGGTAGTGAGCGCTTCAATGGTATCCGGTACGGTACCGTTGTAATCCTCGCAGAGTTTCCGGCACATATTGACGATATCCTTCGCTTTGGTTTTATATAAACCGCAGGTTTTGATGAGTGACTCTACTTCGGCAATATCGGCATCGGCAAACGCTTCAACAGTCGGGAAACGTTCAAACAGTGCCGGCGTGACCATATTCACACGCTTATCCGTACATTGTGCCGCCAATCGGGTCGCAATCAGCAGCTGCAGAGGATCGGTATACACTAACGAGCATATTGCTTCGGGATAGGCTTCCTCCAATAACGTAACGGCCTGTAAGGCTTTTTCTTTCGGTTCCATATCATTCTCCCGTCGGAAAGCCTTGCCTGATGGCTTTTCCGACAGACCCTTTCCTGAAAAAATGTGTTGTGCTGACGGTCATTCCCAACAAAGATTGACGGATGTTATTTTTCGGAAGGACGGCGGATTATCCTAATCTTTGCAGAAACGCTTCCTTGTCAGCGGCATCGACCGCCCGTACCGCCGCCTTGACATCCAGCAGTTTGGACGGAACGACCACCAGTTCATCCGCTTCAAAAGCGAGAAAACTCTTGGTCATGTGGGTATCGGAGGCCAGTTCTCCGCCGACAGCCACCGGCTTGTGATAGGTATGCGCCATGCGGCAGACATAGCGGATGAGCCGGAGCACACCCTTATGATACGGTTCATAGAAGTATTCTAATTTCTGGTTTTCCCTGTCCATAGCCAGTGTATATTGTGTCAGGGCGTTGGTGCCGATCATGACAAAATCGGAGATACGGCAGATTTCATCCGCAATCAGTGCGGCGGCAGGGGTTTCGATCATCGTGCCGAGGGCGATATTGGGACTGTACTTTTGCCGTTTAGCCCGCAGGGCTAATTTCACTTCTTCGATGGTGCGTTTTACATAATCGATTTCTTCGATATTGTTGACCATCGGCAGCAGAATGGCTAAATTGCCATTGACAGAAGCCCGGAACAAGGCACGAAGCTGTGTCATGAACAGTTCTTTGTTATCCAGCAGTACACGAATGCCTTTATAGCCGATAGCCGGATTTTTTTCTTCCGGAATATCCAGATAGGGAATGGACTTTTCAGAACCGAGATTAGCAAGCTGAATGACAATGCGTTGGTTTTCAAAAGTACGCAGTAAGGTTTCATAAACGGCTACTTGTTCCTGCTCTGTGGGCGGCTTGGCTCTTTTGGCAAACAGGTAATCCGTTTTGAACAGGCCAACGCCGACAGCATCACTGTTTTTAGCGGCCTCCACACCGTCCAGTGTATCAATAGAGGACGAGAGGGTAATGGCCTGACCGTCCTTGGTGACGGAAGGCAGACCGATCTGATCCCGCAAATACTGCTGCTGTTGTTCGTAATGCTTTTGCTTGGCACGATAATGCGCCACGGTATTATGGTCGGGACTGATAACAACACGCCCGCTCTGCCCGTCAATAATAGCTTCCATGCCATCATAACGGGACAGGGAACCTTTGATTTGTGTCACCAGCGGCAGGCCTAATGTTCGGGCAAGGATAGCTGTGTGGGAATTGCGGGAACCTTTGGTCGTCACAAAACCGAGCAGATTACGCTGTTTCAGACTGATCGTTTCACTGGGCAGCAATTCAGAAGCGGCGACGATCACGGGTTCGGCATCCCCACTGAGCGGTTTCTGTTTCGGACGCAGAATTTCCTGTACGGTATTGGCGGCGTCTATGATATCGGTATAGCGCTGCTGAAGATATTCGTCATCCATAGAACGGAAAATTTCCGCAATTTTCATAGCGGTATCCTTTACGGCGAATTCCGCATTAAGATGTTTTGTCAGGATCAGACTTTCAACCGTTTCGACAAACTTGGAATCTTCTAAAATCATAATATGTGTCTGGAAAATCACCGATTCGCTTTTGCTGAGATGCTTACACGCTTCTTCATACAAGGACATGAGATGTCTTTTGGCGGCTTTGACGGCGTTTTTATAGCGCTTGAGTTCCGCCGTGGTATCAGTAACGGAATATTTCGGAACATTGTCGGATGAATTCGAGTAAAACGCAAGCTTACCAATGGCGATTCCGTCAGAAACGCCTTTTCCGTATAGCTCTAACATATTGTTTCACTCCTTCCTTTTTCTTTCAATCCACGCACCCACAAGAGGATGCGACCAGAAGATGTGACCGTTCATCGGCCAAATTTCCCCTAATACTATTAAACTACAAATTGGCAGAATTGTCAACAATGAAAAGGACGCATTTGTAGCAATCGGGTAATTTTTGTACTACTGTCTAAAAAGGTTTATTCTTTTAGTGAATTATTGACAATAATGGCAAAAAATAACAATTTTCACTTCTGGCGGTAATTGTGGGAGGAATCCCGCATGGTTATTGACGAGAGGGCGGTGACATGATAGAATATTATTATACAAAAAAAGACAAAGGAGAGAACAATATGAAACGTGTCTTATTCATCGTATTGTCACTGGTAACGGTGCTGCTGTGTACGGCCTGTCATCAGGATGACTCCTCTGCAAAGACCTCTTCGGGAGAGTCTTCCGGTGTTCAGAGTCAGGAGGAATCTTCCGAGCCGGAACCGGATACCCTGTTAGCGGCCAGTTTCGGCAAACTCTATAAGGGTCAGACCTATTATATCGAAACGGATATGAAAGTGGAAAGTATTTCCTCGTCGGGCAGCAGCAGTCATTATCATATGACGATAGCCATTGATAAATCCGCCGCACAGGGTATGCTGTCCATGACGATAGAAAACGGCAGTGAAAACCACATCATTATCCGTGACGGACAATCCTATAATCTGAACGATACGCTCAAAACCTATACTGTACAGGCATTTGAGGACAGCATTGATCTTTTCGCCGGACTGTATACCTCGGAATTATATCTTGGCCTGACAAAACCGCTGACGATGACAGATACCGGCCATCAGGTCATCACGCTGGACGGCAAGGAAAAGAACGTGATCTATGAGAAATATAAAATGGCGGCGCAGACGGAACTGTCCGGCAGTACGGAGGATGCCTATATTACCTATTATTTCGATGACGGCAAGCCCTGCATGGAGATGATGGAAACGGTCAGCGGAAAGACGACCTTTATTTTCCGGCAGATAAGCGATCAGATTCCGGATAAAAAGATTTTCGACATTCCGGCCGGTTATACCCGTTCCTGACGGAGCTTCCTGTGACGACAAGGGGAGAGGAATTCAATGATTAACGTGTCACATCTGACGAAAAAATACTACCGTTTTATAGCGAATAATAATCTGTCGTTTATCGTTCAGGATGGAGAGATTGCTGTATTGGCAGGGCCCAACGGTGCAGGGAAATCTACGGCCATCAAATGTATTGCAGGATTGCTGCGTTTTGAGGGGGAAATCGAGATTGCCGGTTACAGCAATAAAAGCATAGAAGCCAAGCGTATCCTCGGTTATGTGCCGGAAATTCCGGCTCCTTTTGAATTGCTGACGGTGTGGGAACATATGGAATTTATTGCCCGTGCCTATCGTCTGGAGCATTGGCAGGAACGGGCGGAAATGCTGATACGCCGCATGGAACTGGATGATAAACGGGATAAAATGGGCAAAGAGCTTTCCAAAGGTATGCAGCAGAAAATCAGTATCTGCTGTGCGCTGTTGATTGAACCGAAGGTGGTACTGTTTGACGAGCCTTTTGTGGGATTGGATCCCCATGCCATCAAGGAACTGAAAGCAATGCTGTTTGAACTCAAGGCCAAGGGGGTTACAGTAATTATCAGTACCCATATGCTGGAAACCGTTGAGGAATTCTGGGATAAGATACTGATTATGATGAACGGCAGAGTAGAGGCGGAACGGGAACGCCGGTTTGTAGAACAGAGCGGTGAAAACCTTGAAGAACTGTTTTTCAAGATCACCGAAAAGCAATCCGCTGCTTCCGGCAAGACCTGAGTGTCGGGAGGAAATAGGCGATGACATCCATTTTTTATTTGCTGCGCAAAAATATCAAGAACGGTATTGTAGATACCTTCCGGCATCCGCTGAAGCTGATCGTTTACGGCATGATTGCGCTGAGTCTGGTGTATGCGGTCATCCGTGGATTCACTATGGAAGTCGATGTGAATGACAGAATGGACAGCCGTATATTATATGGCGGTTTTTTAGCGCTGTTGTATTTTATCAGTATTCCGATCATGCTCAAGGGACTGAGTACCGGTTCCAGTTTCTTTACCATGGGGGATGTCAATAATCTGTTTGTAGCCCCCATTGCGCCCAAAAAGCTTTTGGTTTATGGTATCGGCAAACAGTTGGCAACATCTCTGTTTTTAGTCGTTTGCTTTTCGGCTTATGGCAGTATGGCGCTGAAGATGTTCGACTTGTCCGTGGGCGATGCGCTGCTGTTGGTCGGCGGTATTGCTTTAATGCTGCTGATGGTGCAGATCATCACACTGCTGTTATTCTGTCTGTGCAGTGCAAGGCCTTCCCTGAGCAACATCCTCAAATATTTTATTTATTTCCTGCCCATTTATGCACTCGGTTCGGTTATCGCCTGTTTGTTTATCAACGGGCTTTCCTTTGAAACCTTTTATACAGCCATTTCCCAACCTTATTTACAGTATGTGCCGCTGATTGGATGGGTACACGGTTTGGTGTTCGGCTTGATGACCGGTGAAAGCTTTTCGGTTCTATTGTATGGGTTATTGCTGCTCGGCAGTTGTGCGGGCAGTATCGTTATATTTGGCGTGACAAAACTGGATTATTACGAGGACGTTTTGCAGCGAGCGGAAAATTATTATGAATTCCGGGAAGCCCTGCGTACCGGCAATATGAGCGATAAAGTCATGCTCGGCAATAAGAAGATTCGTTTGCGTAAGACTGGTATTCACAAGGGCAGCGGTGCTTCTGCTATTTTCTTCAAGCATTTGCGGGAAGGCGGCAGACGTTCCCGTTTCATGTTCTTTAATATTAACACGATTGTGCTGCTTGGCATTACCGCTGTGATTGCTTTTGCCATGAAAAGCAATTTTTCTGCGCCGGAAACGGTCACGATCATTTATATTGCCGACCTGATTATCTGCGCCTATGTACAGTTCTTTTTCAGTGCGGCAGGCGATTGGGTCAAGGAACTGAACAAGCCCTATATCTTCCTGATACCGGATTCTCCCGTCAAAAAGCTCATCATGGCAGGCACTACCAGTATCATTAAACCGTTTGTGGACGGCGCTATTGCCTTTGCGGCAATGTGGCTGATTGTAGGCGGCCATCCGGTGGATGTGCTTGTTTGTATGTTAGCTTACGGCAGTTTTGGCTGTATCTATATATCCTCGAATATTCTGGCACAGCGCATTGTGGGACTCAGCGGTAACAGGGGTATTTTTATTACCTTCTATATGGGTATTATGGTAGCGCTGATGATACCCGGCATTGTAGCGGGTATTCTGATGGTAACCGCCGTACCGGAAGAATGGCTGTTTATGGCATCAACGGTAATCGGGCTGCCGGTAGTGATATGGAACTTGTTCATATCTCTGATGATTTTCCTGCTGTGCAGGAATCTGCTGAATAATATTGAATGACGGCGGAAACATTCCGTATGGTTCCGGAGTATTCACGCAAAGCGCTTGCGAAGATTTTTCGGATTTTTCTTTACAAAAGGGCGTGTTTAGTGTATAATAATAAAGTTAAGTTTTTTTCAGGATACAGGACAGAATGACTTTATGAAGAAGCGGTGAGGAAAATTATGTTACAGTTTGAAGAATTGAAGCTGCAGTTAGAGGCATTGGAGCCGGATATTAAGGATTTGGCGAATGCTTTGGGACTGGATAAGATGAAAATGGAGATTGAGCAGTTGGAACAGCGGGCGGCGCAGCCCGGTTTCTGGGATGATGTGGAAAATTCCCAGAAGGTACTGCAAAAGACGGGAGCCTTAAAAAATAAAGTGAGCGCCTATGACGAATTGGTGTCTGCTTATGAGGATACCATGGCGCTGATTGAGTTAGCCAATGAAGAAGAGGATCTTTCTCTTCTGGAAGAAGCCCAGCAGGAATTGAATGGGGTGGTACGGAATTACGAAAAGCAGCGTTTGCAGACCTTGCTGACAGGCGAATACGACAGCAAAAATGCGATTCTTACCTTCCATGCCGGTGCCGGCGGTACCGAAGCACAGGATTGGGCGATGATGCTGTACCGTATGTATACCAAATGGGCGGAACAGCATAATTTCAAGGTGACAGAGGTGGATTATCTTGACGGTGAAGAAGCCGGCCTGAAAAGTGCTGTATTATTGATACAGGGCGAGAATGCGTATGGTTATCTCAAGAGTGAATCGGGCGTACACCGTCTGGTGCGTGTATCACCGTTTGATGCCTCGGGCCGCCGTCATACGTCCTTTGCATCATTGGAAGTCATGCCGGAAATCGACAATACGATTGAAATAGAGATACGTCCCGAAGATGTCAAAATGGATGTTTATCGTGCGAGCGGCGCCGGCGGACAGAAGGTTAATAAAACCTCTTCGGCGGTTCGTCTGACCCATATCCCGACAGGTATTGTGGTAGCTTCACAGGTGGAGCGCAGCCAGTACCAGAACAGGGATATTGCCATGATGATGCTGAAATCCAAGCTGCTGGAAATCAAGGAACGGGAACATCTCGAAAAGATCGAGGATATCAAAGGCGTACAGAAGGAAATTGCATGGGGCGCACAGATTCGTTCCTATGTGTTCATGCCGTACACGATGGTGAAGGATCACCGTACCGGCTTTGAAACCGGTAATATCAATGCGGTCATGGACGGTGATCTGGACGGCTTCATCAATGCCTATCTGAAAGCGGCCAGCCTGAATAAGCTCAATAACGATTTTACAGAAGAATAATCCGACCATTCAAAAACGCCAGACATGATAACAAGTGTTTGGTGTTTTTTCTACGAAAACGGTTTTGTTTACTACGGAAAGGAAGTGGAGCGATGCTTCAGATTATCGCCGGACGGAGCGGCAGCGGCAAAACGGAAATGATTCACCGCCGTATCCGTCAGTCTGTTGAAGAAAATGAAGTGATCTTGCTGGTACCGGAACAGAGTACCTTTCAGAATGAAAAACGTCTGCTGGATACCTTCGGCGCACAGAAGGCAGCCCGTGTACAGGTGCTGAGCTTTAAGCGCTTGTATGATGCGGTCACGGCGGTTTATGGCGGTTATACGCAGAAGCGTATTGACGATGGTGCCAAAGCCGTACTGATGAGTCTGGCGGCCGAGGCGGTATCCGACCGGCTTGTGCTGTACAGCGGACGGAGCAAGCGCAGTGATTTTGCCGAAATGATGCTCAGTGCCGTCAATGAATTCAAAATGTGTACCATCAGTCCGGAACAGCTGCTGTCAGCGGCGGATAAGACACAAAACCAACGTTTGCGGCAAAAGCTGCAGGAAAGTGCGGCGGTTTATGAAGCCTATGAAGCGCTGCTGCAAAAGGCCTACAGCGATCCGGATGACGATCTGACACGGCTGCATGAATTGCTGCTGCTGCATCCTTATTTTGAAGGAAAAGTGGTATATATTGACGCTTTCAACGGCTTTTCGGGACAGGAGAAAAAAATTCTGTCCTGTATACTGGAGCAGGCGCAAACGGTTTGCGTAGCATTGTGCTGTGACAAAAGCAGTGCCGGTATGGTGAGTCAGTCCATTTTCAGAGAACCGGATACCACCATGCGCTGGCTGATGGCAGAAGCGCAGAGCATCGGCATAGATACCGAACCGATTCAATGGCTGTCAGAACCGCACAGATACCGGTATCCGTCCTTGCAGGCGGTGGAAGAGTCGATTTTCCGCTTTGACGGAGACCCGTATGATTTCGATGACGGCGCTGTACAGATTTATGAAGCCGAGGATGAATATGACGAAGTGCGGCAGGCCGCCCGACAAATTGCCAAATTGGTACGGGATGACGGCTATGCCTATCGGGATATTACGGTCATTTTTCGGGATGCTGCCCTCTATAAAAATATCATCCAATCGGAATTTCAGAAGTTTGATATTCCGTTCTTTTTGTCCGATCCGCAGAAGTTAGAGGAAAAACCGCTGATCCGGCTGATTCTGTCGGCCTTTGATATTATTCATTCCTCTTTTAATACCGAGAATATTCTTTCCTATCTGAAAACGGGCTTGACCTCCCTGAAAATGGATGAGGTTTATGTGCTGGAAAATTACATCTACCTGTGGGATATCCGAGGAAAACGCTGGAAATCTCCGTTTACGATGAATCCCGACGGCAATGTGGAAACGATGAACGAAAAGGAACTGGCGCATTTAGAGGAATTGCGGCAGAAGGTCATGACACCGCTGCTGCGTTTTTCGGAGCGGCTCACAGCGGCGGAGAATGGCGGCGACATGACGAAGGCGGTTTATTATCTGCTGCAGGAACTGGATACCCCGTCCCGTATGAAATATCTGTTAAAACAGTTTGAGGATAACAATGAACTGAAGCAAAAGGAAACCGAAGCCAGGATATGGGATATTACCATGTCACTGCTGGATAAGATGTACACGGTGTTATCGGATAAGAAACCGGATACCAGACGGTATGATGAACTTTTACGGCTGATGATTCGCAAGCATCCGATTTCGGATATTCCTCAGACATTGGATCATGTCATGATCGGTGTGGCAGGGCATATCCGTATGCAGCCGCAGAAAGCGGTCATGATTCTTGGCGCTTGTGAAGGTGTTTTTCCGGCGGTGCCGGTAGCATCGGGCTTATTCAGCGATAGTGAAAGAACGGCATTGCTTGCATTTTCGCTGCCTTTGTATGATGCATTGGAAGGATTTTCCTATAAAGAAAAATTCAATGCCTATGCTGCGTTATCTCTGCCTTCGGAAAAACTGTATGTCAGCCGGTATCTGTGCAGTACGAAAGGTGAAAAGTGTGAGCCGTCTGTCATCATCAAGGAACTGTGTGCCATTTTGCCGGAAGTACCCGTTAAGCGTTACAGCTGTCTGAAACAAGAGGAATATTTCTTTACGGAACAACAATCCTTTGAGGAATGTGCCTCCCGCTGGAAAGAAGACAGTGCCGCTTCTGCGACCCTCAAAGATTATTTCCGCCATGCGCCGCAGTATGCCGATCAATGTGAAGCCATTGAGCGGATGCTGCAGGAAGAACCGTATCATATTGCTTGTGCGGACAAGGCAAAACGTCTGTTCGGGGAGTCTATGTTCTTGTCGGCTTCACAGACAGAGGCTTATTATCAGTGCCCGTTCAAATACTTCTGCCGGTATGGTCTGAAAGCCTATCCCCGTCAGCGGGCTTCCATGAATGCCGGTATGTATGGCAGTGCCGTACACTTTATTTTAGAAAAGCTGATGACCCATGAAGGCGCTGAAGGTCTTGCGGATATGGAACCGGAAGAATGGCTGCGTTTGATTGACCGTTATATTGAGGAATATGTGCAGGAAATCGGCGGAGATGCGGAACGAACCAGCCGTTTTATGGCACAGTTGGAGATCATCAAGCGGAATCTGACGATTCTGCTGCGGCAGATGACAGACGAGATGAAAGCCGGCTCCTTTGTGCCGAGTGATTTTGAATTGCAGATCGGGCCGGAAGGGGAAATTCCCGCCTATGAATTAGAACTGCCTACCGGCGAGAAAATACAGATTGTCGGAAAGGTTGACCGTGTGGATACCTACGTCAAGGATCAGTGCAAATATATCCGTATCATTGACTATAAGACGGGCAATAAGAAATTTGCCCTGTCGGATGTTCTGTATGGGCTGAATATGCAGATGCTGTTATATCTGTCTATCCTTCAGAAAAACGGCAAGGAGCGCTATTCCGAAGAAAACCGTTATCGGTTAGCGCCGGCAGGAATCCTCTATATGCCGTCAACACCATCCGCTAAAACGGGCGACTATCATTCCGAAAAAGAAACCAATGATGCTTTGAAGGAACAGCGTTCCTCCCTGCGGATGAATGGATTGCTGATTCAGGATGCCGCTATTCTGCAGGCGATGGAAACGGACGGTAAAGGCATTTTCATTCCTGTGAAGCTCAAGGACGGCAAAATACCGGACACGGTGAAGGATCTGGCCAGTCTGGAAAGCTACGGCCATATTTTTTCCTATATTGACAAAAAGCTGATGAATATGGCGCAATCGCTGTATAAAGGACAGATTGAACGGCTGCCGGTCAAGGGTAAGGATACGGACGGCTGTGCTTATTGTGATTATCGGACGGTGTGCGGATTTGAAGAGGGTAAAAAGACCCGTCCCGTTATCAATCGGGATGTTCCGTCAGCAATCGGAATTATTGATAAGGAGGAGGGAAACAAAAATGGCTGATATGAAATTTACCCCTGCACAGCAGAATGCCATTGATGCCTCCGGCGGTTCCGTAATCGTATCAGCGGGAGCAGGCTCGGGTAAGACGAGGGTGCTCGTGCAGAGGGTTATCCGTCTGCTGACCGATCAGGAACATCCGGTGGATGCCGATCGTCTGCTGATTGTGACGTTTACCAAAGCGGCGGCGGAAGAAATGCGTTCCCGTATTGCATCGGCGATTGAGAAACGGTTATTTTATGAACCGGATAATGTGGCGCTGCGCCGCCAGCAGCTTTTGCTGGCGAGTGCGGATATCTGTACCATACACAGCTTTTGCAGCAAGGTGATTCGTGAAAATTTCTATCTGCTGGATATCAATCAGGATTTCCGCATCATTTCAGGCGGGGAAGCGGATGTGCTGCGGCGCAAGGTACTTTCCGAACTGATTGAGGAACAGTACCAGCAAAAAGAGAGCGGTTTTTTGCTGCTGAGTGAGCTGCTGTCCTCTTCCAAATCGGATGTTACGCTGGAAAAAACATTGCTTGATGTTTATGAAAAAAGCAGTTCTCATCCGTTTCCGTCGCAATGGCTGGATATGGTGGCATCGTTTTATGATCCGGCGGTGCCGGTCGGTCAGACGGTTTTTGCGAAGAAAGCCTATGAACAGTTAAATACCATGCTGCCGTATATGGATTATCTTCTGCGGCAGGCAGAAACGGTCATCACGCATAATGATGCCTTTTGCACAGGCACGAAAACCTGCGGAGAAAAAAAGCTGACCGGTTTGAAAAAATTTATCAGGCAATTGCGGGAAGCCGCCGCCGCAGAGAATTGGGATGACCTGTCCGATTGTATCAATGGCTTTGAAAAGATCAGTTACCGCAAACCCGACCAGAAAAAGTATGATGTCAGTGAGGAAGAATGTACAGCGGTCAAAGCCAGTTTTGATGCGGTAGATGAACTGATCGAATCAACATTCCGGCCGATTTTCGGTATTGACAGTGCCGCCTATCGGGAGGATACCCGTCAGTTGTATCCGGCAGTGCAGGCATTGTGTACGATGTTAAAGACCTTTGAGGAACGGTATTTTGCCGCCAAAAAAGAAAAAGGTATGCTGGATTTCTCTGATTTAGAGCATCTGATGCTGCGCCTGTTGGTGAAAAATGATGAAAACGGCAGTCATCCTACGGAATTTGCCCGTAACTTGTCCCGACAGTATGACCAGATCATGGTGGATGAATATCAGGATACGAATGAAACGCAGGAATGTATTTTCCGCTATGTGTCGCAGGAAGAAAAGAACCTGTTCGTGGTCGGGGATATCAAGCAAAGTATTTATCGTTTCCGGCAGGCAAGACCGGAAATTTTCAAGAACCGCCGCAAAGCAGCCGTTCCTTATTGTGAAACAGCTCCGCAGTTTCCTGCAAAAATTATTCTCGATCATAATTTCCGCAGTCGGAAGGGCGTCATTGACAGTATCAACTTTATCTTTCACACGATCATGTCAGAACGGGTAGGGGAGATTACCTATAACGAGGAAGAAGCCCTGACCGCCGGCGCCGCTTATCCGGACTGGCAGGAATCTCCTGTCGGGTTATATCTGCTCGATCACTATGCGCTCAATCAGCAGATGGCGGCAGAAGGCAAGGATAAACTCAATGCTGCGGCAGCGGAAGCAAGGTATATTGCACAGCTGATTCGTGAAAAAATCGACAGCGGTTTATTGGTGACGGAGGACGGACGGCAGCGTCCGGCGCAATACGGTGATTTTGCCGTACTGATGCGGTTTTTATCGACGAATGGACAGGATTATGCCGATACGCTGACAGAATGCGGTATTCCGGCCTATATTGACAAGCCGTACAGTCTGTTCGGCTGTTATGAAGTCAATATCCTGATTGCTTACCTGAAAATTATTGATAATCCCCTGCAGGATATCCCCATGATAGCGGTTTTGCTGCATCCGGTTTATGGCTTTACGGCGGATGATCTGGCGGATATCAAGGCAGAACCGCAGGGAAAATTCATTTTCAATAAGCTGCGCTGTTTTCTGAAAGCACAGCAGGAACATCCTGAGGAACAGGGAACGCTGTATCTCAAGATCAACAGATTCCTGAAGGATTTCAATGATCTGAGGAGATTATCCGTGACGGTTGCCGTCAGCAAGGTGCTGGATGCTTTCTTTGATAAGACCTGTTATCTGCCGATCATGACCGCTGCGGAACACGGGGATATCCGCCTGAAAAATATCCGTAAATTTCTGGGCTTTGTACAGGAATATGAAAAGAACGGCAAAGCGGGTCTGACGGAATTTGTACGCTATCTGAATTATCTGGAGGAAAACGGTACGGATATCAGCGTCAATGATACGGTACCGTCTAATGCGGTGAAGATCATGAGTATCCACCATTCCAAAGGACTGGAATTTCCCGTTTGCATTTTAGCGGGACTCAATGCCAAAGGCGGCAGCGATCAGAAAGACGAAATCCTGTGTCATGCCGATTGGGGATTCGGCATGAAAATACCGGACCGCCAACGGATGCTGAAATTCAATTCCCTGCAGCGGAATGTGATTGAACTGTGTCAGAATGCTGAAAATATGAGTGAAGCCATGCGTGTACTGTATGTAGCGATGACAAGAGCCAAAGAAAAGCTCATTGCCGTTATTGATTATCCGGCACTTGCAGAGGATAGCCTTTACAAAAAGCTGAACCGTTTAGCCGCCGGTATCACCGTAGAGGAAGGCCGTCTTTCGCCGTATGTGGTGGAAAGAACGGATTCTCTGGCGGATTGGTTCGTGCTGTGTGCGCTGGTACATCCTTCGATGGAACAGCTCCGTCTGGATGCGGATGGTACTGACCTGCCTATACTGCCGAGTGCGGAAACGTGGGAATATCATCTGGTGTCAAAGCTGACGGAAAAAACGGTTCGTACAGAGGATACGGTATCGGTTTCCGCAGTTGATGCCGGTTTGTCGGCATTTTTACAGAAGCGTTTTGAGGAAACCTATCGCTTTGAGGAACGCATAAAAATCCCGTCGAAAGTATCCGCTTCGGCATTGGTGCATACGGCGGAATCCGATAAGCATATTGCCGCCACCCGTCCCGCTTTTATGCAGGAAGAACAGATGACAGGGGCGGAAAAAGGAACCGCTATGCATACCTTCCTTCAGTATGTTGATTTCAGCCGTCTGGAACAGGATACCGAACAGGAAAAGCAGCGTCTGGTGCAGCATGGTTTCCTGACGGCTGAACAGGCCGGTGTTATTGATACCCATGACATTGAAAGCTTTTTGCAGAGTCCGGTTTATGCCGATATCCGACAGGCGGATCAGGTATGTCGGGAATACTGCTTTACCGTCAATCTGCCGGCCTCTGTCATTGACCCCTCTTATCCCGAAGAGGAACAGGTTATTTTGCAGGGCGCAATGGATTGCCTGCTCATGATGCAGGACGGCATCGTTATTATTGACTACAAAACGGATAAAATCAAAAATGCCGAAGCATTGGCGCAGAAATACCGCACACAGCTTTTGCTGTACAAAGAGGCGGCCGGACAATTATTTTCCCTTCCTGTCAAAAAATGCTGTATCTATTCGATTTATCAGTCAAAGGTCATTGACATTGATTCATAATTGGTTCTTCGGCGCATAACCATAGAGCATGGAGCTTTCCGCTTCATGCTCTATTTTTTGATTGGTGAACAGAACAGGAGGAAACTTATGGATATCATTTCAGCGTTAGCGGTAAGCGTTTCACTGGCAGCTGATGCGATGGCGGTATCTGTCTGCTGCGGCTTGAAAAGCCGGAAGGTATATCATAAAACCGCCTTCCTGACGGCGGCTTTATTCGGTTTGTTTCAATGTCTGATGTCCGTTCTCGGCTGGAGTATCGGCAAGGTAGGCGCAGGCCTGCTTAACGGAAAAGAGAATGTCGTTTCCTTTTTGATTTTGCTACTGCTGGGTATCAAAATGCTGCTGGAAGCCCGAAAAGAACCAACGGCACCGTTGGCGGCGGTTGGCTTGCGGGAGCTTCTTTTATTTGCGATAGCGACCAGTATGGATGCCCTTGCACTGGGAACGGTACTGCCTACGGCTGTTCATGCGGAAACGCCCCTGCTATTGTTGTTAGCTGCCCTGATGATCGGCGGAATTACCTTTTTGCTGTCCTATGGCGGTTTTTATATAGGCTATCGTTTTCGGCGTATCAGTCATCGTCCGGCCACTATCATCGGCGGTGTGATACTGATTTTGCTGGGATGTAAAATTCTTATCATGGGATGATACGGCACAATACATTTATTCTTATAAACATTGATAAAAGTAATGCTATAAAGCATATAAAATTTTATACCCTGTCCTGTTGATATTTGTGAATAAATGATTTATAATAGTAGTTGATCTTCTCGAAATCATTTGATTTTTATGAGGAAGGAAAAATATATCAGGAGGTCTTATAATGGATCAGTTTAACAACATCTTAAGCACGTTATCCGTTGGACAGCGTATACGGATAACACAAACCGACGGGCAATCATGGGAAGGAACGGTCGTACAAAACGATAAAGCGGAGTTTCTGCAGTTACAAGTGAATATGACAACACTTGTGCGCTATCGGGCGATTGATTCCCTGATCGTTATGGATACGGCGCAGGGACAAGCCGTTCCGGTCTCAACAGCCGTTCTGACAACGGCGGCAGCACCGAATACATCCACCCAAACCACTGTCACCACAGAGGCTGTACCTTCTAAAAAGGATTTTGATCCGGAAAAGCTTCCGGTCATTCAGACACTGCCATCCAAAAACAGTTTATCCTCTCAGGAAATGACAGATGACGGATTGCAGGAATTGGCGGGTCAATTAAACGACAATGATAAAGGCTTGCTGGGCAGTACCATAGAAATTTTATTGAAAGATTACGCAGCCACTGGTGCGGAAGATAAACTTTCTGTAGATGCAGAACAGCTTGCCGCACTGGCAAGAGGAGATCAGATCAGTGATAAGAAGCTTGCCTGTCAGATAGCCGCCGCAGGATTCTATCTGGCCGGAAAATACGAACAGGCGGTGGAAACCCTTTATTTTAATGATCTTATCAGAGAAGCCTATCTCACGGCATTTACGGCCGATTTCTATGCCGAGAAAGATGACCTTAAATTTCATCGTCTGGCCGGCGGATTGGCAGTGCTGTATCTGTTATACGGTGCTTCATCTGCTTATTATGCAGAAGCGGCCGCTTGCCTGAGAGAAACATCGTTTCACTGCAAGGATGTTTCCGGTGTGGAATTTTTAGAGCAGAATCAGAAAACGGAGCTTCAGAAAGCCTATTGCTATGAAGTCATCAAAAGGGTTGCTGATAAAGCAAAGATGGTACTGCCATCAGATAAGACACTTCATGAAATGATTGTCTTTTTGAAGGAAAAATATCCTAATGGTGCGATGGCGGCCACTATCCTTAAATTGGAACAGGATAAGATCAACTATCATAAAGACCAGCAGGTGCAGACCGGCATCACACAGGGAAAAGACGGCGCTTTGCATGATACGCTTGGCAATATTACGAAGCTGAATTCCTTTGAAAGTAAAGGTATTATCGTTGGTTTCAGCGGCAATCAATATGAGTTTGAATTCAGCAGTATTAAAGACAAGGCTTTCCAGAAAAAGATCAGAAGCATGGCCGGCAACAGCGGCGGAAAGAAGCTCAGTATTCCTGTTAAATTCAGCGTGGAGATTTCTTATTCCAAACCGTTTGCCATTGATATAGTTCCGAATATGCAGAAGGGAGAGCCGCCTAAACCATTTTCTGAAACATCGCCCAATGCGCTGTTTACGGCAGGAAAGATGGAAGCGGCGCTGGCCGGTTACAAACAGTGGATGCTTGACGGCAAGACAGAGGATGGCTTTTGCGGATGTGTACATTGCTATCTGGCACTGTTGAATCAATCGCCTGATTTGCGGGACAAATATCTTCCGGAACTGCAGGATCTGGTAGAAGGTCCGAAAGTAAAACTGAATGTCACTGTCAAAGCTTATACGTCCCTGTATAATGCCTATACCAAGCTGGGCTGGACAGACCGTGCCATTGAGACATTGGATAAAATGCTGGCTTCGGATATTTTCAAGGATGCTTCCACCCGTTTTCATCATATGAATCTGAAAGCCGGTGCGCTTCGCAAGAAAGGCGATCTGAAAGGTGCTATCGAAGCATTGGTGGAATTGGAACGTTATGTTGATAAAGAGCGTCTTTATGAAAAGAAATCTCATCTTCAGATGAATACCTATACGGAAATGGCGGAAATGTACATAGAGCTGGGCAACTATCAGGATGCACAGTATTATCTGGAAATGTCGGATAACATCGTCAAGAGAAAAGAATTGCTGGAAAAGATTCATACCCTGCGTCAGGCAGAAATGGCACGGAAACTGTATGAACAGGAAGGTATTTCCGGATTGATGGATAACGGTACAGCCGACAATACAGAAGGTACTCCGTCTGACAGCACAGCCATGACACCGGAAGAGGATAGGGAATCGTCCGACAATACGGATGCGGTGCAAGAGGAAGCGGAAAATGCCGTATCCTCCGAAAGTGATGAAGAGGAAGAAGCGGCAGAAGAAGCAGACAGTGAGGATAACGTAGAATATACGGATGAAGAAGCGCTCGATAAACTCATTGTCAGTGATAAGGATGTTTTTGATACCGCCTTTTCTTTCAGCGGACATCAGTTGGAATGTCTGTTAGCGTATCTGATGGCGGCCGCACAGATTTGTCAGAATACGGTCAGTGACCGCACATCTGTTTTGATGGATATTCCGGTAACGGATGCCATTATTAACGTGAGCGAATTGGTCAATGCCGCTTTTGCTGTTCATGGTTCTCATGAAACGCTGTCCTGTGACCGTCTGATGCTCAATTATCGGAATGCCTGTGAACTGATTCCTGCCTACAGCGGCACCCTTTTTGTGTCGGCGGCTCTCCGGTCTATGTTTTCCGATAAGACCCTGCAGTCCTATGAAATCGAGCGAGTGGGTCTGATGGACGAGCTGGAAAAAATCACGCCGGAAGCATACCGAAACAATGTGACGGAATTGGCACAGCTTTTGTATTCCTTCAAAGCGAACACAGGCTATAATATGGATATGTTTGCAGATTATAATTCCGGCAATGAAGTGATACAGTCCATTGTTGACAATGCACAGGGATACAGAAAAGGCATTGACGAAAAAGTCAAGACGCCTGAAAAGCACGTCCGTTTCCGGTATACAAGAGAATTGGTGCTGCATGACAAGAACAGTATTATCGCCTCCGGTCTGGATATTGTTTGTGATAATGATACCAGACAGTGCGGCAAACTCCGCAGCAGTATCAAGGAAACCTTTATGGGCA
>ONYQ01000172.1:0-736 GCA_900322145.1 uncultured Eubacteriales bacterium
TGCGGCTTCTCAGCTCTTTTTGTTTTGCTCTCCGTGCGACAGCTTAGTTATAATACCACTTCCTTCTTCATTTGTCAACACCTTTTTGCAAACTTTTTTTCATCTCTACAAATCGTATACTTTCAACCCTTGACCCCACTTATTTGACCCCCGTTTATTACTTTTTGTACTTTTTTCTGCTAATTTCCGCCAGATACCCTCTGACATAAACAAGCGCACATCATAACTGATGTGCGCCATTTATTACAGAAAGTATAATCAAAACTAATATATACAATCAGTATTCACATTGTTTTTTCAAGCTGACCATTCTCATACGTCACCATACAGCCAATGTTAATATTTTTCCGATACAATTCCGCATCTGGCACCTTGAGAATCAGTGATGACTCACAGCCGACCTTCTCCAACAACACTTCACAGCAAGGCTCTGCACCGTCCGGCAAGCCCTCACAGCCAAAATCCGGTTCTATAATATCTATTACCCGATACATAAAATTATCCTTCCTCTTTTTCGGCAAATGCAACGATTTCCTCTATATGTTCCAGAACAAATTGCTGTGCCTGTTCGCTGAACATCACGATCGGATACTCTCCATAAGCCCCCATGCCGGTTTTAGATGTCAAACCGATTTTCGCCGCTCGTTCTCCTATATCTCGATGTTCCTTGCCCTGCTGATCTGTAATCTTTTTCATATAACCCTGATCTTCCAGCCAGCCATTGATATTCTTTGCC
>ONYQ01000172.1:757-2906 GCA_900322145.1 uncultured Eubacteriales bacterium
ATCATCAACAGCATCATTGATAGCCTGCGTCAGTTCCGATGACAGACAATCCTGTCCCGACAATTGTATTTGCTGTTTCTGTTCCTGCGTAATGGCAAAGGGCGGTTTTTTGTGGTGTGAAGTTCCTGTTGTGCGCTCCGGTTTAACGCTGACCTGATCCATCGCTTCGATCTGTTTATCCAGCGCCGAACAGATATAAGTAAAGCATTTGAGAAGCCGTTCATTGTGCAGCGTTGTTTCGTCAACGGGCTTATCCGTAATCGGGTCAATTCCCATTTTCAGCTTGAGCAGATACAGCTTGGCTCTCTGCAAAGTTTCTTTTTCTGTCAGCATAATTATCACACTCCATTTATAATTTCTTAACGACCGGTTGAGGCTACTTCTGTCCGGTCACTTTCAACATATTCACTTATCAACCGGGAAAAGTGGAAAAACGGAATTATCCTCTGTTCTTCAAAAAGGCCGTGATGATCTCAATAGATTTATGGGCGGCCATACGGCTGAAGGTAGAGTATTCCACGGCATCGTCCTCCTCGCTCATACTGTCAGAAATGGCACGAAGAATCGCAAACGGTACCCCGTTAATACGGCAGACCTGTCCGATACTGCCGCCTTCCATTTCACAGGCAACAGCGCCGAAACGTTCATTCAGACGGCTGCGCTTGTCATGACCGCTGATAAACTGATCGCCGGTTGCTACCGTACCAATCACATAGTTGGCTTCCCCGACATCCTGACACGCCTGCTGTAATTCACTCATCATAGCGGTATCGCAGGGAATATAAACGATGTTCTCCTGCGGCAGAAACAATTCACCGGGTTTATCACCGATAACGGTAGTGTCCATATCATGCTGTACCACGTTTTCAGCGATCACCACATAACCGATATGGGTTTCACGGCTTGTACTGCCGCCGATACCCGTATTGATAATTCTGTCGGGATGATAGCGGAGCATCATCGTCTGGGTTGTCACCGCCGCATTGACCTTACCGATACCGCATTGAGCGACCACACATTCATGACGGCCGATTTTTCCCGTTGTATAAGTCGTACCGCTGATGGTTTCTGTATGCGTATCCGTCATTTTCTCGATCAGACCCCTGACCTCAATTTCCATTGCTCCGATAATACCTGTCATATCCATTACTCCTTTACTGATTAACTGCTGACGGTTATTATACCATATTCTTTCCGAAGCAACAAGTACCCGTTCAGCATAGAGCAACCAAACCGATACCATAACGCACGTCAATGTATCCGACATTTTGACGGCCTGTCATATTTCTGCGCAAAAAAATTCCTCCGGCGCTGTACCGGAGGAATCATGCAGAATCAGGTATTATCGGTGTTTTCTGTCTGAGAAGCTTCAGACGAAGAAGCCGTATTGCTTTCTTCTGCGGCAGAAGAAGCCGGCTTGCTGACCTCCGGGGCAGAGGATTCAGAAGCGGAAGTCTGTTGACTTTCTTCCTTGTCATCCTTTTTCGGTTCTGTGGCATAGAAATCCTTCAATACCTTTTGAATGGACTTTGTACGGATGACATTATCGTCATTGGAAGAATTATCGGTATAGAGCATCATATACTTGCCGTTGTCGGAAAGATAGGCCGTATAGGTCGTATCGGTGTCGATGCCTTCTTTATTGAACAAGTGGAAAGAACCGTTTTCTTTAATTTCCCCGATGACACGCTGTGCATTGGCATCGAGCACCGCCGTGTCAAACTCATACAATTCGGTGACGGTCTGGGAACCGTTGACGGTGAAGATATAGCGATAGCCTTTTTTAGCGCCGATCACCTCTGCCAGCATATCCACCGGCTGGGTATCCTTCGGAAGATACTGGAGCGCTTTCAGATAACCCACCAATCCGTCAAGATCGTTTTTATAATCGGCCTGCGAAATGCTGTCAATATCGACCGCCTGCGCCGTATCTAAATTTTCCAATTTATTGCCGGATGCAAAACAGCCGCTCAGGGAAAATACTGTCAAAGCACACAGTACAGCAAGAATTATTTTTTTCATAAATGCCCTCCAACTATCAATTTGAAATAACAACTATAAATGAGCAAATTTCTAATGCTTTCGTCAGACTGCACAAACCCTTCCGTCAAAAATCAACCATTTTAATGGTTGATTTTTGCCACCTCCC
>ONYQ01000088.1 GCA_900322145.1 uncultured Eubacteriales bacterium
AAACAGCAGCTGTCATTCCGACAAAGAATGGCAGCTGCTGTTTTTCGGTCAATGTATCAATGCGTATAGAAGAATGGACGGTGTGTTGCAACTCCACACTCCACTCTCCACACTCCACACTGATTAGTCGGCGTATTTGTCCTCGGTCTTGCTCCAGGCGTACATCTTGCGGATTTCCTGACCAACCTTCTCAAGCTGATGCTCTGCTTCGAGGGCACGCTTTGCATTGAAGTGGGCACGGCCGTTCTTGTTCTCGGCAATCCACTTGGAAGCAAAAGTACCGTCCTGAATCTCCGCCAGAACCTTCTTCATCTCGGCCTTGGTAGCATCGGTAATAATGCGTTTGCCGGTCTCGTAGTCACCGAATTCAGCGGTATCGGAAATGGAGTATCTCATCTTGGAGAAGCCGCCGGCATAGATCAGGTCAACGATCAGCTTCATCTCATGGATACACTCAAAGTAGGCATTCTCAGGAGCATAACCGGCTTCTACCAGCGTCTCAAAGCCGGCCTTCATCAAAGCGGTAACACCGCCGCACAGAACAGCCTGCTCACCAAAGAGGTCGGTTTCTGTTTCAATGCGGAAGGTTGTTTCCATAACAGCAGCACGGGCAGCACCGATACCGGCACCATAAGCCAGAGCGATGTCAAGGCAGTGACCGGTGGTATCCTGATAAACCGCTACCAGAGCCGGAGTACCCTTACCCTCAACATACTCGGAACGAACCGTATGACCGGGAGCCTTCGGCGCAATCATGAATACGTCAACGTTGGAAGGCGGAACGATCTGCTTGAAGTGGATGTTGAAGCCGTGTGCAAAAGCGATAGCCTTACCCTCGGAAAGGTTCGGAGCGATATCGTTCTTGAAGATGTCAGCCTGCTTCTCATCGGGGGTGAGGATCATGATGATATCAGCCTTCTGGGTAGCTTCTGCGGTGGTATAAACCTCGAAGCCCATCTCCTTGACATGATCCCAACGGCGGCTGCCTTTATAAAGGCCAACGATAACGTTGACACCGCTGTCACGCAGGTTCATAGCATGAGCGTGTCCCTGGCTGCCGTAACCGATAATAGCAACGGTTTTGCCCTTCAGGACATTGATATCGCAGTCTGACTCGTAATAAGTTTTTGGCATTTTCTTTTCCTCCAAATCATTTTTTTCTCGTGGATAGAATATATTTTATGAAATTCGGTAAACCGTCACTGTTGTTGTTTACGGGCAACAGCGCTGTCCTTTTCGATAGCGACGGTGCCTGTCCTGACGATTTCCCGGATGCCATACGGTTTTAAGAGGTCGACGAGGGTTTCAAATTGTTCCAGTGTATCGGCAAATTGCAAAGTGATGGTATTGATTGAAACATCAATAATGGGTGCCTTCATCAATTTGGCAATAGTCATGATATCGGTGCGCTGTTTGGCCGGACAATTCACCTTGATCAGTGCCAGTTCACGGCTGATAAATTCATCCTGACGGAAGGTACGCACCTTGATAACGGGAATAACTTTATTGAGCTGTTTTTCCAGCTGTTCAATCACATATTCATCCCCATCGGCTACAATCGTAATACGGGAGATATTGCTGTCCTCGGTAATGCCTACCGCCAGACTGTCAATATTGAAGCCTCTCCTCGAAAACAAGCCGGATACTTTGGAAAGTACGCCGGGATGATTCTCTACTAACACAGAAAGGGTATATTTCATCGGGCTTCCTCCTTACCTTGACGGTGTCTGCGGATGTACATTACAGACCAACACGAAGGGTTTATCGCTTTTCAGCATGGCGGCGGCGGCTTTTTCGGCCTCTTCATTCGTGGAAACACACACGGATTCAATGCCATAAGCGGCGGCCAGCTGTTGGAAATCAGGTTTTTCCTCCAATTCGGTAACGGCATAACGGCTGCCGTAGAAAACATCCTGCAATTCATGCACCATACCCAGTACCGTATTACGCATGACGATGATCTTCACGTTGAGATTGTTCTGTACGATGGTCGCTAATTCGTTAAACATCATCTGAAATGAACCGTCACCGCATACGGCCACGACATCACGGTTGGGACGGGCAAATTTAGCACCGACAGCCGCCGGTACGGAATAACCCATCGTACCCATGCCGCCGGATGTAAAGAAACGGCCGTCCGATACACGATAATTATTCGCACACCAGATCTGATTCTGACCGACATCCGCAATGAGAATACCCTTGGTACGCATCATGCCGGACAATTTTTCGAGAAAGCTTTTCGGCTCTACATAGCCTTCAAACTGCTGATGCGGTACTGCCATTTCCTGTTTCCATTGGGCAATACTTTGCAGCCATTCCTCCGGTGCTGTATATTCCACATCCTTGAACAATTGGTTGAGGACATTTTTCATATCGCCGACAATCGGAATATTGGTTTTCATATTCTTGCCGATTTCGGCAGGGTCAATATCAATATGAATGATCGTGGTACGCTCTGCTACCTGATCGGGCGAGGAAACCGCTCTGTCACCGACTCTCGCACCGCACAGAATAATCAGGTCGGAGTCATGGATGGTTTTGTTGGCGGCCTTCTTGCCGTGAGAACCGATCATACCTACATACAGCGGGTCTTCGGAAGGCATCGCACCAATACCCATCATGGTAGATACGACGGGGATATGCGTTTTTTTGACAAATTCACGGAACCGCAGTTTAGCGCCTGATGTCAATACACCGCCGCCCGCTACAATGACCGGACGCTTTGCCTGACTGAGTACCTCCAACGCTTTTCTGATCTGCATCGGATGTCCCGATACGCTGGGCTTATAGCCGATGATATTCACCTTTTCAGGATAGGAAAATTCCTCTACCATTCCCTGCTGTACATCGACAGGCACATCAATCAGCACCGGACCCGGACGGCCGGTAGCGGCAATATGGAAAGCCTCCTTGAAAATTCTCGGCAAATCCGCCGGATTCTTTACCAGATAGCTATGCTTGACAAACGATTCACAGGCACCGGTAATATCCGCTTCCTGAAATACATCCCTTCCCAGCTGGTCGCTTTTGACCTGACCGGTGATAGCGACTAACGGGATAGAATCCATATAGGCCGTTGCAATACCGGTAATCATATTAAGCGCACCGGGGCCGGAAGTGGCAACACAAACGCCTACTTTGGAGAGAGCTCTTGCATAACCGCTGGCTGCGTGAGCAGCATTTTGCTCCTGGCGTACCAGCACCGCCTTAATATCCGTTTTTAACAGCTCATCAAAGAACGGACAAATTACCGCTCCCGGATAGCCGAAAAGAATCTGTACGCCTTCTTCCTGAAGGCACTTTACCATGATTTCTGCTCCGCTGAACATGATACTCCCCCTTTTCTTCATATACCCCTCATTATACCACCCCTCCCACAAGAAGTCAATTCATAAATTATGAAAATTAGCGGCATAAGCAAGAGAACCCATCAGGGAAAGGGATTGTTCCGTACTGCGTCACATATCTTCGGCGGCTGACAGCAATTCCCTTACTCCTTCAAAAACAACGGAAAGCAGCAGCTTGGGAATCACCACTTCATGTTCCGAATTATGATTGAATATCAAGGAGGTAATTTCATCTTTGTCCAGCGCATTATCAATCACATCACGAATATATACCGAAAGGCATTGCGGTTGTTTGGCTACAACAGAAAAAGTATTCAAAGTTACTGCGTATTTTTCATCTGTAAAATAGAGCATGGCCTTTTTGCCGTCACCGCACAGGCAGGACTGATTGATTTTTCCTTCTTCGTAAAGACCTTCCACGCCCAGGATCAAAATACTGCGTTCTTCTACATAGCCTTTTTTCAGAAGATGGATAACCTGTCTTGTCGTTTCAAAATCCTGCTTTTTTTGTGCCACATCATCCAGCGCTTTCCAAAATTCCTCATCTGACGCAAAGGGCTTTGCGGGAATGGAAAAGTCAAAATTATCAAACCAGTTTTTCTTAGGGGGTGGATTATTGGTAATACGTGCTTTCATAAGTTCTACTTCCTTTTGTGATTTTTAGTAACCGTCCTGAACGGTTTTGTTCCGTCAGCGGCGATATTGTTTGAAAAATGCACTGCGCAAGACAGATACTCGTAAAAAATATCGTATCGTCTTTTGCAGTGCAGTGTGATATCCTTTTATGCTGCTGTATCAGCACACCGATACGAGAAGCTTATTTCTGTTTGGCAGCAATTTCCTTGAGAGCCAGCGTGAGGAAGTCCTCCACAGACATAGCACCCATATCCACTTGTTTACGGGAACGGACGGATACCGTACCGTTTTCGGCTTCCTTCTGACCGATGACCAGCATATAGGGAATCTTATCCAGCTGTGCTTCACGAATCTTATAGCCGATTTTCTCACTGCGGAGGTCCACCGTGGTACGAATACCGGCGGCGGTGAGCTGTGCTTCGATTTCCTTTGCCTTGTCGGCCAGCGTTTCGCTGATGGGCAGGATACGCACCTGTTCGGGACTCAGCCACAACGGCAGCGCACCGGCAAAATGCTCCAGCATATAAGCAAGAGTACGCTCAAAGCAGCCCAGAGAAGTACGGTGAATAATATACGGCAGTTTTTTCTGTCCATCGGAATCAATATAATACATACCGAATTTTTCCGCCAACAGCATATCGATCTGGATCGTAACGATGGTATCCTCTTTGCCAAAGACGTTCTTGTACTGGATATCCAGTTTCGGACCATAGAAAGCCGCTTCGTCAATGCCGACTTCATATTCCAGACCGATATTATCCAGAATTTTCTTCATGACAGCCTGCGCTTCTTCCCACTGTTCCGGCGTACCCTCATATTTATTGTCGGGGTTTTTGGGATCCCACTGAGAGAAACGGAACGTACAATCTTCCAGCAGACCAACGGTATCTAAGAAATACTTTGCCAATTCAAGACAACCTCTGAATTCCTGCTCCAACTGATCGGGACGGAGAATATAATGTCCCTCGGAGATGGTGAACTGTCTGACACGAATCAGACCGTGCATTTCACCGGAAGATTCATTTCTGAACAGGGTAGAAGTTTCCGTCAGACGCATCGGCAGATCACGATAGGAACGCTGTTTATTCAGATATACCTGATACTGGAAGGGGCAGGTCATCGGACGCAGGGCGAAACATTCCTTTGTTTCATCATGCGGATCACCCATGACAAACATACCATCGAGATAGTGATCCCAGTGACCGGAAATTTTATACAGTTCTCTCTTGGCAAACAGCGGTGTCTTGGTGAGCTGACAGCCTTTGGCCTGCTCCACATCCTCAACCCAGCGCTGCAAAAGCTGTACCACTCTGGCACCCTTCGGCAATAACACCGGCAAGCCCTGACCGACATAATCGACGGTTGTAAAATATTCCAGTTCACGGCCGATTTTATTATGGTCACGGAGTTTGGCTTCCTCCAGCTTTTTGAGATGTTCCTCTAACTGAGATGCCTTCGGGAAGGATACGCCATACACACGGCAAAGCTGGGTATTCTTGGAATCGCCACGCCAGTAAGCACCGGTACAGGCCGTCAGCTTGATAGCCTTGATGCCTGCCACGCTCATCAGATGCGGGCCGGCACACAAATCGGTAAATTCACCCTGCTGATAGAAGCTGATCGGTTCGCCTTTGTCGGTATGCTCCTGACACAGTTCCACCTTATAAGGCTCATCCATTTCCTGTAACAGCTTGACAGCCTCATCCGGCGGCAGCAGGAAACGCTTGACCTCAAAGCCCTCCTTGACGATTTTTTTCATTTCGGCGGTAATCTTTTCGAGGTCTTCGGTAGAGAAGGCTTTTTCCACATCGAAATCGTAATAAAAACCGTTGTCGATAGCGGGACCGATAGCGAATTTAGCCTGCGGGAAAAGTCTTTTAACGGCCTGCGCCAGAACGTGCGAAGTTGTATGCCAGAATGCTTTTTTGCCTTCGGTATCGTCAAAGGTCAGAATGTCCACCTGACAATCCTTTTCCAGTGTCGTTCTGAGATCGCATACCACACCGTCCACACGAGCCGCACACGCCGCTTTATACAGTCCTGCGCCAAGACTTTTTGCGAGGTCTGCTACGCTGGTACCGGCTTCCACCTCTTTGATAACGCCGTCTTTCAATGTGATGTTTAACATAATGATTTTCCTCCTGTTCTTGATATTGCTCCGGTAAAGTCAATAAAAACTGCCCCGTCCCAAAGCTGTACGGAACAGCTCAGGGGCGGGGCTGTAAAGCTCCACGGTTCCACCCTGCTTCAACGGCACACGGCCGTCACTCAGCGAGTTTTGACACTCTATGCCTTTAACGCAGGCTTACGATACGGCTTAGGGAATTATTTCCGTTTGCCGTACTGCTCCAAGGCGGTACCGTCATAATACCATACACAGGCGGCTTTCAGCCGATGACCGCCATTCTCTGTCTGTACTTCTGTATTGCCGGTTCCTTTTCAACGCAGTTGTCTTTTTGACACTCTCATCATATCACTTAATGTTCTTCTTGTCAACCACCCAATGGATATCTGCTGATAAAAAGCTTAAAGAAAAAACGCCCGCTGCTGCGGACGTTCTCTCGTGGCTCCCCCAACTGGGCTCGAACCAGTGACATCATGATTAACAGTCATGCGCTCTACCGACTGAGCTATGGAGGAATATTTGTGTTGGCATCTTCCTATTTTTCCAGATCGTCACCAATCAAGTATCTTCGGCACCAATGAGCTTAACTTCCGTGTTCGGCATGGGAACGGGTGGACCCTCATCGTCATCAACACCAACTATGAACGGCAGTGAACCGTTATTTACAAAAGTGACTCGTGGGGGAATCGAACCCCCGTTACCGGCGTGAGAGGCCGGTGTCTTAACCGCTTGACCAACGAGCCATATAGAACTCGGAGGTCATTCCTGACCTCCGAATCATTTGGTACACCATCAGGGACTCGAACCCTGGACACCCTGATTAAGAGTCAGGTGCTCTACCAGCTGAGCTAATGGTGCATATCGCACCCTGAAAACTGA
>ONYQ01000038.1:0-8229 GCA_900322145.1 uncultured Eubacteriales bacterium
CGATTTCCGCTTCTTTAGCGTGGAGCTTTGCGTTAAGCACATTATGCTTGATGCCCTTCTTCTTGAGCATACCGCTCAGTTCCTCAGATTTATCAATCGAAACGGTACCGACCAGTACGGGCTGACCATTCTGATTGGCCTCTATGATATCGTTGATCATCGCAGTATACTTGCCACGTTCCGTCTTGAAGATAGCATCCGGGAAGTCAATTCTCTGAATCGGTTTGTTGGTGGGAATTTCGATACAATCCAGACGGTAGATTTCGGAGAATTCGGTTTCCTCTGTCATAGCCGTACCGGTCATACCGGACAGCTTGCGGTACAGACGGAAGAAATTCTGGAAGGTGATTGTAGCGAGCGTTTTGCTTTCACGCTGTACGCTTACGCCTTCTTTGGCTTCAATAGCCTGATGCAGACCCTCGTTATAGCGTCTGCCGTACATCAGACGGCCGGTAAATTCATCAACGATGATGACTTCGCCTTTTTCGTTGACAACATACTCGATATCACGCCGCATAACGCCTCTGGCCTTGATAGCCTGATTGATGTGGTGAGAAATGGTCATGTTTTCGGGGTCGGACAGATTTTCTACGCCGAAGAAGGCTTCTGCTTTCTTCACACCGACAGGAGTCAGTGTAGCAGTCTTGGCTTTTTCGTCAACGATGTAGTCAATGCCTTCCTCGATATACTCATCATCGTTGTCGACTTTATTATCCGACTCGGTAATGCGCTTATATTTCATTGTCTTGGCTAATTCGTCTGCCCGTTCATACAGATCGGTGGACTTATCGCCCTGACCGGAAATAATCAGCGGTGTTCTCGCTTCATCAATGAGGATGGAGTCCACCTCATCGACGATGGCAAAGGAATGACCTCTCTGCACCTTGTTTTCCTTATAAACCACCATGTTGTCACGCAGATAGTCAAATCCCAGTTCGTTGTTGGTAGCGTAGGTGATGTCGGCATTATAGGCGGCTTTACGCTGATCGTTTGTGGTGTCGTGCTGGAGAATGCCGACGGTCAGACCGAGGAAACGGTAAATTTTGCCCATCCATTCAGCGTCACGTTTCGCCAGATATTCATTGACGGTAACAACGTGTACACCGTCACCGGCGAGGGCGTTCAGATAGGCCGGCAGGGTAGCTACAAGTGTTTTACCTTCACCGGTTTTCATTTCACTGATGCGGCCTCTGTGCAGGATGATACCGCCGATGATCTGTACCGGAAAGTGCTTCATGCCCAGTACACGCCAGGATGCTTCACGGCATACGGCAAAGGCTTCCGGCAGAATGTCATCGAGAATCTTATCCTTCTGGTCTTTGGTCATTCCCTCTTCTTTGAACATTGCCTGGAAGCGTTCCGTTTCCTGACGCAGTTCATCATCAGAGAAATCCTTGTATTTTTCCTCGAGTTCCAGAACTTTATTGACTAAAGGCTGTATTCTTTTCAGTTCTTTACGGCTGTTGCGGCCGTTAAACCATGACTTGAAACCCATTGATGTTCACCTCATTCATCTATTTGAAAGAATTCCTAACCATTATAACACATTTTATTTTGTAAATCAACCGCATTACGGCGGTTAATTTGTTGAATTTGCAGGCTTTTTATAGGCATTCCCATTCCGGAAAACAAATAATTGATGCAGATGCCGGAAAAAATAAAGGATAGCTATAGGAAAAAGCAAAAAAATATGTTATAATAACCCTATCAATGGAAAAGGCGGTGGTATGTATGAAAAGATTAGATACAGAAGAGAGTAGAAAAATACACTACTCTGCAGATATGCAGGCATTGGAGCAGTATTATGACAGACAGTTTGAATTAATCAAAAAAGGAAATACCGATCTGGTGACACTGGAACTGGTGATGCTCGGCAAGGCGCTGGATTTTGTTCATTTGGTGAAGAAGCGTCTGGGCATTGAACTCCAGACCGGTGAACGCTCGGTCAAGGACTTTGAGGAAGTGATGGATGCGTTTACCCGTGGTGTGGTACAGGATAATTTTTTTGCCGATGAATGCAGTATCGCCAAGGGGATGGCGGCTTATTTCGGGCTGCTGATGATCGCCAATATCGGCGGAGCATGGGAGGATACCGAAGGCGGTGCGGTGGTTGTGGTCAATGGCCGCAGTGCCTATGTGGATGAGTATGTGGAAAGACGGCTGCTCGGTCTTTCTACGCTGGATGCCCAGACCTTCTATAACTCCGTTAAGTTAGTAAAATCCTGATGAAACGGGCAGATGACAGTGAATCATGCAAGATGATGGAGGTTATTATTTATGGCAAATTTCAGAGCGGACAGGATGTCCGAGGATATACAGAGAGAGATCGCCGCAATTTTGCGGGAAATGAAGGATCCCCGTTTGCATAACGGTATTCTCAGTGTGGTTCGGTGCGAAACGGCACACGATCTTTCCTACAGCAAGGTTTATATCAGTTCTATGAACGGTCTGGCACAGGCAAAGGAAGCCGTTAAAGCGCTGAAGAATGCACAGGGCTTTATCCGCCGTGAATTGGGTACTCGTCTGAAACTGCGTTATGCACCGGTACTGGCTTTTGAAGCAACGGATTCGATTGAATACAGTGCGAATATTTCCCGTCTGCTGAATGATATCCAATACACGCAGACCGAAGCACCGGAACAGAATACGGATAATGATGATGAATGAAAGAGAGAAGAATATGGTAGAGATAACGCAAAAGGCGGCGGCGGAAATGCTGCTGCAGCATGACAGCATTCTTGTTCTCATGCACAAATCCCCTGACGGAGATACCATTGGCTGCGGCTATGCGCTGTGTCTGGCGCTGAGAGCCTGCGGTAAACAGGCGCAGCCGGTTTGTTCGGATGAAGTGCCGGCGCAGTACAACTATTTTACGGACAGTGTTCCGACACAGACCTTTACGCCGCAGTTTATTGTCAGCGTGGACGTGGCCGATACACAATTGCTGGGTGATACCTTATCTGTGTATCGTGATAAGATTGATTTGTGCATTGATCATCACGGCTCTAATAAACGCTTTGCCCGTTACGGTATCATTGAAGCGGCGGCACCGGCCTGCGCTCAGATGCTCACCGGCATTATCCGTGAAATGGGTGTGCCGATACAAGGCGCTATGGCGGATGCTTTATTTACCGGTCTGACGACTGATACGGGATGCTTCCGCTATGCCAGTGTGACGGCGGAAACCTATCGCACAGCGGCATATCTGGTGGAACAGGGTGCGCAGAACGGCACCATCAACCGTCTGATGTTTGAAACAAAGTCCAAAGCAAAAGTGGAGCTGGAAAAACTGGCGATGGCTTCGCTGCAGTATTTCTGCGATGAACAGATTGCGTTGATTTGCATTACAACAGAGATGATGCAGGCGGCCGGTGCGGTGGATAACGATACGGAAAGTATTCCGTCCCTTCCCCGACAGATTGAAGGGGTGAAGGTGGCGGTTACCGTCAAGCAGAAGGGCGAGCAGGATTTCCGCATTTCTCTGCGGACAACAGAAGAAGTGGATGCTTCGCAGATTTGCGCTCAGTTAGGCGGCGGCGGTCACAAAGCAGCCGCCGGCTGTTCTTATCATGGCACTTTAGAGGAAACGATAGAAAAAATGGTCGCCTTGTCCGTCAAGGCATTAGAGAGCAGCGTATGAATGGAATTTTAATTATTGATAAACCGCAGGATTATACATCCTTTGACGTAGTAGCCGTGGTACGGGGATGCGTCCGGGAACGCAAGGCCGGTCATACGGGAACGTTAGATCCGATGGCAACGGGTGTGTTACCGATTCTATTAGGCACTGCTACCAAAGTGCAGTCCCTGTTGCCCGACACGGACAAGGAATATGAAGCTTTCTTCCGTCTGGGACTGACAACGGATACACTGGATATTACCGGTAAGGTACTGCATGAAACCACCGCTTGTCATACATCAGCAGACATAGAAGCCCTGCTGCCGCAATTTCGTGGGGATATCCTGCAAAAACCGCCGATGTATTCGGCTGTCTATAAAAACGGTGTACGTCTGTATGAATTGGCTCGTCAGGGGATTGAAACGGAACGGGAAGCACGGCCGGTGCATATCAGCCGTCTGGAACTGCTGCAATTTGATGAAGCTACACAAAGCGGTCGTTTGCAGGTGATTTGTTCCAAAGGTACTTATATCCGTTCCCTGTGTGATGATATCGGTCAGCAATTAGGCTGCGGCGGCGTATTGACAGCGCTGCGGCGTGTCAGGGCTTGCGGCTATACTATCGCACAAGCAACGCCTTTGGCAGAGATACGCCGTTTAGCGCCGGAAGGTCAGGAAGCGTTTATACCCTTGCTGCGTCCGGTGGACAGTGTGTTTGCGGAATTTCCGTGTGTGCGTGTCAGTGAAAAGCAGGCGCAGCGGTTCCGTAATGGGGCACCGTTGCTGCTGTCCCGTTTGAAATCGTTATCGACACCGGTGCAGCAGACTTTCTATCGTGTCTATGCGCCGGATGGCTGTTTCTTGGGTATCGGTGAACCTTCTATGGCTACAGAGGAATTGTTAGTCAAAAAGCTGTTTGACAAAAACTGACTTCATGAGAAGCGTGGAGAAGGCAACGTTAAATTTTTATACTGCCCTTTTGAAACAGGACAAAACCAAATAGTGAACTATAAATGAGCAAATTTCTAATGCTTTCGTCAGACTGCACAAACCCTTCCGTCAAAAATCAACCATTTTAATGGTTGATTTTTGCTACCTCCCCTAAAGGGGAGGCTTTTGAAACGTTTCCTGCCTCCCCTTCAGGGGAGGTGCCGAGCGTTAGCGAGGCGGAGGGGTTCTTGTTTTTGTGCAATATAGTAGTGAATAAAGAATAAAGAATAATTTCTGCCTCGGTATGAATATCAGCTTTTTTAGGAAAGGGGTCTGGGGGATAACCCTTTTTTCACTTGAAAAAAGGGTTTCCCCCAGCGGGGTTTGGGGCAGAGCCCCAACATTCTGAAGGTGAAAAAATATGGAGATCATTCGGGAATTGGTGCGCTCGTCTGAGCCGACGGCTACGGCGCTCGGTTACTTTGACGGTGTTCATAGAGGACATCAGGCGGTTATCGGTGAATCGGTGGCGTATGCGCATGATCATGGGTTGGTGCCGGCAGTTTTTACGCTGCAGCAAAGCCCCCGAACCGTATTGTTCGGAGAGGAACCCAAGGGTATTGTTACCCTGAGTGAAAAATTACAGCAGTTGGAAAGATTAGGCGTGGAACGTGTCTATCTTATCGACTTCCGTACCATACGTCATATAACGGCGGAGGATTTCGTGCGTGATATTTTGCTGGGATGCTTTCACGCTCAACATACAGGCTGCGGCTTCAATTATCACTTTGGCAGCGGTGCCAAAGGTGACGGAATGGTACTGTCGCAGTTAGCGCAGCAATACGGTATTACCGAAACAACCCAGCCGCAGTTGTGCTACGAAGGACAGCCGATCAGTTCTACCCGTATACGTGGATGTATTGCACAGGGAAATATCCCTGCGGCCAATGCCATGCTGGGTCGTCCGTATGGCTTTTGTCTGCCTATTATTCACGGACAGCAGTTAGGCCGTCAGTTAGGCTTTCCGACACTCAATCAGCGGATGCCTGTCGGCCTGATAAAGCCCCGCTTCGGGGTATATGCGTCAGTGGTGACAGCAGAAGGGCAGCGTTATCGTGGTGTGACCAATATCGGCCGCAAACCAACAGTTGGATCGGATACGGTCACCATTGAAACGTGGATGCCGGATTATCACGGACGAGAACTGTATGAGGAAGTGATAGATGTACGGCTGTATCATTTCATCCGTCCGGAACAGCGCTTTGACAGTCTGACGGCTTTGCGCCATGCAGTAGAGCAGGATGCGGAACAGGTTATGGCGATGCCGTATGATACACAAAACGGGGCGGAAGGGAGTGCCGGCGTATGGTAATGGCCTTTTTGCCAACGGCTATTCTGAATGTGCTGTCCTGGTGCGTTATCATCGGATTGGCGGCTACCATGTGGATAGTACCGTCCATGATAGGATTGGGCATTATGTTGATGGTAATTGCAGGTGCGTGTAATATACTGGCGCTGATCGGTGCATACCGTTTATATGACAATGTGCTGCTGCTGCGTGAAAGCGATCCGGAACAATGGTGCGATAGAATGAGGAAAATCGCAAGGCACTGCTCCGGCCGTATCAAAACGCTGGTGCTGCTGGAATTATCGGAAGGCCTTTGCGCTTATGAGAAAACAGAAGAAACACGGGAGATTCTGCGGCAGCTCAAGCCTCGTATCTATAAAAGCGGCAGTGCACGGCTGCGGTTTCGCTATCTGATGGCGGCGGTGCGTGTGAAAGCATTGCGGCACGATACAAAGGAACTAAGGCCGTTGTTAGTGCAGCTGTACAGTTGTCTGAATGTCCGGAGCGACTGGTCAAAAAAAGCGCTCAACCAAAGCCGGAAACTGTTTGAACGGGAAATACTGCGGCTGCGGTTCTACAGCAAAAGCGCTGAAGCGTTACAGACAACGGAACGGCCTTTGACACTGGCCTGGCAGCAGATGATGCGGGAAGAACTGGAAAGGCGCTGCCGTGAAGAGGATGAATCCGATTGGGAAATGCTGTCGGATGGTTATAATGTCGGTCTGACCTTTTTACTGCTGGGAGATGAAGCGGCTGCTGTACGGTATTATCGTTATGTGCTTTCGGCTCCCTATACCTGTCCTTTACGGTATCGCATGGAACAGTATCTGCATACCCTGCAGCCGGAAATTCTTTTGCGTACTATTACATAATCATCGGGTGGCTGTCCTCTGGAAATGATTTCTACAGAGGGCAGCCACTTTTTTGAAAAAACGCTTTTCTGTTGAATCTGTTGAAAAAAGGGATGAAAAATTCGTGCAATATTTTTTGAAAATGTTTGATATTATTCATAAAAAATTGTTGAATAAACAATGAAAATTTAGTATAATACATATGTATCCCCCTTACCGTGTTCCTTTGTAGCAGGAAGGTTTGGTGCTTTTAGTGAAAATGATGCGTAGACGGCCGAGTATTTGACAAAAATAATCGGTCTGTCCTTTGCCGTGTAACGGCCGTTTACTATAGCGCCATAGCGAAGGAATAACGGATGGGAAAGGGGATGTTTTTGATCTGCTGAACGGTTCATTGACAACGACAATAAAAAATCCACAAAGGGCGGTGATAGACCATGCAGTGTAAAAAGTGCGGCAGTGAGTGGAAAACCAATGCTCGGGCCAGCCTTATTATACGGTGCCCCTTCTGCGGTGCAGAATTAGAGGAAGAAAAAGAAGACAAGCTGACGTTTAAGGATGCGAAGGAGGCTCTGCGCTATATTGTCAAAACCTATGGCGTAGACGTCATTATTGACGGTATCCAGCTCCGGGCGCTGCTTGATGAATTTATTCCGGATCTGAAGCAGGAGCGGAAGGTGTTCATGGATGCCTATGAACAGGGTATGTGTAACGCACTGTATTTAGCTCACGATGAATCAGAGATCGACAAATGTATCGCTATTCTCCAATCTATCAAGGTACTGACAACCGATGCTTGCATGGCAGAAAAGTGGGCAAGCTATGTTGTTGAGTGTTTTGTCTATGCATTAGACTGGAGTGTGCCGATGTTCGGCATTACACCAAATATTCATATGCATCAGATGCCGGAGAATATCCGAGAACAAAATCCGAACAGACGTTTGATCGGTTCGGGTGACTTTTTGGACAGCAAGGATGAATCGAACAAGGTTTCTTCCGAAACAGAACAGGAATCGCATTCCACTATTTTTGGATTCTTCCACGGCAGCGAGGAAGAAACGCCTTCAGACGAAGACAAAACGGAAACCCCTGCACAGCCGGAAGAAAAGGTGTCTGACAAGCCTGCAGAACAGGCTGCGGCCATGAACGAGAATAAGCCGGAAGAAAAACCGGAAGAAAAACCGCAGCGTCCGGTCTTTGACTTTACGGATGAAGCGGAAGACGAAAAGAAGGCGGAAGATAAACCGGAGGAGAAGCCGGAAGAAAAACCGCAGCGTCCGATTTTTGATTTTACGGATGAAGCGGAAGACGAAAAGCAGGCGGAAGAAAAACCGCAGCGTCCGATTTTTGACTTTACGGATGAAGCCGAAGAGGAAAAGAAAGCGGAAGATAAGCCGGAAGAAAAACCGCAGCGCCCGATCTTTGACTTTACGGATGAAGCGGAAGAAGAGAAGCAGGCGGAAGATAAACCGGAGGAGAAGC
>ONYQ01000038.1:8249-20422 GCA_900322145.1 uncultured Eubacteriales bacterium
CCGGAGGAGAAGCCGGAAGAAAAACCGCAGCGTCCGATTTTTGATTTTACGGATGAAGCGGAAGACGATAAAACAGAAACCGAAGAAAAACCGAATGTTTCAGAGGATAAACCTTCTGAGGACGAGGTGAAAATTAAAGATAAACCCGAGGCGGAAGAAAAAGCCAATCAGATAGCAACGGTACAGAATCCGTGGAAGCAGCAGATGCCGCAAATGCCGATGATGCCGCAGAATGGCGATGGTCAGCAGATGCCGTGGGGCTATAATCCGTGGATGCAGCAAATGCCGCAGAATGGTGAAATGCCGCAGCAGATGCCGTGGGGCTATAATCCGTGGATGCAGATGCCGCAGAACGGTGAAATGCCGCAGCAGATGCCGTGGGGTTATAATCCGTGGATGCAGCAGGGAGCCGGTCAACAGCAGCCGCCGATGCCCGGTCAACCGGTAACACCGCCGACACCGGCTCAACCGGTACAGCCGCCGCAGCCTAAAGCGCCGGAAGTACCTAAGACACCTGAAATGCCGAAAAAGGAAGAACCCGTTGCACCGCCTGCGCCAAAAGAGGAAGCGCCTGTAGCACCGAAGAAGGAAGAACCTGCTGCACCTAAAGCAGAAACGCCTAAGCCGACAAACAACGGTGTGTCGCAGGTGGATATTTCCGGACTTAAAGTATTTACTGCCGCCGATGCCTCTACCGTCCGCAGTACCCGTCTCAGTATTCCTGAGGGGTATCAGGTGATCGAGGATTCCGCTTTCTCCGGCAATAAAACATTGGAATCCATCGAACTGCCCTCTACTATGATTAAGATTGGTGAGAGTGCATTTGAAAACTGCAGTAAACTGATAACAATCAATCTGCCCGAAGGACTCAAGGATATTGGGCGGGGTGCCTTTACAGGATGTGTCAGTCTGGTCAAGATTGTTATTCCTTCCACCATCGTTCGTATTCGTCAGAGCACATTCAGCGGCTGCGAAAAACTGAAGGATTTTCAGATTCCGTCTACGGTCAAGAGCTTTGGCAAACACGCTTTCCTGAACTGCGAATCCTTACAGGAAGTTGTCGTGCCGGATGGTGTGGAAGAACTGCCCGAGAATATCTTCAGCGGTTGTCGTTCACTGGTCAAAGCCGTATTGCCGGCTTCGGTCAATGCCATCCGCAAGAGTGTTTTCAGCTGGTGCGAAGCATTGACCACGGTCAATATTCCCGAAGCGGTGACAGAAATCGGTGACGGTGCCTTTACGGGCTGCGGTTCACTGAAAACGGTGAATATTCCGAAGAAGCTCGAAAGCATTGGCTATGGTTCCTTCAGCAAGTGTGGAACACTGAGGTCTTTGATTCTTCCCGATACGGTAACGAGTATCGGTGAAAATGCTTTTAATGGCTCCAACCGTACGTTAGTAGTTTATTGTTCCCATAACAATAATTTTGTCAAGCGTTATTGCAGAATGAATCGTGTCAAGTGTAAGGACATTGAGGAATAATGCTGATGAACGTACCCTGATAACGAAAGCGGCAGGAATTTTCCTGTCGCTTTTCTGTTCTGTTGGGAGGTGAAGAAGAATGAGATATTTTACAGATGAACGGCTGCAGCAGATGCGGGAAGAGTTAGCGGCTAATTATGGTGAGGCAGAGGCACGGCGCTATCGTGCCTGGTTGACTCATATTGAAATACTGGACAAACGCAATGACCAATACGGCGATTGCCGTGACGAACTGATGCAGGCGATTGCCCAGCTGGAGCGTGAAACGGAACGCTATGTACATCGGGGACGTGCCAATCCTCAGGATGAAGATAACGATGCCTTTGAGTATGAAAATTATGGCAATACCAATTAAAGAAACTGCCGCACCGGTATGATCGTGGTGCGGCAGTTTTTTAGACGGACAATACACGCTCAGGTGTCACCGCAGGCGGTGCAGGTGTGCGCTTTTTTCTTGTCAAGCGGCAGATTATTGGGGAAAAATTCATTGGTCGGGAATTCAATGCTGCTGAACAATTCACAGGGATCCTCAGAACTGGAAACACATTCCTTATGCGGAATACAGAAGTCATAGGCCGGAATCAGCATCTGTACGTTGCGCTCCAACTGTACAATGCTGAACAGACCGATGGAGACCAATACCTGTTTATCCGCTTCCGGACCGACAAATTCGCCGCCATACCGCCGCAGAATGGCTTCCGGAATACGGAAGGGCGGCATACAGGGATGACTGCATTTTTCGGTCAGCTTGGCACACAGCGGTATCGGTTCGGCTACCTGCACTACTGCCTTCGGACAATTGCGTGTGGGCTGGTTCTGCTGATCGGGACCGTCAGCGCTGCAGTCGGATGAAAAAATCTTCACGCTGCCGTCACTGCCGAACAGTACCGCTCTCTTGGAAAAGACCGCTAATCCCTTGACGGGCATCGGCAGGGCATTCGGCGCCATAAATACATCCAGACACACATCGAAATAAAAGGTCATATCGACAGCGTAGAAACCTTTATTAAAAGGGATGGGCTGAAGTCCGATAGAAACGCTGCATACTTCAACATCGTTCAAGCGTACATTGGCCGCTTTGTCTATCATGCATTGTCCCGGCTTTGTCAGCAGTACCGGAAGATCCTCCAGACAATCCTTGTCTGAGCAGGAATCATAGATACGGGATGCATTGATGCAGACCGCTTCTTTAATTTTATCGCTTGGATAACAGTCCTCGCAGCCGTTGCAAAGAACATTTTCTGACATACCATTTCCTCCTTTTGGTTGCATATACTCCATTATATGACCTTTCCTGTCTGAACGTGCTTTTCTTTGCCCCTATCAATAAATGTTTTTTGTGAACGCTGATTTCACTTTATATTCTGTCAAGCAGAGCATTACAGGAAAGAACGGCGTATACCGCAGAAAATCATCTGCGGTATACGCCGTTCTGAAAGAGTATCGGAAACGGTGGGTTATTCATCTTCCTCGCTCAGAAAATCGCCGTTAGTGAAGGCGGTAATGGTTTTGTCTTTAAGAGTACCCTTTGCTATGTTAACGACAAAACAAATATAACCGGTTTGTTCAGCAGAGGCAGGCGTTTGTGTCCAGATCTCTACAGTGGCTGTATTATCTTTGACGGCAATTGTGCCCAGATCACAGTCATCCGATTTATCATAGGAGGAAACAACAATCAGCGCATCGTTTGTATCAAAGTAGTCTGCATTTAAGTCCTTGGCTTTGGTCACAAAAGAAATTTTTTCGATATAGTTGTTATCGGTATAGTCTACATCCAAAGAATAGGTTTTGTTGTTATTGTCGATGAAATCACTCAGTTCTGCCGGAGAAGTAATATAGTAAGCCGCAGGAAGTTGTGTGCCGGCGCTGAAGCCTGTCGGGGAAAGATAGGTCATCTGATAGGAAAGGTCAAGAAAGTCTGATTCATCCCTTTTGTCCATTTCTTCACTTTCTTCCGGTTCCGATTCGTCATCCATGTCTATAATATCAGGGTCGATGATAATATTGCCGTCCTCATCAATCGTGATACCCGGCTGGCTGCCCTGAGGAATATCCTCTGTGCTGCTTTCGGTGGCGGGATGAGAGGAGGGGGAAGAGGTGTTTGACTGTTCGGTGCCGGAACGCTCCGGATTGCTTTCCGTTTTGCTCTCAGCAGAGGGCTTACTATCGGCTGATGTGTCGGAAGGGGCGGCTGTTTCGGAAGTATCGGCAGCGGCTGACGTGTCAGAAGCAGAGGAAGTCTTGGCGGTATCAGAGGTATCGGAAGTGTTAGAAGTATCGGAAGCGTTAGCGGTGTCGGAAGTGTTGGATCCCGCAGAAACCGCAGAGTTATTTGTGCCGGAAGAGGAAGAACCGCAACCGGCTATCAGACCGGCTGCTAAGATACAGGTCAGTAATAAAGCAATTTTTCTTTTCATAAAATGCTGCACTCCTTTGTGAAGATCATGATTATCATGGAAATGTGTTTTAGCGTTTGTCAGCACTAAGACAAGTTTTTTAGCAAGAAACGGAAACATTCACCGAACCGACAGGCGAGAACAGGGATGACCCTTTTTCAAAAGCGCTATCCCCATTGGATGGTGATGTCAGCGGGACAGCGCCACAAAAGAGGGTTCTTTGGTGTGGCGCAGGAAACGACACTTGGCGATGTCTTTGCTGCCGCAGCGTTTACAGATAGTCATGGGTGTTCTTTCGTCAGAAACGGATACATTAGAGTTCAAGGCTCTGGCCATAGCTTCTGCACGGGCAGCGGTTAAAGTCTTGGAACGCAGGGTGAGAATCTCGTTGATCTTTTCGGGCAGGTTATCTTTATCCAGACCGTCAACAATGGTTTTAGCGATAACAGTCGGGGTGATATAACGGTCAATGTCGGACTGGTTAATTTCCTTTGCGCCGCAATTCTGACACTTGTTGCCGCTGATAACGTCAGAGGGAATGCCGAAGTTCTTCCGCATGAATTCTATGGAAACAGGACGGTTGGCACGTTCAAACTGCGCCAGACGAATGGACATGGCAACCATGCCGCCAAAAATCTGTGTGTACCAGAATTGCTCTTCATCGGTATTGAAGTCGGAGCGCTGAAAAACAAAGTTTTCAAATATACCGCCTTTTTTGAAGGCGGCTTCCAGTTTTTCAGCGGAATGGCGCTCTTCCCATTCACGGATACAGTCGTCAATATACTTCTCATAGGGGATTTCGCCGCTGGCGTGAAGGATTTGCTTGAGTCCATTCAGAGAGGCTGCATAGTAATTCATCTATTATCTACTCCTTTGATTTTAATGAAAAATAAGGTGTTCCTGCTCTTATACTACACAATACAACACAAAAAACGCTTCTTTCGTGTTACAGTAGGGAATATCGGGGCACTGTTCCGGAGCAAAACCACAAACTCTATCATCATTATATATGAAAAAGTACAAATACACAATGTTTTTTGTTAAAATTTTTGAAAAACTTCTGCTTCATAAATTGACAAATAGTGGAGGATAACATATACTTTATATAGAGTATATGGTAGGCAGTTGTTCGCACGAGACTGCCGGAACCGTTTTTTATCGTGCCGTGATTTATATAGTAAAGGACTGTCCAGTATGATTTGTAACAAATGCGGTACAGATGTTCCTGCCTATTCCAAATTCTGTATCCGCTGCGGCAATCGGTTGGTACCGGCTGATGCCGTGGCACCTCAACAGCCTTCACAGTCAGCGCCGCCGCCCGAAAAACCGAAGCCCGCTTCTTCCGGTTCGCCGTTTGGCGGTAAGCAGATCTCTGACAGGCATTATTCACTGGAAGAGATCGCCCGTCAACAGGAAGAAAGCAATAACTCCATCGGTTTGCCGTCGGCTCCCCCTGACAGAAATCGCAAAAAGCGCCGCCGTCAGCCTGATGCTGCTTTACCGCCGGTTGGCACCAGTGACAGCATGGAATTGAATGCCGGCAGCAGTGCCGGAACATCGTCTGCGGCACAACAGCCGTCTGACGTTTCTCCGGCCAAACAGCCGATGATGAATCCGCTTTTGCAGCCGTTATCGGAACTCACCAAGTCAGCCCCCCAAAAGGGAAAACCTATCAGACATGAGGAAAAAATGCCGCAGCCTTCCGGCTCGGCGAATCCGCTTCTGCAGTCGTTGTCGGAACTTACGAAAGAACCCCCGAAAGACAAAAAGCCGGTTGTTTCTTCAACCGAAGCGGCAGCCCGTAGGGAGGCAGCACAGAATAGGCCGGTACCGGCTGTATCGGCAGCGGCAGCAGCGCCTGCATCCTCTGCACCGGAACCGACAGCAACACCTGCTCCGCCTTCTGCATCAGCGGCACCGGCTTATACCGGTCAGGTTTATCGCTATTCTATTACCACACCGCCGATACCTTCCGGTCTGCAGCGGCAGACGAATATTTCCTTGTTTGACGGTGATATCCGTACACAGGTGGACAACCTGCGGAAAGAGTATTTCGCCCGCAGGAATGGTACGAACGCTTCGCAGTGATCCTTGGTATTCACAGCGGATAGGGTTGATCCGCTTCAAAATTTACTGTACATTATTACATTATGGAGATGATTATTAATGGGTATCAAAGAAAAGTTATTTGGAGGTCCGCAGAATCCTCAGCAGACGAGAGTGGCAGACAGTATCGTGAATCCGCAGGGCAATATTGCGCCTGATGGTTCCGTGACAATGGGCGGGGCACCGGCACCGGTACAGAATCCCTTTATGCAGAATGCGCCCCAAATGAATTTTAACCAGCCGCAGCAGAATCCTTATGGTCAGCAGCCGCAGCAGAATTATCCGGTACTGGATAATAACCAGCGTTTTGATATGACACAGCCTAATCAGCCGAATGCTTATTTTACACCGCAGCAGCAGGCCTATCCGCAGAACGGTGCGCCGCAGTATGATCCGCAGCAGCAGGCCTATCCGCAGAATGGTGCGCCGCAGTATGACCCGCAGCAGCAGGCCTATCCGCAGCAGGGTTATCAGCCGTATCCGCCTTATGATCCGTCTAACGGTGGACAAAATCAAAACGGAGGCAATAATGGCTTCTGAGAGCAGGTACAATAAAAAGGAAAGAAGGATATGCCCATGACTGTTATTGATATCAGAAATGTTTTTTCTGACAGACACATCGAGATAATTGACATCAATCCGTCATACATATATTATTTTGAAGAGAAGAATGAAGAGGGACGTAATGAGCTGTTTTTGCTGGAATATAACCGCAAAACACGGAAAGAACGTCTGGTGATGAACTATACGCTGGACGATCCGACCTATATGGAGCATATTTATTCCTTCGATAAAACCATCGTTATGGTGCTGGAGAACGGCTCCAACAGTTTCTGGCTGATTGAAATCGACAAGAAAACCGGCGGCGAACTGAACCGCCGCAAGGTAGTCTGCACCGGTGCTTTCCGGGAGTGTAAGCCGTTGGACAGCGAATATCTCCTGATTTATATGGGACCGGACGAAGCCAATGCCGAAGTGTTCAGCAAATATAAGGAAATCAAGGGCTGTGATTGCCTTTGCTATCTGTATAATATCAAGACGAACCAAAAGTATCTTGTGAATGCCGCCATGATTAACCGTATCGGCGGTGACAATATCAAGCCGATCACGGTGGAAAGTCTGCCGTATCTGCTGTTACTGGATCCCTTTGCCGAAGAAAGTGTGAAGGAGCATTATTACAGCGAACAGCGGTGGGTGAGTGCTGATATCAGAGATAATATCTGGCTGAGCAAGACTTCAGAAGTCGAAATGGATATTGAAGACGGCAAAGAAGCGGTTACCAGAAAATGTATTGCCAGTGCGGATATCAAGGCGTTGGTGCGTTATATGGGTATGGATGACCATAAGGTGTATTTTCGTGCCAAGGAATTCCGCTCCGGTACGGAAAAGATTTGCAGCTATGATATTACCACGGAAGCGCTGCAGATTGAAGCTACACCCGGCGGTTTCAACAACGATACTTTCTACATGATCGAGGAAAAGCCTTTCAAGATGTTTGCCGTAACTGTGAGCAAGAATAAGACGACGGTTGTCGGATTGATTAACAGTGAAGCCCGCATTGTTTATGACAATACTCTCGGTCAGTTCATGACTTGTATTGACAATCGCTACTGCGTTACGAAAAAAACGGTTTTCAGCGAAGAAAGTCAGCGTGAATTTACCTATTTCTATCTCTATGATGCTCATCTGGAACAGTATGAGAGCTATGAATGTAATTGCCTTGTCAAGGGCGATACACTCGTTTTGTACTAAAGCGGAAAGGTATCGTTCATGAAGAAGGTTTGCTTATTATTGGCAGGGATGCTTTGTTTATGTTCCGGCTGTTCTTCCGGTTCATCCACGGAAAGCAGTCAAGCCGCCGGCATTTCTTCTGCTGTTTCTGCGGACAGCCGTGTTGTTTCTGAGGAGAGTGAAGTATCTGCGGTAAAAACACCTTACTCTGTTTTTTCTTATGTTGTCAAGGAGGCAGAAACGCCGGCAGCGGCGGATGCTTCTGTGGAAAAGCCGTTAGCGCTGGGAGAATGGGGCATGGCTGCAAAATACTGTACGGAGCATAACTATTACCTCGATGTACCTGTACGGATAACGGCTATTCGCAGAGGAGCAGCGGTTAATAACGAGGTACGGGAATTGATGGCGCAGAGCGAACAATATTTCTTTGAGCCGAGTGAGAATGAAGAATATGCTATTGCCGAGTATGAAATTTGCCTGAATGATTTTTCTGTCGGCAAAGGCGGTACGTTGTGTGATATCACTGCTTTTATCACCGGTGAGGACGGAGAGGCTTTAGCTCTGGAGGATGGCTCTTATTGGGGTACGACGGTTTCTTGTCTGGATCAGGAAACCTACTTTTATGAAGGGGTCATCCATTCGATGATGGCATTCCGTATTGTCAAAGGATGCAGCGATTATCTCGTCATCGCCGGAGAATATGGTAAAACACAAACATTTTTCAAAGGGCAATAGTTTCCTGTCGGAAAATGCGGAAAAAGTCTTTTCATCTGCCCAAAAGTGTGGTATAATAACATTCGATATCACGAACGGGAGGTTGTTGTATGAAAATTATCCACAAGGTAGGAGATACCATCTCACAATCTGTTGATTTCATTGTTGATAAAAATCGTCAGGCGGCGCATCTGAACCGTTTGAAAGCGGTGATTGCCAGTGAGCAGGAAACGCTGGACAGTGCCTTTATTGCTCTCGGCAAACAGTATTTTGCCGTGCTGGAAGGAAAGGACAGCGCCGAAAAGGAGAGTGACACCACGGCTGTTTTGGTGGAGCTGATCCATGAATCGAAGCTGCGCTTGAAAAAAGCGAGGGCGCGGTATGAATACACGCTGCGTTATGGCGTGCCGAAGCCGGGTGTCAAGGTAGAGGAAACCATTGACGTGGATGATGTGGACGAGAACGGCAACAAAAAGGAAGAAGCTGACGATCAGGATATTACTATTGCCTATGCCGATCCGGCTGCCGTTTGTGATAATGCCGCTATTGATGCTGCGATTGAAGAAACGCTTCGGGAAGAAGCCGGTGCCGCATCGGATAGCAAAAAAGACGAATAAGACCTGTCAGCGCTTGATGCGCATAAAAAAGCAGTTTGTTCTTTCCTTCAGGAGAGAACAAACTGCTTTTTATTTTCGGCGGTGGCAGAAATGTGATTCTGCTAAGGAAATCTGAGGGGAAAGCAATGCCACAGCGGTGGCTGCTTTCCCATGCACATTTAATGACCGGAAAAAGAAGCCGAACATTGCGCCGGCGTAAGGGGGCGAGAGGAAAGGAGAGAGGCAATCAGGCGCAGGGAAAGTTCAACCGACTGATTGACCAGATCGAAAAACGACTCGGTATGTTCCGCTTGTTCACGGGCGGCATACCAGGAAGTATGACGAAGATTAGCCGGATCAGAGGCTAAGTCGGGAACATTGCGCCGGAACATCGGGGAAAGCAGCGGCGGCAGACCAATGGCTCGTTCACAGCCCTGAATGAAATGATATTTCAGACCGTTACGGTCATAAAGTCTGGCTAAGGAATTATGCCAGTCCTTTTGCGACTGGACAATTTCAGAGGTATAGATACGCCGGTCAAAGGCATACAGCAGATAGCTTTGCAGGGCTTCGGCAATTGCCTGATTCACGGAAGGACAGATAGGGGCGGCATTTTGCAACGGAAAGGTGCCAATCAGCTGACGGCGCTCTTTGAGCAGATACAATGTATCCAAAGAAGCTTCGATTTCATTATGGCAGATGGAGATATGTTTTTCGGGGTGTTGGTGTGACATGACTTCGGCAAAATAGAGAATGAACGGATGTGCAATAGAGTCGAAAGCATAGTGTGTCACGAAGCCGAGCGCATAACTCATGAGCAGGTCACTTTTTTGATGGCGGGCATAGCTGACAAGATAATTCAGCAGGGTGTGCGCCGGACGGTTGTGCATTTCAGAGGCAATAGCACGCAGACTGCGCCCCCTTTGGTGCGGTAATAGCCGATGACAGAAAAAGATATCCGGTCCCGAAGCGCCCCAGGTGAAGGCGATAGGATTCAGGGCAAGGTGCGGTTTCTGTTCTTTCAGGGCGGTGCGTACTTTTTCTGCTAAAAGATAATGTGAAACAATGGCGGGCATAATTCTTCCTCCGTATTGATGATGGTCATTCTAATACCGTTAATTTTGCATAATTGGACATCAGCTTTTTGGTGCCGATGGTATCAAAGGCAATTTCCAGCATGAAATCACTGCCCATGGGCTTGATATCCAGAATAGTGCCTTCTCCGAAGGATTTATGGCTGACACGCATACCCACCGAAAAGCTTTGGTTCGTTTTGGGAACAGACGTTGGTGTAATGGTACGGCTGAAAGCAATATCTGCCTTGCGGACTTCCTTTGGCGTGGGAATATTTACCTGTGTCAGCATACTGGGCGGCAGTACCTTATGCTTGGCTTCCTTCAGGGTGTCGGGAATTTCCGTGATGAACCGTGAAGGCCTGTTGCGGTTCGTATGACCAAAGACCATACGGCTGTTGGCATGAATCAGGTACAGATGCTTTTTGGCCCGTGTCAGACCGACATAGGCCAAACGGCGTTCCTCCTGCATTTCATGCTGATTGAGGGTGGATTGATAGCCGGGGAAGATGTTTTCCTCCATGCCGGGAATGAACACGTTTTCAAATTCCAGTCCTTTAGCGGAATGCAGTGTCATGAGTACCACACAGTCCTCTTTTTCGCTGTAGGCATCAATATCCGTCATGAGGGCGGTTTCCTCCAGGAAACCCTGCAAAGTGGCCTCGTCGCCATTGTCCTCTTCATATTGCGCTATGGCGGTTGCCAACTGGTGCACGTTGTCGAGTGCCGTTTCTGTATAGTCATTGGATTGTATCAGATATTGCTCATAGTCGAGTTCCTTGAGCAGCTGTTCATACATTTCATGGGCGGAGATGGTTTCGAGCAGATCACTCATACGGTCAATCATTTCGCAGAAATCCAAAAGCTTTTTACTGCTTTTAACGAGGACTTCAAACTGCTGTGACTGACGCATGGTATCCAGCATACTCTGCCCCAGTGTGGCGCTGATTTCTTCAATAGAGGCAACGGTCTTATCACCGATGCCACGTTTGGGAACATTGATGATGCGCTTTAATCTTATGTTGTCATGGGGATTGCTGATGACGGCTAAGTAGGAAATCATATCACGGATTTCCTTGCGCTCATAAAAGCGGCGGCCGCCGATGATACGATAAGGAATATCGGCATGGACAAGCGCACGTTCAATGCCCTGTGACTGCGAGTTCATGCGATAGAGTACCGCAAAATCGGCATATTTAGCGCCGGCCTGTGCCTGTTCCTTGATGGTGGAGGCAATATAGTCGCTTTCGTCACGGTCATCCATAGCGGTATAAACGATCAGTTTATCACCCGGTTCATTCTGTGTCCAGAGCGTTTTTTGCTTTCTTTCGTAGTTATTGCCGATAACGCTGTTGGCGGCCGACAGAATATTCTGTGTGGAACGGTAGTTCTGCTCTAATTTGATACAGCGGGAATGTTCATAATCCTGCTCGAATTCAAGAATGTTGCGGATGGTAGCGCCCCTGAAACGGTAAATACTCTGGTCATCATCCCCCACGACACACAGGTTGCGATGACGTGCGGCAAGCAGATTCACCAGTATATACTGACTGTTGTTGGTGTCCTGATATTCATCGACCATGATATAGCGGAACTGTTCAGCGTATTTTTCCAGCGCTTCGGGACACTGACGAAACAGGGTTATCGTATTGAAAATGATATCGTCAAAGTCCATAGCATCGGCGGCCAGCAACCTTTTCTGATAAAGGGTATAAACCTTTGCAATGGAGGACTGTCGGATGTCGGCAGCGGCCTGCTGACGATAGGCATCCGGTGTGAGCATACTGTCCTTGGCACTGGAAAGCTCTGCCATGATCATCTTGATGGGCAGGATTTTTTCGTCAATGCCGATACTCTTCATACAATCCCGCAGCAGACGTTTCTGGTCATCGGTATCATAAATGGTGAAATGTGCTGTATAACCGAGTGCTTCGCCATAGCGGCGCAGAATTCTGGTACAGCAGGCATGGAAGGTAGAGGCCCAGATATCCTTGCCTTGTTCACCAACCTTAGCGCAGATACGTTCTTTTAATTCATTGGCGGCCTTATTGGTAAAGGTGATCGCCAGAATACGC
>ONYQ01000059.1 GCA_900322145.1 uncultured Eubacteriales bacterium
AGGGGAGGTGGCAAAAATCAACCATTAAAATGGTTGATTTTTGACGGAAGGGTTTGTGCAGTCTGACGAAAGCATTAGAAATTTGCTCATTTATAGTATGTTAAATAAGTGCCGCCTGTGCTTTCAGAAACGAATGGTAATCTATCGGGAAAAACGTGCGGGGAAGAAAAACGATTACAAGACCGTATGGAAAAAGATAGAATAATATGATATGGTGCGGTACGGTGGACGATGGTACATTTTGCACTTTTGTGCTGTTGGTATAATTTTTTTGTAAAAAGTGGAGAAAAGGAAACCTTTTTGTAGAAAAGGAAAATTCCCGTGAAGATAACGGGCACAGCGGCCTATAAAAATTAGGGAAAACATAAAATGTGAATGATATGCGATAGACAAACAGGCAAAAATCTGATATTATTATAAATTGAATGTAAGACCATTTATGGCATTTCACGACAAAAAAGGACACTGCCATTTTGCGGCAGAACAGGTTCCGGCAAGGAAAGGTGTTAGGCGGTTGGACAGGGTATTGATTATTTCCTCTAATGAAAAAAGTCTGACAGCAATCCTGCAATTGATTGCCGCCGAATCGGTTTCTGTCACAGATACCGCCGACAGTGCGGCCAAAGGACGGCAAATGGCGGCGGAAACGGCCTATCAGACCATCCTTATCAATGCACCGCTTAAGGATGCGGCGGCGGATTCCCTCGCCATCGAATTGGCGAAAATGACCGGCGCAGGTATTATGCTGTTTGTCAGCAGTGAAGCCGAAAGGGAAACAGAGGAAAAGGTCATGTCCTATGGGGTGTTTGTTTTGTCGAAGCCGGTCAGTAAGGCGTGGTTTTACAAAGCACTGCACCTGCTGGAAGCGGCGGAATACCGCACCAGAAATATCCAGCACGAGAACCAGCGTCTGCAGCAGCAGATCAATGAAGCGAAGATCATCAACCGTGCCAAGGGTGTACTTATGGAATATCTTTCCATGACGGAACCGCAGGCACATAAGTATCTCGAAAAACAAGCGATGGATCTTCGCATTTCCAAACTGGAGGTCGCTAAACGCCTCATCAGTACCTATGAGTATTGATAAGGATACAGCACCGACAACATTTGTTTGTAACCTCATGGTACTTTCGCAGCTATGAAAAAGCTGTTGGCATGGGAGAAACCGGCGTGGACAACAACACAAAAGTTTCGTTCAAGCTTTTTCAAGGGCTTGCGAGGGTGGGGGATACGGGTGTCCGGTGGACACCGCTGCACAGCAGCAGTGCCGACCGAGCCAACAGGCGAGACCCGGAGCCCCTCGTGGGGTTTGGGGCGAAGTCCCAATATACAAGAAAGGATTGGTAGAAAATGGAAAAAAGAGCCTATCTTATTTTGGAGAATGGAGATGTTTATGAGGGCTATTCATTCGGAGCAGAGAAGGAGGTTGTCGGCGAGCTGGTTTTTACAACGGCTATGACAGGTTATCTCGAAACGCTGACCGACCCGAGTTATTACGGACAAATTGTATGCCAGACCTTTCCGTTGATCGGTAATTATGGAGTGATTCCTTCCGATTTTGAGAGCAGCAAACCGGCTCTCCGTGCTTATATTGTAAGAGAGTGGTGTCAGCAGCCGTCCAACTTCCGTTGCGAGGGTCAGCTTGACGCTTTTTTAAAGGAAAATAATGTTCCCGGTCTGTACGGCATTGATACCCGCTGCCTGACTAAGACCGTCCGTGAATACGGTGTTATGAACGCTAAACTGATGTACACCAAGCCCGAAGCCTCTGAGGCAAAGGCACTCAAGGAGTATAAGATTACCGGCGCTGTACAGGCTGTTACCGTGAAGGAGCCGGAACTGCATCAGGCAAAAGAGACAAAATATAATGTGGTGCTGATGGATTTCGGCGCTAAAAGACGTATCCGCCGCAATCTGATGAAACTGGGCTGTAATGTTACGGTTGTACCGGCTTCCACTACGGCAGAGGAAATTATTGCTATGAAGCCGGACGGCATTATGCTGAGCAACGGCCCCGGCGACCCGCAGGAGAATAAGGAAATCATTGAACAGCTCCGTATTCTGAGCGAGTCGAATATTCCGACCTTCGGTATCTGTCTGGGACATCAGCTGTTAGCACTGTCGCAGGGAGCTAAGACGACTAAGCTGAAATATGGTCATCGTGGTGCCAATCAGCCGGCAACCGATTTGCAGACAGGCCGTGTTTATGTTACCAGTCAGAATCACGGTTATGCCGTTGTGAGCGATTCTCTGCCGGCCAATGCAAAGGTCAGCTTTATCAATGCCAATGACGGCACTTGTGAAGGCGTGACCTACACCGATAGACCGATGTTCAGTGTACAGTTCCATCCGGAAGCCTGCGGCGGCCCGCTGGATACATCTTTCCTTTTTGATAAATTTGTCAGCATGATGCAGGAGGTAAAAAACAATGCCTAAAGATAATAGTATTAAAAGAGTTCTTGTCATCGGTTCCGGCCCGATCGTCATCGGTCAGGCGGCGGAGTTTGACTATGCCGGCACACAAGCGTGTCGTGCCCTGAAGGAAGAAGGCCTTGAAGTTATTCTGGTCAATTCCAATCCTGCAACGATCATGACCGATAAAGCCATGGCTGATAAAGTATATATTGAGCCGCTGACACTGGAAACCGTGAAGCGTATCATCATCAAGGAACAGCCGGATTCCCTGCTGTCTACCCTCGGCGGACAGACCGGTTTGACCCTTTCCATGCAGTTGGCGAAGGAAGGCTTCCTTAAGAAGCACAACGTCAAGCTGTTGGGCGCCAGACCCGAAACCATTGACAAGGCTGAGGACAGACAGATGTTCAAGGACACGATGGAATCCATCGGTCAGCCGGTTATTCCTTCTACCGTTGTTAACGATGTAGAATCGGCCGTTGCTTTTGCCAAGGAAATCGGCTATCCGGTTATCATTCGTCCGGCCTTTACACTGGGCGGTACCGGCGGCGGTATCGTTAATAATGAAGTAGAACTGCGTGAAATCACTTCCAACGGTCTGGAATTGTCCCCGATCACACAGGTACTGGTTGAGAAATGTATTTCCGGCTGGAAGGAAATTGAATTTGAGGTTGTCCGTGACAGAAAGGGCAACGTTATCACCGTTTGTTCCATGGAAAACGTGGACCCTGTCGGCGTACATACCGGCGACTCTATCGTTATTGCTCCGGCGGTTACACTGGCTGACAAGGAATATCAGATGCTCCGTTCCGCCGCATTGGATATCGTGTCGGCACTCGGCGTAGAGGGCGGCTGTAACTGTCAGTTCGCATTGGAGCCGGAAAGCTTTACCTATGCGGTCATCGAGGTTAACCCCCGTGTATCCCGTTCTTCGGCACTGGCTTCTAAAGCAACAGGCTATCCTATCGCTAAAGTAGCCGCCAAACTGGCTATCGGCTATTCACTGGATGAAATCAAAAATGCCGTTACCGGTACGACCTATGCCTGCTTTGAGCCGACCATTGACTATGTAGTTGTCAAGTTCCCGAAATGGCCGTTTGATAAATTTGTTTATGCCAAGAGAACCCTCGGTACCCAGATGAAGGCAACCGGTGAGGTTATGGCAATTGCGCCGAGTTTTGAACAGGCGATGATGAAAGCCATCCGTGGCGCAGAAATCCGTCATGATACCATGTCCTCTCCGAAATATGAGGAAATGACACTGGCCGATTTGCGTGAAAAACTGCACGTCTGTGATGACGAGCGTATCTTCTGTGTTTATGAAGCACTGAAGAGAGGTATTTCCGTAGCAGAAATTCACGAGATTACCATGATTGATGAATGGTTCTTAGAGAAGATGCTGAATCTGGTACGCTGTGAGAAGGCATTGAAGGAAGAACCGCTGACAGAGGAACTGTATCGTAAAGCGAAACTGCTTGGTTTCCTCGACAAGACCATCAAAACATTGTCCGGTCAGGAAATCAAGAATCCGTTGGTACCCGTCTATAAGATGGTTGATACCTGTGCGGCAGAGTTCAGTGCGGAAACACCGTACTTCTACTCCACTTTTGATACCGATAACGAGGCGGAAGCCTTTATTAAAGAAAAAAATTCTGAGAATCAGACGATTATCGTATTCGGTTCCGGCCCGATTCGTATCGGTCAGGGCATTGAATTCGACTATGCTTCCGTACATTGTGTATGGGCGCTGAAAAAGGCCGGTTATGATGTTGTTATCGTCAACAATAACCCCGAAACCGTTTCCACCGACTTCGATACCGCTGACAGACTGTATTTTGAGCCGCTTACGAATGAAGATGTCATGGGCATTATCAAGACCGAGAAGCCCTATGGCGTAGTCGTTGCTTTCGGCGGACAGACCGCTATCAAGCTGACAAAATTCCTCAGCGACAGCGGCGTGAACATTTTAGGTACTTCCGCCGACAGTATTGATATGGCAGAGGACAGAGAACGTTTTGATGAACTGCTGGAACTGCATCACGTTAAGCGTCCGCAGGGCTTTACCGTGATGACTACAGAGGAAGCGCTGGACGTAGCCGAGCGTATCGGTTATCCGGTTCTTATGCGTCCGTCTTATGTATTGGGCGGTCAGAATATGATTATCGCCTTCAACGAGGCCGATATCAAAGAATACATGGCCATTATTCTTGCTCAGAATATCGAGAACCCGATTCTGATCGACAAATATCTGTCCGGTACGGAATTAGAGGTTGATGCGATCTGTGACGGTGAAGAAATCCTGATTCCGGGTATCATGCAGCACGTTGAAAGAGCCGGTATCCATTCCGGTGACTCTATCGCTGTTTATCCGGCATGGAATATCAGCGATGAAATGACACAGAATATTATCACTACCTCCAAGAACTTAGCGGTATCCCTCAAGACAAAGGGTCTGGTCAACATTCAGTACCTCATTTATGAGAATACATTGTATGTTATCGAGGTGAACCCCCGTTCTTCCCGTACCATTCCTTATATCAGCAAGGTAACAGGCGTACCGATGGTTGATCTCGCCACCAGAGCAATGCTCGGTGAAAAACTGGCCGACATGGGTTATGGTACAGGACTGTTCCGCCGTTCCCCGTATGTAGCGGTCAAGGTGCCGGTATTCTCCTTTGAAAAGCTCATCAACGTAGATAACCAGTTAGGTCCGGAGATGAAATCCACCGGTGAGGTACTGGGCATTGCCAATACATTGGAAGAAGCCCTGTACAAAGGACTGATTGCAGCCGGCTATAAGATGACCAAGCAGGGCGGCGTATTCATTACGGTGCGTAATCCTGATAAGAAGGAAATCGGTGATGTAGCGAAGAAGTACGTTGCTTTGGGCTTTACGCTTTATGCAACGAAGGGTACAGCACAGACACTCCGCAATTACGGTCTGGATGTTATCGAGGTTGACAAGATTCACGAGAACGACAAGGAAAATACGCTGACACTGATTGAAAGCGGCAAGATCAACTATGTTATCTCCACTTCCTCGAAGGGCAGAATTCCTACCCGTGACAGCGTAAAGATCCGCCGTAAGACCGTTGAGAGAAATATCCCCTGCCTGACTTCTATTGATACCGCTAATGCGTTAGCAGATTCGCTCAAGAGCCGTTATTCCGAGTACAGCACCGAATTAGTTGATATCAATAACATGAGAACCCAGAAGATGAAACTGCGTTTTACCAAGATGCAGGGCTGCGGCAATGACTATATTTACTTCAACTGCTTCCATCAGAAGATCAATAACCCCGAAGGTCTGAGTGTTCGCTTTGCCGACAGACGTTATGGTATCGGCGGTGACGGCGTTATCCTGATCTGTCCGTCCGATGTAGCCGATGCGAAGATGAGAATGTTCAACTTAGACGGCAGTGAAGGCAAGATGTGCGGTAATGGTATCCGCTGTGTCGGTAAGTACCTGTTCGACCACAATATGGTACAGGGCGATACCGTGAAAATTGAAACGCTCAGCGGTATCAAGACACTGAAAGCCTATCGTCATGACGGTGTCGTAGATGTTCTGACCGTTGACATGGGAAAGGCGGTGCTGGCATCCTCTGAGATTCCGGTAGCGATCAATAAGCCCCGTGTCATCAATGAGCCTGTCACCATCGGCGGTGTGGAATATAACATTACCTGCGTATCTATGGGTAACCCGCATAGTGTTGTTTTCTGCAATAATGTAGATAAGATTGACCTGGAGAAAGTCGGCCCCCTGTTTGAGAACAGTGAATTGTTCCCGGAGCGTGTCAATGCAGAGTTTGTCAAGGTCATTGATGAGCATACGATTGAAATGCGTGTATGGGAGCGTGGCAGCGGTGAAACATGGGCTTGCGGTACCGGCGCTTGTGCGGTAGCGGTAGCAGCAGTCGAAAATGGCCTTTGCAAGAAGAATGAGCCGATCACCGTTAAACTGAAGGGCGGCAACTTAGTGATTGAATATACCGATGACACGGTTTATCTGACAGGTTATGCAGAAACCGTATTTGAAGGAGAAATCGAGTTATGATGACAAAGTACATATTCGTGACCGGCGGCGTGGTATCCGGTCTGGGTAAGGGCATTACGGCGGCTTCTCTGGGTCGCCTGCTCAAAGCCAGAGGACTCAAGGTGGCAGCCCAGAAGCTGGATCCTTATATCAATGTGGATCCCGGTACGATGAGTCCCTATCAGCATGGCGAGGTTTATGTGACCGAGGACGGCGCCGAAACCGACCTCGATCTCGGCCACTATGAACGTTTTATTGATGAAAACCTGAACAAGTTTTCCAACCTGACGACCGGTAAGGTGTATTCCAACGTATTGGAGAAGGAACGTCACGGCGATTATCTCGGCGAAACGGTGCAGGTTATCCCGCATATTACCAACGAGATCAAATCGTTTATTTATGCTGTCGGCAAGGATTCTGCGGCCGATGTGGTTATTACCGAAATCGGCGGTACCGTTGGTGATATTGAAAGCCAGCCTTTCTTAGAGGCGATCCGTCAGGTATCGGTAGAGGTCGGCAAGGAGAACAGCCTGTTTATTCATGTATGTCTGGTGCCGTATATCAAGGGCAGTGAGGAACATAAGTCCAAACCGGCTCAGCATTCCGCTAAGGAACTGCGTTCACTGGGTATCAATCCGGATATTATGGTACTGCGCTGTGATGAACCGCTGGAAGAAAGCATTTTCAAGAAAATTGCCATGTTCTGTAACGTCAAGAACGATTGTGTCATTGAGAACATGACCATTCCGGTACTGTATCAGGCACCGCTCATGCTGGAAAAAGCCAATTTCAGCGATATTGTGTGCCGTGAACTGCACATTACAGCGCCCAAACCGGATATGAGCGAATGGCAGGAAATGCTTGACCGTATCAACTCCCGTAACAGAGAGGTGAAAATTGCGCTTTGCGGTAAATACGTTCAATTGCATGATGCCTATCTGTCCGTAGCGGAAGCCCTGCACCATGCCGGTTATGAGAATAAAGCCTTTGTCGAAATCGAATGGGTAGATACCGAATTGATTACGGAATATACCGTGGATGAACTGCTCGGCCATGTAGATGGTATTTTAGTGCCCGGCGGTTTTGGCAACCGTGGTGTGGAAGGCAAGATCATTGCCGCCAAATATGCCCGTGAACATAACATTCCCTATCTGGGAATCTGTCTGGGTATGCAGACAGCGGTCATTGAATATGCCCGTAATGTATTGGGCTTTAAGGATGCCAATTCCGGCGAATTTGACAAGCAGAGCGGCCACAAAGTCATTGACCTCATGCCTGACCAGAAAGGTGTTGTGGATATGGGCGGCACCATGCGTCTGGGCGCTTATCCGTGTAAAATCCGCAAAAATACGATCATGGATCGTGCCTATGGTGTCGGTGAAATCAAAGAACGGCACCGTCACCGCTATGAGTTCAATAATGATTTCCGCAGCCTTTTTGAAGAAAACGGCATGGCGGTTACCGGTACATCTCCGAATGGCCTGTTAGTAGAGGCGGTTGAAATTCCGTCCCACCCGTTCTATATTGGTGTACAGTATCATCCCGAATTCAAGAGCCGTCCGAACCATGCTCACCCCTTATTCCGTGAATTTATCAAAGCTGCCCTCAAATAATGTTGGGGCTCTGCCCCAAACCCCGTCGGGGGAAACCCTTTTTTGAAAAAAAGGGTTATCCCCCGAGCCCCTTTCCTAAAAAACTTGTGTTGTGTGCTGGGAAAGATATTTGAAATATACAGAAAATCATAATGCATTATGCATTATGCATTATGAATTATGAATTAACGACAGTTGGAGGAACAGAAGAAATGTCAGGTCATTCAAAATGGAGTACGATTAAACGTAAGAAAGAAAAAACAGACGGTGCCAGAGCAAAGGTATTTACCAAAATCGGCCGTGAACTGGCAGTAGCCGTGCGTGAAGGCGGCAGTGCTGATCCGTCCGCCAACGCTAAACTGCGTGAGTGCATCGCTAAGGCAAAGGCCAATAATGTGCCGAATGAAAATATTGAGCGTATCATCAAAAAGGCAGCCGGCAGTGCGGATGGCAGCAACTATGAATCCATCACTTATGAAGGCTATGGCCCCTGCGGTATTGCTGTGATCGTTGAAACGCTGACCGATAACCGTAACCGTACCGCCGGTGATATCCGTCATTATTTCGATAAATTCGGCGGCAATCTCGGCACACAGGGCTGCGTATCCTTTATGTTCACCCAGAAGGGTCTGCTTATCATCGAAAAAGAAGATAACGATGAGGATAAGCTGATGGAAGATGCCCTCGAAGCCGGCGCAGAGGATTTCTCCTCCGAATCTGCTGATGTGTATGAAATTTACACCGATCCGGCGGATTTCAGCGCTGTCATGGAAGCACTGGAAAATAAGGGATATGTATTTGTATCGGCGGATGTTTCCATGATTCCGTCCACCTATACGAAGATTGATGACCCTGAAGCCTGTGAAAAAATGCAGAAACTGTTGGATATGCTGGATGATAACGATGATGTCCAGAATGTATATCATAACTGGGATATGCCTGAATCCGATGACGAGGATTGATGGCAGGCTTTTATTGTTAGATAATAATAAGGCAGACCGGAAAGTTGATACCTTCCGGTCTGCCTTATTTCTGTCTTGTAGGGGAATATCATCTGACAAAGTGAGCGCTGTATTCGGCGTTGATCTCGCTGATTTCCTTCAGACCGTCAATATAAGGCTGATACAGCTTTTCAATGCTGCCGCCGCCTGCATTGTCACAGCCGGAGCAGAATTCACATTCACTGCCGCAATCGCCAAAGAGTGCCTGACGGACGATTTTTTCACGTTCCTCACGGGTGGTATCCTTAATCAGAATGGAATCCATTTTGTCATCTCCCTTCGTGTTATTGATAACACGCTTATTATATCATACCCGATGCAGCAAAACTATATACTGCTCCCAAATGATAGTAATCCTTCTTAGTTGGAACGATTTTTTCAAAGGTATTGCACTTTGAGAGATAAAATGGTATAATACAAACAATAGTATGGTGTTGCTATGAAAGGCAGACGGCTATAGAAATTGAATATGAAGGAGTGTTCACCATGAAAATTGAAATTGCTGTAGATGGCAGCAAGGC
>ONYQ01000101.1 GCA_900322145.1 uncultured Eubacteriales bacterium
GCTCATGGCTTTCCTGTACGGATGGTTCGGCAGGCTTTTCGCTATACTCATAAGGCAAGGACTGCCCTTCCGAAGCTGTTTGGCTTGACTGTTCCTTTGACGGATTGCTTTGTTCACGCTGTGCCTGTGATATTTCCGATTCGCTGACATCGGTCGATTCGGCTTTGTATTCTTCCGATAGTTCTTTGACGGATGATATCTCTGACGGTCTGCTGATTTCGTTCCGCTCTGAAATCTGTCCACTACTGTTTTCTGCTTTCGAGGAAGAGACAGACTTGCTTTCGGCTTTGGATACGGCAGACGGTTTGTTTTCGGTTTCCGAAACCGTCGGTTTTTGGGAGGAAAGCAAAGGACTCTGTCCGGTACTGCTTTGAGAAACTTCTGTAGATTCCGCTTCAGCCGTTTCGGAAACAGGTGCGGAAGAATCCGGAACGCTTTCGGAAGTGCTTTCTGCCAGAGAAGCCGTAAGCCGGTCCGCTTTGAGCGTATCCGCCGAATGTGACAGCAAACCGAAGGTACAGGCTCCCGCTACTGCAAATGCCGGAAGCAAGAGAGCCAAGGTATGTAATGTTATCTTTCTGTTCATAAATATTCTCCCGTTACTTGATGATGGTGTAATCTTTTCGGGAAGAAAAGTTTTCCTTCAATCCTTCCGTCACCAATATTTCGTTTTCATTTGTTATCAGCACCATGTCGAACAATTCAGGGTGTTCACGCCAGAAGGCGAAGGATTTTTCCTTTCCCATGACAAAACAGGCGGTGGAAAGCCCGTCTGCCAGCGTACCGTCCGCACTGACGATGGTGACTGATTTTAATCCGCTGTCGGCAGGATAACCGTTTTCGGGGTTTATAATATGGTGATAGGTTTTTCCGTTCTCCGTAAAATACCGTTCATATCCGCCGGAGGTTATGACAGCCTTATCATCAACGCTGATAACGCCCGATAAGGCGCTTGTGTCATCGGGATGATCCGGATCTGTAATGCCGCACCGCCATAAACTCCCGTCAGGTTTGGTTCCATAGCACTGTACGTTGCCGCCCAAGGAAACTACACCGGAGGTTATCCCGTATTCTCTGAATATTTCCATGATGCGCTGACTTGTATAACCCTTTGCGATACCGCCAAAGTCGATGCCTTGTCCGTCCTTAGGTTCAGGCGTGTCGTTCTCAATGATGAGCTTGTCAAACCCGCAAAGAACAAGTGTTTTATCAATATCTGACTGTTCGGGTACGGCGGGATGCTCTCCGGTAAAACCCCACAGTTCCATGAGTGGAAAAAGGGTGATATCGAATGCACCATCAGTATTTTCATACAGCCATGCCGAGCGTTCAATCAGGAATGTAACATCCTCCGAATCAGCCTTCTCTCCGTGATTCAGTCGGTAAACGATACTTTTTTCATCTCCCACAGACAGAAGGGCATCCAGTCTTTTGATTTCGCTGATTGCCTTGTCAACAGCCGTTTCTGCATGATCGCCGTAAGCTGTCAGGCTCATATAGGTATCCATAGCGAATATTTCCCGTGTGGCGGATGCGTTACCCGTATGGGATATTTCCGTATCGTTTGATGAAAAAATATCCTTGTCTGTCTTTGCTTCCCTGGTACACCCACTGAACAGACAGATAAACAACAGTGCTGCTGTCAGAATTCTTTTCATTTTCTCACCCCATCAAAAAATCTGTCCGGCAAACGCCTGACCAGTATTGACCCCAGCAAACCGATCAGAATGCCTGTAAGCAATCCCGTGAACCAGAGTATTGCCAAATACCATCCCACGGCAGCGGTATTCAGTACAAACATGGCTGCCATGATTTGTCCCACATTATGGGCAATACCGCCTGCTGCACTGACGGTAATGACACGAAATTTACCCGTCTTTTTCAGCACTATCATCACTGCAGTGGACAGCATTCCGCCCGCCAGACTGTAGAGCATGGACATGACACCGCCGAACAGCAGCGATACCAGAACGATCCTGAGTACATTGATCAACATAGCACTGCCGTTTCCGAGCTTGTAAAGTGCTGTGACAACCACGATATTTGTCAATCCTAACTTCATACCCGGAACAGCAAAAAACGGTGGCACCTGTGATTCAACATAACTGAATATCATCGCCAGAGCAATCAGCATCGCATAGACCGCCATACGTCTTATATTGTTTTTCTTCGACTGTTTCATGTTTCTGTCCTCATTTTACGATAATATCCACGCTGTTATTCTCATTAGCACCGTCATCAGCGACGATCTCCGCCACAACCTTATGCGGCAGACAGATGATACTTTGTCCCTTCATGCTGATATTGCCTTGTTTGACACACAGCTTATCGGGACAATCCGCTTCCTGCATATATGCCCGACCGTTCTCTATGATAAGACGGTTTTGTCCGCCGATACCGTTAATGTCTACCGTTTGATTCTGAGAGAGTGAATAACTGCCATAGAGCTTTCCGTCTACCCGTATCTCAACATAAGCACCGCCCTGACTGCTCATCAGAACTGCTGCCAATATAACGGCACCGATCAGCACAAAACTGATAAGAAGGATCATATCTGTGCGTATCTGTCTTTTATTTGATTGTTGCTTCATTTTACCACAGCCGTTTCCGATAGGTTTATACAGGACAATAAGGCTCCTCCAAAGAGAAGCCTTACCGTCAGGGGATAATTTATAGTTTGAGAGAGGATCATTCTTTCTTTTTGCGTATGGTCAGCAGCAGTGTTCCAAGGCTCACCGTCAATGCTGCTATTATCATACCAAAAGCGGTGGTGTCTGCCGTTTTGGGTACGTCATTTGACGGCGTGACGAATACATCACTTGTTTTGCTTTCGGACGGAGAGGGTTCATCTGTTGACGCATCCGGTTGTGAACCTTCGGACATCTCACTCTGTTCTGATGTTTCTGACGGCTCCGTGATCTCAGCCTTGCGGAGCAGCGTAAAGGTGAAAGGCTCATAGCCGGTCGCTTTGACAGTCATAACAAATGTGTCGATATCTTCTGCGAATATATCGGTATTGGAGGTGTCTATCAAACCGGTTTCGGCATCTATCAGCTTAACGGCACCCTTACCTGTGGCATTAAAGGTGTTGTCATTCACGGTGACCTGTGCAATATTGTCCAGAAGATCATGGAAAGCCGCTTCATCGGTTCCGTCTGTGGGAATAAGAGCAGGGGAGTCAGTGAGAATATTCCCGTTAAACTGAGTGCAGGCCTCAGCCGTCAATTCAAAGTTTGTCACAACAGAAGCATACTTGCCTTTTGCATCAGCGACAGTCAGCGTGTATTTGCCGTTCGGCGTACCGGCAGGATAGGTGATCATATTATTTTGAACTGTCATTGACATGGCTTCATCCGCAGCGTTTGTTACAGTGTATGTAAAGTCAAAATCATCAGCAAAGCCGTTTGTATCGAAAGAAGTCTGACCGTCAGAAACAGCGGCGTCCGAAGCATTGGCAGAAGCACCGGTCTTAACAGGTACATACAGTTCTGCTGCAAATGACTTCTTGCCTTCGCTGGTGAAATAGGTGATCTTACTGATGGTCTGACCCATCATGCTCTCATAATGAGCGGATTTTGTGATACAGCCGTGAACTTCATGTGTATAACCGGAACACCAGGCAAGGGATGTATTTCTCCAGATATTTTCAAGGTGACGCAAGCCGTATGAAGTTCCCTCTTTCGTTTCAAGCACAACACCATAAACCGTTACGGTTTTTTCATCGGTGCTTGTCAGGGCATCAGAGGTAATATTGATCTGGTAATCTCCATACTTTGTTTCCGTTGTCAGTTCGACATCAGCACTGATTTCTTCCGGTTCACCTTTTACCTCGCTGAAAGTCAGACTGCCGTCGGCATTCTGTGTAACTTCCTTATAGAATGACGGCTCCTCATCCAGAACGTAGTAAGAATAGGTCGGGTTTTCAAACAAGGTTTCCTTGCCGCTGTATACAGTAGTGCTGTCCTTTCCTCTCAGGGAAACGGTGATTTCCATACTATCGCTGTCAGAAACCTTTTTAAAGCTGCTCAGGTCAACCTCTCCTACCACTTTTACGGGAAATGTTACGCCTTCGATGGTATCACCGCTGCTGTCGGTGTGATAAGAACCTCCGGCAAGATTGCTGGCTCTTGTTTTTGATTTTGTTGCAGAAGAATAGACATCTACCTGTACATCATTATTCAGATCAGCCTGATAAAATTCACTGTAAGGAATATTCATCAGAAGATAGGTCGCATTTTCTTCGTTATTATCTGCGGCGGAAGCGCCGATTGCTGAACCGGCAACCACCATAGCAGCCGTCAGACCGACCGCCAATATTTTAACTCGCTTCATTCTCTTTACTCCTTCTTTCATACTCATACCATAGAGGCACCAAGTTTTTCGCAGGCGGCTATCGCATCCGCATCAGGTGCTTCATTGGCGATCACAAAATCCGCTGTCACATCGGCACCGAGCGCTTTGACTTCCTCGTCCCATACACGCATCCATTCACCGTCACCCCAGCCGTAAGAACCGAAGAGAACGACCTTTTTGCCGGAGAGACTATTCTTAATGCTCTCGTACATGGGCAGAAATTCGCTGTCCTCCAGTTCCTCCGCACCCATCGCCGGACACCCCAGCGCAATCCCGTCAAAGCTGTCCAGCTTGTCCGCACTGAATTCCGCAGCGGAAAACAACTCCGTCTGTGCGCCTGCCTCCTGTGCGCCTTTTGCGACAGCCTTTGCCATTTCTTCGGTGTTGCCTGTGCCGCTCCAATAAACTACTGCTATCTTGCTCATAGTATCCTTCCTTTACTGAATGGTTTTATCATAAGCCCGTGGGCAGATGAACTTAATAACAAGCCGCTAATTGCTCTACGCTGCAGCCCTTTGCGTTGAGGGAACAGCAAAGCTCCGTGCAGTGCTTGTATTTATCAAAGGTCGCCTGTGCTTTCTTTACATCGCCATAGACCTTCCAGCAGCCGACACACTTGCAGCACTGCGCCTTGTTTTTGATAAAGCCGCACACATCCTCCGGCGGATAGCCTAAAAACAATCCTATCTCATGAGGAAATTCCTCGCTTTCACGAAGCCTTTTGATCAGCTGCACGATACACCTATTCGGGTTACCGTTATCATAACCGCATTCTCTGAGAAGTTTATCGGCGGTTTCGTGCCGCAGATCCTTTTGCAGCTTTGACGGGCGGTACAGATATAATAGTGTACTGCCCTTATGACGGCGAAGCGGGATGATTCTCAGTCCCTTGTGTGAAAGCTGTTTGTTCAGATTTTTCAGAGTATTCCGCTCCTGCTCTTTACTCTCAAAGCAGCAGGTGAACATATTGCCTGTTTTCAACCCGATGATGGTAGGGGAACAATGCCTGACAAGCATTTCCTCCGACATGGCTTTTCACTCCTTTATCTGATATAACGCTCCAGTATGTTTTTCAGTGCCGATTTGGAACCGGAATGGGAACGTTCCACAGGGATCTTTTGTCCTTTTGCGCTGTCCAATGCACATCTCAGCATTTTGTGAGACATGGTATCGGTAAACAGCACCAACAGATCAGGGCTGCCAAGGTTTTGCAGCCCTCTGCACATTTTAGGATATACCTTTGCCCGACAATTATACGCTTTGCAAAGCTCCGTGTATTCTCTTACCATACATTCGTTGCCGCCGACGATTACAACACTCATGATGATTTCCTTTCTAAAAGTTAGTTATATCTAATCGAACGATAAGCTATTTACCCGATAGGATTATCAATGCAAGGACAGCTAATTAGATGCATCTAACCATCAACGTGAAAATATGTCGGAGAATGGCTCGTCCGATACATTGTAGTTTAACATATTTAACTTCCTTTGTCAAGGGGTAAACCGCCTGATATTTCGGAAAGAATTCCCTTCTCCATGCGATAGAGCTTGTCGGCATAGTGTATCGCTTCCTGTTCGTGGGTGATGATCAGTACACTGCACCCTTTATCTGCCAGTCTGCGGAAAAGTCTCAGAACAAGGGCAGTGGTGTCATCATCCAAATCGCCTGTCGGCTCATCGGCAATGACTATCTCCGGCGAGTTGATAAGCGCACGGGCAATAGACATACGCCTCAACTCGCCGCCGGACAGTTCATTGGA
>ONYQ01000019.1 GCA_900322145.1 uncultured Eubacteriales bacterium
CATCACTCTGGGGGATCTCTGCTGTGTCTGGATCCGGCTCATTGGCGGGAAGTGCAGGGATCGCCGCCTCTGCTAAATCAACTCCGTAGTCCGCGCCTGCCATCTCGCTTTGCGTATCTTTACTGATCGCGGTTTCCATCTCGATACTGACAGGACCCCATCTGGTAATCAGCTGACGGAGCATCGCATCATTCGCTACAAAACGTCCTTCACCGTGAGAAATCGGTACGGCGTGGATATCACCGGCCTGTACCTTAGAGAACCACGGGGATTTCACAGACGTAATACGGGTATATGCCATGCAGGAAATATGACGGCCGACAGTATTGAAAGTCAGTGTCGGGTCATCGGGCTTCAGGTCAACGATTTCGCCGTAGGGAACGAGGCCTAATTTGATGAGCGCCTGGAAACCGTTGCAGATACCAAGCATTAAACCCTGACGGGTTTTCAGCAGGTTATTGACCGCTTCGGCCACTCTCGGATTACGGAAGGTCGTGGCAATGAACTTGCCCGAACCGTCCGGCTCATCACCGCCGGAGAAACCGCCCGGCAGCATAATCATCTGGGACTGCTCAATCAGACGTACCATTTCCTCGATGGTTTCTTCGATGTCAGAGGGTCTGAGGTTACGGACAATCAGCAATTGCGGGTCAGCGCCGGCCTTTTCAAAGGCTCTGGCGGTATCGACTTCGCAGTTGGTACCGGGGAATACCGGAATGAATACCTTCGGTTTTGCCGTTTTAATCATCGGAGAAGCGGTGCTTCTTTCGGTATACAGCGGAATATCATACTGGTTCACGGGGCAGGCGGCCTTCATCGGGAAAACGCCTTCGAGCGTGCCTGTCCATGCCTGAATCAGACTGTCAATGGACAGTGATACACCGTTGACAGTAATCTGTCCGTTATCGGTGGTAGTACCCAACTCATAGGACAGTACAGCGTCATCCAGTACAGCGCCGTCAGCCAATTCTATAATCAGCGAACCGTTGAGCGGAGCGTATAACTCGTTGGCGGTCAATTCCCTGGCGAAGGTAAAGCCGATTTTATTGCCGAAGGACATCTTAGCGACAGCCGCCGCCGCACCGCCTTCCTTGACGGTATAGGCCGACAGTACCTTGCCCTCGTTCATCAGGGCATATACGGCACGATACATGGCAATCAGCTTATCCCAATCGGGCATGAGAGAAGATTTCTCCTCGGGAACGGGAATGTATATAACTTTGGAACCGGCTTTTTTGAATTCAGCCGAAATCGTTTTAGAAGCCTTTGTCATGGCAACGGCAAAGCTGACGAGTGTGGGCGGTACGTCCAGATCTTCAAAGGAACCGGACATACTGTCCTTACCGCCGATAGACGGCAGGCCTAACTTTAACTGTGCGGTCAAAGCGCCGAGCAAGGCGGCGGCCGGCTTGCCCCAACGGGACGGCACTTCATGCAGACGCTCAAAGTATTCCTGGAAGGTCAGACGGGCGGTCATCGGGTCAGCACCAATCGCCAACAGCTTGGACAGGGATTCCACGACCGCATACGCCGCACCGTGGAAGGGACTCCAACGGGAAATGCCCGGAATATAACCATACGCCATCGCCGTAGCGTCATCGGTTTCACCATGCAGGAGCGGAATTTTCGCCGCCATCGCATCTTCGGGAGTCAACTGTGTGACACCGCCGAAAGGCATCAATACGGTAGCCGCACCGATACTGCTGTCAAAGCGTTCACACAAGCCTTTCTGTGAGCAGACTTCCAGACGGGACATATTGGCGGTAAAGGCTTCGGCGGTATCCTTGCCGTTAAGAACAGCCGGTGCCTGTTTACGGTAGCAGTTATCGGCATCAGGGGCGGTAATCATCGCCTGTGCGGTCTGTGTTACGCCGTTGGTATTCAGGAAACGGCGGCTCAGGTCAACAATGGTCTTGCCTCTCCACTGCATCGTCAGACGGGGTTCTTCGGTTACGACAGCCACCGCTGTGGCTTCAAGATTTTCTTTGCCGGCTTCGGCAATAAACTTTTCTACATCCTTCGGGTCAAGCACAACGGCCATTCTTTCCTGTGATTCGGAGATAGCCAGTTCCGTACCGTCCAGACCTTCATATTTCTTGGTAACTTTATCAAGATCAACTGTCAGACCGTCAGCCAGTTCACCGATGGCAACACATACGCCGCCGGCACCGAAGTCATTACAGCGTTTAATCATCGTAGAAACAGTGCTGTTGCGGAACAGACGCTGAATTTTTCTTTCAGTCGGCGGATTACCCTTCTGTACTTCCGCACCGCAGGTTTCAATGGAATCCATCGTATGCGCTTTGGAAGAACCGGTAGCACCGCCGCAGCCGTCACGGCCGGTACGGCCGCCCAACAGCACGATAATATCATCGGGCGCCGGTACTTCACGGATAACATTGGCTTTCGGAGAAGCGCCGATAACAGCGCCGATTTCCAGACGTTTAGCAACATAACCCTTGTCATACAGTTCGGTGACCTGTCCGGTTGCCAGACCGATCTGGTTGCCATAGGAACTGTAACCGGCGGCGGCACCGGTGGTAATTTTACGGGACGGCAATTTGCCTTCCATCGTTTTCTCGAAAGGAACGGTCGGGTCACCGGAACCCGTTACACGCATGGCCTGATAAACATAAGCACGGCCTGACAGCGGGTCACGGATAGCGCCGCCCAGACAGGTAGCCGCACCGCCGAAGGGTTCAATTTCTGTCGGATGGTTATGGGTTTCATTCTTGAACTGTACCAACCATTGTTCGGTTTTGCCGTCAATCGTCACGGGTACTTCAATCGAACAGGCGTTGATTTCATCGCTGACATCGAGGTCAGGAATCATGCCTTTTTTACGCAGCAGCTTCATGCCGACCAGCGCCATATCCATGAGGGAAACATCCCTTGTGGTATCCTTGCCGTAGAGTTCGTCACGGCTGTCATAGTACAGCTGTAAAGCATCCTCAATCGTTTTCGTCAGCGCACCCTTTTCAATGTCAATCTTTTCCAGACGGGTCAGGAAAGTCGTATGACGGCAATGGTCTGACCAGTATGTATCAATCACACGCAGTTCGGTAACAGTCGGGTCACGGTGTTCCTCGTCACGGAAATAATCACGGCAGAATTTCAGGTCAGACAAGGTCATGGCAAAGCCCATTGAATGGAAATAGGCCTGCATTTCCTCGTCATTCCATGCGGTAAAGCCCTTGACAACGGCCACGTCATCCGGTCTGTCGGCCTTCATGTTGAGGGATTCGGGTTTTTCTAAAGAAGCCCTTCTCGATTCTACGGGGTTGATAAGATAATGCTGTATTTTCTCGAAATCCGCCTCGCTGACAGCGCCTTTCACGGCAATCAGCTTAGCGCTGACGACTTCCGGCCGTTCGCCCTGTGTCAGGAGCTGTACGCACTGGGCGGCGGAATCCGCTCTCTGGTCATACTGTCCCGGCAGATATTCCATAGCGAATACACGGTAATCCGCATCTTCCGGCAATACTTCGTCATAGACGGTATCGGCGTTGGTTTCGCTGAGAATGGTATTTTTCGCCTTCTCGAAATCCTCACCGTCCAGACCGCTGATATCATAGCGGTTAATGATCCTAACCTTTTCGATGGCGGTCAGGCCGAGATTATTTCTCAGGTCGGCCATCAGGTTGGAGGCTTCTACATCAAAGCCGTCCCTTTTTTCTACAAATATTCTTTTCACACCAGCCATTTTTTGCACACCCATTTCTCCTATGATAGATGATTCGTCCTCCGGCGACAGCGCACCATCGTGCAAATCTCACTGCTGACATTTTATCATATTTTCGCCCTGTTTTCAAGTCTATGTCAGGGATTTGGCGGAGCGTCTCAGAATTTGCGGTATTTTTTAACAGGGCGCTGGGTCCTTTTTTTGCGGCGATAGATGAGCAGAATCACCGCATACACCAATGCCAGTACAGCAACGACAATTACTGCTATGATGAACCATTGGGAGGAAACCACCTGACGGATAGCATGAAGGGCAAAAAGCAGTTCACTGCGGTCAACGCTTTCAGAAGCGACTAATTGTATCGTGGTGAGGGGCTGATTGGCATAGCTGAGCAGGAGCGTACCAATAACATCTCCCTCTTTGAGCGGCGCTTCAACGCTTTCGGGCAGATAATACACACGGTCAATGCTGGCAAGGTCAATATCATCGGGCAGAATGGTAGAATAGGTAGAGGCAGGGGAGAGCTGAATGGTATCCTTGTTCCAGGCAAAGTTCAGCTTGATTTCCTTGACAAGGTCATTTTTATCGACAACGGTTTTGATGCTGAGATTATCGAAAGCCCATTCATACAGGTGAATGGAATCCAGAATAGCGCCGTTTTCGTAAAGCTCGCCCTTATCATCCTCATAAGGAGCGCCATAGGCTACGCATAAATAAGTATAACCGCCGTGTGTGGCCGTTGAAACCAGACAATAACCGGAATCGTTGCCGGTAGAACCGGTTTTGATGCCTTTGGCATAGGAATAATACAGGTCGCCGCCTCGTACCGGATCAATCATGGAATTGGTCGTGACCAGATAACGGTCCTCACCGATAACATCCGAAGTGGCTGTATCGCTGATATCCATGAATTCGGGCAGTGTCATAGCGTATTTGGTGATTTTCGCCATATCGCTGACGGTGGTATAATGATCGGGGTCATTCAGACCATGCGGATTGGCAAAGTGTGTATGCGTACAGCCGAGCGCCTTTGCCTTTTGGTTCATGAGCGTTACAAACTGATTGATATCCCCGTCCCCGATATAATCCGCTAATACTAAGGCGGCATCGTTGCCGGAAGGAATCATCAGACAGTTCAGCAACTGATAGACCGACAGTTTTTCGCCGGCTTTTAATCCGGCCATCGAACTGCCGGTGCCGTCCAGCATATGGATAATACTGCTTTTGACCGTAACCATCGTATTTTTCAAATCCGCTACCTTTTCGGCAACAATGATATAGGTCATAATCTTCGTGGTAGAGGCCGGATAACGGCGCTCGTCCTGATTTTTCTGATAAACAACCGTATCGGTATCAATATTTTCGAGATACAGTGCGGTACAGTGCGTTTCAAAATCAATCTTGAATTCAGCGGCCTGTACCGGTATTCCGCCGGACAGCAAAGCGGTCAGCAGTACCACCGCACACAGAAAAATAACACCTGCTTTTTTTCGCATAGCTCATCAACCCCCATGATAACAAAAAATCCGCACAAAACGGATGGTATAATAACGGATAATACTTAACTATTCTATCCTATTTTATGACAAAACTCAAATGGGATAATGACAGAAATTTTATCGTCAATCAGGGGATTTGTAGGTATTATTGGATAAGAGCTGTCGGCATTTTCCGACAAAATATGCAGTCAAAGCGGGTGTTTGGATGATTTGTATTACAGGCGATATACACGGAGAATATGCAAGGTTTGAGCATAAGAAACTGAAATCTCTCAAAGAGGGTGACTGCCTGATCGTATGCGGGGATTTCGGCTTTTTGTGGAACGATTCCCCACAGGAACGGGCGATGCTGAAAAAAATCAGTGAACGGCGCTACCGTATCCTTTTTGTGGACGGAACACACGAAAATTTTGCGCTGTTAAAGCGGTATCCTGTCAGTGAACTGTACGGCGGCAGGGTGCAGAAAATCACCGACCATATTATTCACCTTTTGCGAGGAGAAATTTATACCATCGAGGGACATACATTCTTTACCTTTGGCGGCGGTGACAGTACGGATAAGGATTTCCGTCTGGACAACGGCACATGGTATTGTGAGGAACAGCCTTCTCCGGCGGAAATGGCCTATGCGGTCAGGAATCTTGCCGCCGCCGGACGGCAGGTGGATTATATCGTGACACATCAGCCGGCGATGAAGGAACGGGCTTTGGTGGAAGGCATTGTTCCCCGCACACCTTTGACGGATTTTTTGGATGAGCTTTCCCATGCTGTCCGTTATGAGCGCTGGTATTTCGGCAGTCTGCATAAGAATAAAAGGCTTCCCCATGCACACAGCCTTTTTACGGATATTGTAACGGTCGGCAAGTAGAAATATACGGGCAGGAATATACCCTGTCAAGGCTTGTACCGCCCCTCAGAATATGGTACAATAGGGGAAATTACGGCTATTGGAGGAATCAGGCATGAGTAAAAATGAGGAATTTTCCCGTTTGCGGGAGGAATGTCTTGAATGTCAGAAATGCGGCTTGTGTGAAACACGCACCCATGTTGTCTTTGGTGTGGGCGTGGATGATGCGGAAGTGATGTTCATCGGAGAAGGTCCCGGCGAAAACGAGGATTTGCAGGGAGAACCGTTTGTAGGACGTGGCGGTCAGTTACTGGATAAGATGCTCACCGCCATTGACCTTGACCGGCACAAAAACATTTATATTGCCAATATCGTGAAATGCCGTCCGCCGAAGAACCGTGACCCACTGCCCGAGGAACAGGAACAATGTATTGGCTGGCTGCGGAAACAATTCGCCATTCTGCGGCCGAAAATCGTGGTATGTCTGGGACGAATTGCGGCGGCGAAAATTATCAAGCCCGATATCAAAATCATGAAGGAACACGGACAGTTTTTCACGAAAGGCGGTATTCTGATGATGCCGGTTTTACATCCGGCGGCATTACTGCGGAATCCCAATAATAAACCGGCGGCTTTTCAGGATTTTCTGACGCTTCAGCAAAAAATCCGTGAAATCTGCGACCACACTTATGAAAAGGAGAGCTGAGGACGGCAGTTTTTTGATGGGTCTATGAAAAAACGGGCTTTACAAATGACGAAAAATCGGTATAATAGTAGAAGAAAATGTGTTTGTAGGGAAAAAATGTGTGATAAAGAGAAAAGAGGAGATTGTTTTTGAAAAAGCCCGCATTCATTATCACGGAAGTGATATTTTCGTTATTGCTGACCGCATCGGTATCGGCCATCGGTGTGCTGGTGTATGACCTGAATACCAATGCACTGCATCTCAACGGGGTTAACCCCTTCACCCAGCAGACCGCTGTTATTACAGAGGAAAGCGAGAAACCGTCACAGGAACCCTCAAAGGCTTCAAAGGCGGAAACCTCTGTTGAAAGTAAGGCCAGTGAAACGGAAAAACAGGCTTCCGAGCCATCCGCAGAGGAAAGCAAAGAACCGGCCATTCAGTTGAGAAAAGAACCGGAAAATCTGCAGGAACAGCCGGCGGAATTAGAAGAAGCCCTCAGTCTTTACGGTTATACGATAGAAGGCTTTGTGCTGGGGGATCGTCTGATCTGGGTGGATACTACTTCCAGTGATAACCATTCCAAAGCAAAGATATACTGCTATCAGAAGTCCGACAACGGTTATTGGTGGGATGTTGTCGGGGATAAGAAAGCATTGTGTGAAGAAGCCTATATCGGCGAGAACGGTTCCAATTTCGACCCTGCGCCTGACAGTAAAATCACCCCCGGCGGTATTTTTACGGCCGGACAGGGTTTCTATATCGGCGCTAAGCCGGATACAGCCTATCCGATGTTTGAAATTACCGAGGATACCTACTGGGTCACCGATCCGGATTCCCAATTCTATAACCAGCGTGTAGAAGGTACTGACAGCAAGGACTGGAGCAAGGCTGACCACATGATTACGTCCGATAAATCCTATCGCTGTGGTCTGACGGTCAACTATAATACCGCAGAGCCTTCCTCTGATAAGGCGGCGGCTGTATTTATCCGCTGTGGCAATACGCCGACAGAAGGCAGTATTGCCGTTCCGGAGGATGTCATGAAAACCATTCTGCACTGGCTGGAGGAAGACAGTACCGTGACCGTCTTTATTAACGTATAATGTGCGTGGGAGATATGTATGGAAACTTTCCTGTCTGTTCTGCTGTATGTTCTCACGGGCATTGGTGTGCTGATGGTCATCAGCTTCTGGGTGAGTGATATTTATCTGGACGGCAAGCGCTTTCGCTGGTATTATTATCTGCCGGCGGCGGCCGTGTGTATGGCACTCGGTATGCTGTTTCCGCTGTTCATGGGCGGCTGGCTGTATGCCCTCGTGGAAAATATTTTTCTTGCCGTACTGTTGCCGGCGGTGTATCTGCTGACGGTGGCAGGTGTGTTAGCGAGCGGTTTTTTCCTGTTCCGCAAAAAGGATGATTTCAGCGGTTCGTTTTATTTCAGTCTGTGTCTGCTGTCACTGGTCGTACTGGCCGGCTGGCTGATACGCCTGTTCAACGGCGGCTGAACGGTTCCTGCAAAATATACAGTTCCTCTGTACCCTATGGGCAGAGGGACTTTTTTTTATGGTCGGGTATCCGTCGAAATGATTCTTATCGGGAAAAAAGCAGTGAGAAAGGCGTGCCGGCGGCGGTTCAGAAATGATATTTGTGGTATTTTCTTTGAATCCGGAATAAATATTCATTGACATTTCTGTGCAAATAGGATATAATTTGTTTATGCTTTGTAAAAAATATTGTATTTTTTGCTTTGAAAGCTTAATGATATTTTTATTTAAGGAGGACAACAAACCTATGAAACAGTATCCCGCAAAAAGCATTCTGAACATCGCCTTGGCCGGACACAGTGGTTCGGGCAAAACCTCGCTCGCAGAAGCCATGCTCTATCTTGGCGGCGGCAGTGAAAGACTCGGCAAGGTCAGTGACGGTAATACCGTTTGTGACTTCGACCCCGAAGAAATCAAGCGCAAAGCGTCGGTACAGGCCGGTGTAGCGCCCGTAGAATGGAAGGGCAAGAAAATCAACCTGATTGATGCGCCCGGACTGTTTGACTTTGAAGGCGGTCTGTATGAGGCTGTCAGAGCAGCCGATACCGTATTGATTACTGTTTCCGGTAAGGACGGTGTTTGTGTCGGTACCGAAAAGGCCGTGAAAGCCGCCGATAAGCGTTCTCTGACGAAGGTATTCTTTGTCAACGGTCTGTGTGATGAGAGTGCCCGTTTCTATCGTGTATTCGAGAACCTCAAAGCCTCTTTTGGTCCGTCGGTTTGTCCGGTTGTCGTTCCCTATATTGTTAACGGTCAGGCGGATTGCTATGTCAATCTTCTGGAATATAAGGCTTACAAGTATGTTGACGGAAAAATAACGGTCGTACCGATTCCCGATATGGGTGACCGTCTGGAAGGTCTGCGTACCGCTATCAATGAAGCGGTGGCGGAAACCAGTGATGAAATGTTCGAGAAATACTTCTCCGGTGAGGAATTCACGCCGGAAGAGGTCATTGTCGGTGTCAGCAAGGGCGTTAAGGAAGGTACGATCAGCCCTGTATTCTGCGGTGATGCGCTGTTGACCTATGGTGTGGAACAGCTCCTCAACGGTCTGATCTGGCTGGCTCCTTCGGCAGAGGATAAGTCCGGTGAAACGGCGCTCGATACCGAAGGCAGTCCTGTAGAACTGAATGTCAATGATGATGCCTTGACGGCGGCTATCGTATTCAAGACGATTGCTGACCCGTTTGTCGGAAAGCTGTCCTATTTCAAGGTTATTTCCGGCAAGGTATCTTCCGATACACCGCTGGTTAATATGAGAACCGGCAACAGCGAGCGTGTTTCCAAAGTCATGACGATTCGCGGCAAGAAATTAGAGGATGCGCCGTATATCGGTGCAGGTGATATCGGTGCAGTGGCTAAACTGGCCGGCACGAATACCGGTGATACCCTGTGTGCGCCTGCCAGAAAGGTCATTCTTGATGGTATTGACTATCCGGCACCGTCTTTGATGATGGCGATTGCCCCCAAGACAAAGGGCGATGAAGAAAAGGTAGCGCTCGGCGTACAGAAGCTCTGTGAAGAGGATCCCACTATCCGTTTTGAAACCAATCATGAAACCCATCAGATGATTATCAGCGGTATGGGCGAACAGCACCTTGATGTTGTCGTATCCAAGCTGAAATCCAAGTATGGTACAGAAGTAATTCTGTCCAAGCCGAAGGTTGCTTATCGTGAAACCATCCGCAAGACGGTCAGCAAGCAGGGACGCTATAAGAAGCAGACCGGCGGTCACGGACAGTTCGGTGATGTATGGATTGAGTTCTCCCCCTGTGACAGTGAAGATATGATTTTTGCAGAAAGAGTTGTCGGCGGTGCCGTACCGAAGGGATTCTTCCCGGCGGTTGAAAAGGGTCTGCGTGACTGTATCAGCAAGGGCCCGCTGGCCGGTTATCCCGTTGTCGGTCTGAAAGCAACCCTCTATGACGGTTCCTATCATCCGGTAGACTCTTCCGAAATGTCGTTCAAGACAGCCGCTTCACTGGCGTATAAAGCCGGTATGCCCGAAGCCTCTCCGGTACTGTTAGAGCCGGTTGGTATGCTCAAGGCCACCGTTCCGGATGCCAACATGGGCGATATCATGGGCGAAGTGACCAAGAGAAGAGGCCGTGTACTGGGCATGAATCCTTCCGAGGACAGAATGCAGACCATTGAAGCCGAAGTACCGCAGGCGGAAATGAGCGATTTCGCTACCTTCCTCCGTCAGTGTACGCAGGGTCGTGGCTATTTTACCTTCTCCTTTGTACGCTATGAAGAAGCGCCGGCGATGGTTTCCCAGAAAATCATTGAGGAAGCTAACCAGAATAAATAACCTTTCCCCTCTTTCATAAAAACGCAAAGCCCCGTCAGTGCCATTGCTGACGGGGCTTTGCTGTTGCCGTGTCAAAAATATACAGGAAAGTTTTGCTATATTGTGAATTGACAAATACGCTGTTTTCGCTTATGATAGAAGTGTGTTTTTTGTAACAAATGTATCAAGGCAAACAGGAGGGAACGTTCTTGCATACGGATTCGATTTATGAATATTATGGACGGCAGAAAAATGATATGGAAGCATCTGTGATACCCTTTGTCGTCTTTCAGTATATAGACAATGCACTGCATATTGTATTGATTTCGGACGGTATGTGCCGTCTTTTTGACGAAGAACGCACCGAAATTGTCCGTATTATGACAAATACCATCTATACCACGATTCATCCCGAAGATGTGGAACGTCTTTCCGGCAAATGGACACGCTTTGTACAGGAGGGCGGACGGTACGATGTCGTATTCAAGCGGTTTATCAATAACAGTTTCCGGTCGATTCATGCCGAAGGAAGCACCTATATGGCGGATACGGGCGAAAAGCTCTATATGCTGTGGTGCAGTGACGTGACCGATATCGTCAATGCCGAGAAAATCAGTACCTATTACGATAAGCTGACACATATGCCGAATATGTCTGCCTTTGGCGTAATGGCAGAAAAGGAACGCTCCCGTATGCGGGGACAGGGCATTGTACCGGCTTTTGTCTATTTCGATATCCGTGACATGAAGGCCATCAATGAAAAGTATGGCTTTTCCCGTGGCAACGGTGTGCTTTCCGGTACGGCCTTTGTCTTGAAGGATGTGTTTGAAAGTGATGCTATGGCAAGACTGTCGGACGACCATTTTATTGTTCTGACGAATAAGCGTCATCTCGAACAGAAAATTGAACAGGTCAACGATCAGGTTCTGCGTAATCCGATGGGAATTCCTGTACAGGTCTGCGCCGGCATTTATATTGACGATAAGACCGGCATTGACGTTTTCGCTTCGATTGACAGAGCCCGTATTGCCTGCAAAAGCATTAAGGGCGATTATACACGGAAATATCATGTGTTTGACAGGGATATGTTCACCGAGTACCGCCAGCGCCGTCATGTGCTGAATCATTTTGATGAAGCACTGGAAAACGGTTCTATCCGGCTGTATTATATGCCGATTGTCCGTACCGTTACCGGTAAAATCTGTGATGTGGAGGCGCTCGCCCGCTGGATTGACCCCGAAAAGGGAATGCTTCCGCCGTCTCAGTTCATCCCTGTGCTGGAAGATAACCGCCTGATTAACCGGCTGGATTTCTATATGCTCCGGAAAATCTGTGAAAGCCTTGCCAGACAGAAAAGCATGAATATGCCGTTGGTGCCTGTTTCGGTGAATATCTCCCGTTCCAACTTTGAAGTATGCGATGTGTTTGACGAGGTGCTTTCCATCGTTAACGAATATAATATTGCCCATCATCTGCTGACCGTTGAAATTACCGAGAGTGCCTTCATCAAAAATCAGCAGTTCCTGACCCATCAGATTGAACGGTTCCGGGAAGCCGGCTTCAATGTGTGGATGGATGATTTCGGCAGTGAGTATTCCTCGCTGAATACCCTGCAGGAATACAGCTTCGATCTGATTAAGTTAGATATGCGCTTTATGAAAAATTTCAGCCTGACCGGCAAAAATCGTCTGATTCTGTCGGACGTTATCAGCATGATCTCGAAATTGGGTGTCAGTACCCTTGCCGAAGGCGTACAGACACGGGAACAACTGCGTTTTCTGCGGGATGCCGGCTGTGATAAAGTACAGGGTTTCCTGTTCGGCAAGCCGATGCCCTGTGAATATTTCTACGATAAAATGACGCTCTATAATGGCCTGAGCTATGACGATACCGCCAAGACCGCCTATTATGATAAAGTGTCAACGGCAGGATTGGAGCCTCAGCCGTTGGCGGATGAATTCGGCAGTTATTTCAGGGATGAGGATATCACGCCGGTGGCCGTCCTTGAATTTCAGAATGAACGGTTCCGTATTCTCAAAGCCAATAATGCCTATAAATCTTTCCTGTTGGCTATCGGTGAAAGTCGGGACGATATCTACAATGATTACTATGACTGGTACCGCCGGCCGGCAGAAGCCTTTGTCGAAGCCGTCAGGCGCTGTCTTTCTTCCCGTAAAACCGAAAGTGTTTTCAACATCAACGAAAACGGCATTTCGGTATCGGCGAATATTTCGTTTGTGGCTTATGAACCCAAAACGGAAACCGGTGCCGTTCAGATTGTCATTACAAATGTTGACGGCCGTGTGGCCAAAGCCCTTCCCGTTACAGTGCAATCCTGAAAAACAATGTGCAATGTTATGGCTGTCAGGACAGCAGGAAAGCAATTACGGCATTGGAAACGAGAAATCCTTGCGGAGTAAGGGCAATACCGTCAGGGGTAAGAGTGAGATAGCCTGTCGGGAGAAGCTGACGGCTTTTGTGCAGAACAGACGGGGGAATATCCGTACCGAAGCGCTCACGGTAACGGGCATGGGTAATGCCTTCCCGCAGACGCAGTCCCAGAAGGATGAATTCCTCCGGCTCACCGCCGATACCGTCCGGCGTGGGAATATCCCGATAAAAACTCTCGAAGGAACGTCCGTAATAAAAGCGTTTCCCGTTGATGAAGGAATGGGCGGAAGGCCCCAGACCGAGGTATTCCTCATCGTGCCAGTATTTCAGATTGTGCCGTCCTTCAAAGCCGGCTTGGGCAAAATTCGATATCTCGTACTGCTGATAGCCATAAACGGCTAATTGCTCCACCGCCGTCAGATATAATTCCGCCTGCCGGTCATCGTCACATAACAGCGCTTTATCCTTTCGGCGGGCATAGGGGGTATCGGGTTCGATTTTCAGCAGATAGGCGGAAATATGCGGAACTTCCTGACGGGCGCAGAATTCTATTGACCGCAGTAAACTGTCCTTTGTCTGTCCGGGAGTAGCAAGCATCAGATCAAGGGAAATATTCGTAAAACCGGCGGCTTTGGCCTGTGCGATACAGTCAGCGGCCTGACGGGTATTATGCAGACGGCCAAGCGCCTGTAATTCGGTATCGTGTGCCGATTGCAGACCGATGGAAATACGATTAAAGCCGCCTTTTCGCAAGGCGGCAAAGTCGATATCCTGTTTTTCGGGATTGACCTCTGCGGTAATTTCCGCCCCTGACAGTCCGAAACTTTCCCGTGCGGTCTGCACAAGCCGTACCAATCGTTCCGCACCGAGCAGACTGGGTGTACCGCCGCCGCAGTAAAGCGTATCGGCGGCGGTATGATATACGGCGGCATAATGCCGGATACGCTCACACAATGCTTCCGTATAGGTGTCAAAGGTATCCGCCGCATCACTGACCGAGTAAAAGTCACAGTAGGGACATTTACGCCGGCAAAACGGAATGTGAAGGTAAAGGCCGATCATTTTTTTGCACCCTTTCTGAGGATCACCAGAATTTCAACAAACAGTGACAGCAATGCGCCGACGATCAGGGCAATATCACAGCTCATAAAGGTGCTGAAAGAAGCGGAAAGGCTGTCATAGGTAAGCTGGTCACTCATGGTAAGAAAATACACAAAGCTGTTGGGTGCGCCTTTGTCCAGCGTAGTGATGGCATTGTCAATCATGAAGGTAAAGACCAAAAAGCCGATCAGAATGACAATGACAGTACCCGTCACAATCGGCTTTTTGGGCTTATTGATGATGGCAATCGCCGTCATGGACAGAAACAGGGCGGCACTTATAATAATCACAATGGGATTGATCATGCTGTCCCATCCTTTCTGTTAATGCGGAAAATATCAATCCTTGTTCTGCTGTATCAACAGGGCGGTTTTGAGTACGGCAATCTGTGTTTTGGCATCGGGCAGTTCGCCGTTGAGTACCATCTGCACCGCCTGATCCAGCGGAATCCGTTCCACATCCAAAAATTCGCCTTCATCTAAACGCTGTTCATCAAAATGGTCAATCCGGCAGAAATACAGGTGGATGATTTCGCCGCAATAGCCCGGACTGGGATAGACCTGTCCGAGGGTCATATAATGACGGCCAATAGCGCCGGTTTCTTCGAGTAATTCCCGTTTGCCGTTATCCAGGGGATTCTGTCCCTTTTCCAGTTTGCCGGCAGGTAATTCCAGCAGTACCTCTTTATAAGGATAGCGGAACTGCCGCACGAACAACAGCTCGTTATTATCTGTCAGCGCCGCTACACAAACTCCGCCGGGATGGGCAACGACTTCACGCAGGGCGGTTTTGCCGTCCTCTAATTCCACTTCGTCGTGCATGACATGAATGACACGACCGTTAAAAATATCCTTCGACTGCAAGGTTTTCTCAAAATGCTGCATAGTATTCCCTCCGTGTTGATAATAGCCTTATTATAGCGCATTCTCACGGAAATGTAAACTCCGTATACTACAAAAAAAGGACAGCTTTCGCCGTCCCTTCGGATACCGCTTATTCCTTGCCGGTGCTTCTGAGTTCGTCCCGTACACGCATCAGGATTTTGCCCAGATGGTTCTGTCCTTTGCCGTTGACCTGTCCCCATATTCTGTCGCCCCAGTTGTTGCCCTCAATCAGTTCTTCGTCACCGGTGGCTAACAGCTGTTGACCTAATGCCGGATTCTGTGTGAATTTTGCCCTGCACACTTCATACATGACCGTATATTTCACCTGTTCCCAATCGGTGCGGAGCAGTACACGCCGTCCGGCTCTTTTGGCTAAATTCGGACTAAGAGAAGCGAATTCCTTTCTCTTTTCCATGTCCAGTGTCTTTTGCGCCTGAAAAGCCGCTTCGTTATTCTGATAGGTAATTCCGTCATACAGCACGGGCGCTTCATAAAAATTGCTCAGAAAATAATACTCCCCTCTGAAACTGTCAATCATCCGAATACCCTCCTTGTTATAGTCATCACATTTCCGTTTCATCATAGCACACAAAAAATTTCTTGTCAATCCGACAGCATACGCAAAAACCGCTTTGTCCGGCTTTGTCACGACAATATGCCTTAAATTTCCGGCAACACGATAAAAATAATAGCGGATATTTACATTTTCTACTTTACAGAACGTTAAAAAAGTGTTACAATATTGAATGATACATTAGGGTCAACCTGTGTATGTACCATGATTTTATTTAAGGGCGGTACTGCGGTGCTGACCTTAAAGAATAAAAAGGAGGACGTTTCCTATGGCAAGAAAAATGAAAACCATGGACGGTAACAACGCGGCGGCTCATGTTGCTTATGCGTTTACGGAAGTAGCGGGTATTTATCCCATTACACCGTCCAGCCCGATGGCTGACTATGTTGACCAGTGGTCTGCTCAGGGTCTCAAGAACATTTTCGGCACTACCGTTAAGGTATCCGAAATGCAGTCCGAAGCCGGTGCTTCCGGTACAGTTCACGGCTCACTGAATGCCGGTGCTCTTACCACGACCTTCACCGCTTCTCAGGGTCTTTTGCTGATGATCCCGAATATGTACAAAATCGCTGGTGAACTTCTGCCGGGCGTATTCCACGTTTCTGCCCGCTGTGTTGCTTCTCATGCGCTCAACATTTTCGGTGACCATTCTGACGTTTACGCTTGTCGTCAGACCGGTTTCGCTATGCTGGCGGAAACCAACACCCAGGAAGTTATGGACCTCGCTCCTGTCGCTCACTTGGCGGCTATCGAAGGCAGAGTTCCCTTTATCAACTTCTTTGACGGTTTCAGAACCTCTCATGAGATTGAGAAGATCGCTATCTGGGACTATGAAGACCTCAAGGAAATGTGCGACATGGACGCTGTCAAGGCTTTCAGAAAGAGAGCTTTGAATCCGGAGCATCCTGTGATGAGAGGTTCGCATGAAAACGGCGATATCTTCTTCCAGCACAGAGAGGCTTGCAACAAGTATTATGAAGCTGTTCCCGCAATCGTTGAAAAGTACATGGGCAAGATCAATGAAAAGCTCGGTACCGATTATCAGCTGTTTAACTACTATGGTGCAGAGGATGCCGAAAGAGTGATCATCGCTATGGGTTCCATCTGCGATGTAGCAGAAGAAGTCATTGACTATATGAATGCAAGAGGCGAGAAGGTCGGCCTTGTCAAGGTAAGACTGTATCGTCCGTTCAGAGCGGATAAGCTCGTTGCCGCTATTCCGGCTACCTGTAAGAAGATCGCTGTTCTGGACAGAACAAAGGAACCCGGTGCGCTCGGCGAGCCTCTGTTCCTCGATGTTATCGCTGCGCTTAATGCACAGGGCAGAACCGGTATGCAGGTTATCGGCGGCCGTTATGGTCTCGGTTCTAAGGATACACCTCCTTCAAGCGTATTCGCTGTATATGAGGAACTGGCTAAGGATGCGCCCAAGGCTCAGTTTACCCTCGGTATCAACGATGACGTTACCTGCCTCTCTCTCGAAGAGAAGCCCGCTCCGAATACGGCGGCAGAAGGTACGATCGAATGTAAGTTCTGGGGACTCGGCGGTGACGGTACCGTTGGTGCAAACAAGAACTCCATCAAGATTATCGGTGACTACACCCAGAAGTATGTACAGGCTTATTTCCAGTATGACTCCAAGAAAACAGGCGGTATCACCATTTCCCACCTGCGTTTCGGCGATAAGCCCATCAAGAGCCCCTACTACATCAACCAGGCTGACTTCGTTGCCTGCCATAACCCGTCCTATATCCTCAAGGGCTATAAGATGGTGCAGGATGTTAAGCCCGGCGGTGTATTCCTGATTAACTGCCAGTGGAGTGCAGAAGATCTGGATAAGCACCTCAATGCGGAAACCAAGCAGTATATCGCTAAGAATAACATTCAGCTGTATACCGTTAACGCTATTGACCTCGCTGAGCAGATCGGCATGGGCAAGCGTACCAATACCATTCTGCAGGCTGCTTTCTTCGCTCTGGCTAAGGTTATGTGAAGGACGCTGCTACCAAGTCCTACCTCAAGAAGGGTCAGGATATCGTTGACATGAACCATAAGGCTATTGATGCCGGTGTTACCGCTTTCGTCAAGATCGACGTTCCGGCTGCGTGGGCGGATGCTACTGATACACCTGTTGAGAGCAAGCTCTGCGGCAAGGAAAAGACCGTGAAGATGGTTGAATCTATCCTCGAACCCGTTGACAAGATGGACGGCGACTCTCTGCCGGTATCCGCTTTTGTTGACCACGTTGACGGTACTTTTGAACTGGGTGCTTCCGCTTATGAGAAGCGTGGCGTTGCCGTTATGGTTCCTGAATGGAATCAGGATACCTGCGCTAAGTGTAACAAGTGTTCCTTCGTATGTCCTCACGCTACCATCAGACCGTTCGCTATGAACGAGGCTGAAGCAGCTGCCGCTCCTGAAAATACCAAGATTGCTCCGAAGCCTGTTGTTAAGACAGACTATAAGTATACACTGGCTATCTCTCCGATGGATTGTATGGGCTGCTCCGTCTGCGTAGGCGTTTGCCCGACCAAGTCCCTCAAGATGGTTCCCGCTGAAACGCAGTACGACCAGCAGAAAGTATTTGATTACTGCGTTGCTAACGTAACCGAGAAGCCTGAAGTTGCTTCTAACGCTAATGTTATCAGCAGCCAGTACAAGCAGCCGCTGCTTGAGTTCTCCGGCTCCTGCGCAGGCTGTGCCGAAACTTCTTATGCTCGTCTGGTTACCCAGCTGTTCGGCGACAGAATGTACATTTCCAATGCAACCGGCTGTTCCTCCATCTGGGGCGGTCCTGCTGCTACCTGTCCTTACACCGTTAACAAGGACGGTCACGGTCCTGCATGGGCTAACTCCCTGTTTGAGGATAACGCTGAGCATGGCTTTGGTATGTATCTCGGTCAGAAGGCTATCCGTGAAAGACTGATTGCCGAACTCGAAGAAATCGCTGCCGGTGAAAAGGCTCCTGAGAGCGTGAAGGCTGCTATTGCTGAATTCATCGCTACCAAGGATAACGGCGAAAAGAACACCGCTGCGGCTAACGCTGTTGTTGCCGAGCTGGAGAAGCTGGACTGCGACTGCAAGAACAGACTTGATGTTCTCGAAAATAAAGAATTCCTCGCCAAGAAGTCCGTATGGATCTTCGGTGGTGACGGTTGGGCTTATGATATCGGCTTCGGCGGCGTTGACCACGTTCTCGCTTCCGGCGAAGATGTCAATATCATGGTATTCGATACCGAAGTTTATTCCAACACCGGCGGACAGGCTTCCAAGGCTTCCCAGATCGGTCAGGTGGCACAGTTTGCAGCTGCCGGTAAGGCTATCGCTAAGAAGAGCCTCGCTGATATCGCTATGTCCTATGGCTATATCTATGTTGCTCAGATCGCTATGGGTGCTGACCAGAATCAGACCCTCAAGGCTATCAAGGAAGCAGAAGCTTATCCGGGTCCGTCACTCATCATCGGCTATGCTCCCTGCGAGATGCACTCCATCAAGGGCGGCATGAAGAACTGTCAGGCTGAGATGAAGAAGGCTGTTGACTGCGGTTACTGGAATATGTTCCGTTACAATCCTGCTCTCAAGGCAGAAGGCAAGAATCCCTTCGTCCTCGACAGCAAGGCGCCGACAACCTCCTATCGTGACTTCATCCTCGGTGAAGCCCGTTACAGCGCTCTGACCCGTTCCTTCCCGGCAAGAGCTGAAGAACTCTTCCAGAAGGCCGAAGCCAAGTCCGTTGACCGTTACGAGGAACTCAAATCCCGTGCCGACTCTTAATATTGGGGCTTTGCCCCAAACCCCACAAGGGACTTTCCGCACTCTGTAAGCCTATGAAAAGGCTTGCGCTCACATTTTATGTTGTTGAAAGAGAAAGTTTTGTGAGGGAACAGGAATATAATAACAGACCGGATATGTTGCCGAAGCAGGCAGGATATCCGGTCTGTTTTAATGTGCAATGTGCAATGTACAATGTACAATGTGCAATGATTATTTCTTAAGGGAAAGACGTGTGACCGTTACACAACTCCACACTCCACACTGTTTATGTGCCATTCGTTTGGCTG
>ONYQ01000004.1 GCA_900322145.1 uncultured Eubacteriales bacterium
ATGGAGGAATGTTGTCGGGCAACGGATACGCTTCTGAGTCAGCAGGGCGGGCAATTATATGACGGTATGGAAGAAACGCTTTCCGCCTTACAGAAACACTATGCACTTTATCTGGTCAGCAATTGCAGTACCGGCTATCTCGATGCCTTTTTTCAGGCGCATGGTCTGCAAAAATATTTCAGTGACAGCGAAACCAACGGACGCACCGGCCGTTCCAAAGCGGAAAATATCCGTCTGGTCATGAAGCGGAACCATCTGAACAAAGCCGTGTATGTCGGTGATACGGAATCTGACCGCATCGCCGCACAAACCGCCGGATTACCCTTTATTTATGCGGCGTATGGCTTTGGCAAGCCGAAATCTTTTCCTGCGGTCATCCATTCACCGCAGGAATTGCCCGCTGTCGTCCAAACGCTTTTAGACGAAAACAATACCCCTGTTGATTCACCATGAAATCAACAGGGGCATTTTTGATATAGGGGTATAGCAGTTATCTCTTGTCAGACTGCATTTTCTTCATGAAGGCAAAGACGGACAGGGCAAAAATCACCACCGCATAGGCACTGCAAACAGCCAGCGGAATTCCTATTTCACCGAAATTGCCGACCAGAGCGAAACGAGCCGCTTGTACACTGTGATAGAACGGGAGTTTATCGCAGATGGACAGCAGTACACCGCCCATTTGTTCAATATCCATCCATACACCGCCCAGAAGGGAAGCCGCCGTAATAATAGCGGAGCAGACACCGGGGGCGGCTTTTTCATTGAACAGAACGCCCATGAGGATACCCAGACCGATGAAAATCAGCATGGCAGGCAGGAACAGCACCAGCGACAACAGCATATAGCCTATATTAAAAGCATCTTTTCCGGTTGCTACGGCGATAATATCACCGGCAATATAGGTCAGGATAATCTGTGCCAGAGCGATACCGGCAAAGGGAAAGAAATAACCGAGAATGTAGTCAATGCCCTTCATGGGGGAGGCATACAGACGCATCAGAAAAGCGCTGGAGCGGTCGGAAGATACTCTCAGACAGCAGAACAGACTGAGGAAGGACAGTCCGAAAACGGCAATCGCCGGTGTGAGCTTCTGAATCTGAAAGACCGTCGGAGACATGGCCGTCCCTTCGGGAATCGGTACGCCTTCTGGAAAATTCGGTTCCGGAATCGAACTGTTGACAACGGTCATAACGACCAGCATCAACAGCGGAAATCCCAGACAAAACAGATAGCTGAGAGGGTCTCTTAACAGTTCCTTGATATTTCTTGACGCAAAGGTCATGGCTCTCATGTGTTGTCACCTCCGACAATGTCTACAAACGCATCCTCTAATTTATCCTTACCGGTTTTTTGTTTCAGTTCCGCCGCCGTACCCAGCGCCATGAGCTTACCTTTTGCCATGATAGCGATACGGTCACACAGGGCTTCTACCTCATCGAGATAATGTGTCGTCAGGATGATCGTCACCTTACCCTTAAGGGCGCTGATGATTTTCCATAATTCACGGCGGCTGAGTACATCCAGTCCGAGTGTCGGTTCATCCAAAAAGATGATTTTCGGGTCGGTAATCAGCGCCATCGCAATACTGAGCCTTCTCTGCCAGCCGCCGGATAAGGTTTTGGCCTTCTGATTCTGTACTTCGTCTAAATGCAGTGTCTGAAAGACACTCTCGATATTCTTCTGTGTCTGTTCCTGGGTCAGACCGTAAATCTTACCGATAAACGCTAAATTCTCCTTAACGGTGAGATGACCGGCCACGGCGGTTTCCTGCGGAGAGATATTCGTTATCTTTTTTACCTCCTGCAAATCTGTTTTAACGCTGTGTCCCATCACAACGGCTTCGCCCTCGGTAACGGCGGAAAGACCGGTAAGCATACGAATGGTAGTTGTCTTGCCGGCACCGTTGACACCCAACAGACCGTAAATTTCCCCCTCATAGATGTCAAGATTCAGATGGTCAACAGCGGTTTTAGTGCCGAAACGCTTGGTCAGTTCTGTGGTTTTAATGATCGTCTTCATGATTCTGTTCTCCTCCAAAAGTCGGTGCATTCACAAATTCCTGCACAAAATCATTCACTTGATGGATGGGCAGCAGTGCAATCCCCTGCTTTACATCGCCTAACAGCACCAGTTCGTCTCCTTCTTTCAGGCCGAAAACCCGCATAGCTTCATCGGGGATGGTAATTTTATGGTCGGTAATGATACACTTGCCAAAGATGTATTTATCCTTCGGCTTCATGGGAAAGCGTTCATTCTCATTGAGAAAAATGGCGGCAATATCCTCCACATTCAGATTAAATATCTTCGCCAGTTCGCTACATTTGATAACATCGGGCACACTTTCACCGCTCTCCCATTTAGCAATGGACTGTCGGGATACATTCATTTTTTCTGCTAAGTCCTCCTGTGTCATTTTAGCGTTGATACGCAGGCCTTTCAATCTTTCGTTCATGTTTTTTCGCCCTCCTTTGTGTCCATTATAGCCCTCCTTTTTTCCCCCGTCAATCAACCCGACTTGACATTTCATGTTAATTTTCGTAGCATTATGTTGGGGCTCTGCCCCAAACCCCCTTCCTAAAAAACTTGTGTTGGTGCTGAGAAAGATATTTGAAATTTAAAAAATAAAGAAAAAACCTCGCTGAAACCATCACAGCCGGTTATCAGACGAGGTTTTCTTCATGCAATACTTATATAATCCACAACGAAGGGTGCAGGGTCTGCGACCCTGCCGAGGGAGTTTGAGGGGCGAGCAGCCCCTCAACGGGGCTTGGGGCAGAGCCCCAATGGGGTTTGGGGTGAAACCCCAACATTAAGACATTTCAAAAGCGCCGGTGTAGAGGCTGTAGTATTTGCCTTTTTGGGCGATGAGCTGGTCGTGACTGCCACGTTCAATAATGCGGCCGCCTTCGAGTACCATAATGCTGTCGGAATTGCGGACAGTGGAAAGACGGTGTGCGATAACAAATACGGTACGGCCATACATCAGACCATCCATACCCTTTTGTACAAGGGCTTCGGTACGGGTGTCAATACTGGAAGTCGCTTCGTCCAGAATCATTACCGGCGGGTCGGCTACGGCGGCTCTGGCAATCGAAATCAACTGACACTGACCCTGTGAAAGCTGTCCGCCGTCACCGGTAATAACAGTGTTGTAGCCGTCAGGCAGACGGGAGATAAAATCATGGGCGTTGGCTAACTTTGCCGCTACGATACATTCTTCATCGGTAGCATCCAACTTGCCGTAACGGATATTGTCCATGACCGTACCCGTAAACAGGTGAACATCCTGCAGAACGATACCGAGGGAACGGCGCAGATCGGCCTTTTTGATTTTATTGATATTGATATCGTCATAGCGTATTTTACCGTCGGCAATATCATAGAAACGGTTGATAAGATTCGTGATGGTTGTTTTGCCGGCACCGGTTGAGCCGACAAACGCTACTTTCTGTCCGGCTTCTGCGGTCAGCGTGACGTTATGCAGAACGGTTTTTTCGGGAACATAGCCAAAGTCAACATCATCCAGCACGACACGGCCGTTGAGTTTGGTATAGGTCAATGTGCCGTCGCCATGCGGATGCTTCCACGCCCACATTTCGGTACGCTCATCGGTTTCCACCAATTGATTATCGTGATCGTATTTTGCATTAACAAGGGTAACGTATCCGTTATCGGTTTCACTGGTTTCGTCCATAAGGTTAAAGATACGTTCCGCACCGGCCAGTGCCATAATAATGGAATTGAACTGGTTGGAAATTTCGCTGATCGGACGGGTGAAATTCTTGGAAAGCTGTAAGAAAGAGGCGATAACGCCGATAGATACGGCGCTGATACCGTTGATCGCCAACAGACCGCCGACAATGGCAATCAGAACATATTGGATATTACCGAGGTTATTCATGATCGGCATGAGGATATTGACATAGGTATTCGCCATGGTAGCGGTTTTGCAAAGGGATTCATTTTTCCGGTCAAAGGTTTCCTTGACCTTATCTTCATGACAGAAGACCTTGATAACCTTCTGACCGTTAATCATTTCCTCGATATAGCCGTTCACATCACCGATTTCCTTTTGCTGGGCAATGAAGTATTTTGCACTGCGGCCGGCAATTGTCTTGGTAATGAACATCATCAGACCGACAAACAGCAGGACAAACAATGTCAGGTAGATATTCAGGGAAATCATGGCGGCTAATACGGCGATAATCGTCATGAGGGACGAGAACATTGTCGGAACACTCATGGAAAGCATCTGGCGCAGGGTATCGGTATCATTGGTATAGCGGCTCATGAGATCGCCGTGTGCATGGGTATCGAAATACCGTATCGGGAGCGTCTGCATATGCGAGAACATCTCGTCACGGATTTTTTTCTGTACGCCCTGCGAAATCGTCACCATCAGACGGTTATACAGTAAGGTTGCCAATGCGCCGAAGGTCAGGAGCACCGCCATAATAATAATCGCCATGAGCAGACCGCCGAAATCCTTTTCATTGGCCACCATCAGGGGGGTAATATAATTGTCAATCAATATCTGGATAAACAGCGAGCTGGCAACGCCGGCACCGGCACTGAACACGATACATACCAGCACAAAGATCAGCCGCACCTTATAGGCGGTCATATATTTCAGCAGACGTTTAATGGTTTTCATGGGATTGGTTTTCATACCCATAGGGGCACCGGCCGGCATAGCGCCGTGACGGCCCATCGCTCTGGGGGTTTTGTTCATACGGCTCACTCTCCTTTCTGCTGGGAATAGTAAACTTCCTGATAAATCTTGTTCGTTTTCAGGAGTTCCTCATGTGTACCAATGGCATTAACCGCACCGCCGTCCATGACAATAATTCTGTCGGCATCCTGTACGGAGGAAATACGCTGAGCGATAATCAATTTAGTAGTATCGGGGATTTCCTCTAAGAAAGCCTGTCGGATATGGGCATCGGTTTTGGTATCAACGGCACTGGTGGAGTCATCGAGAATGAGAATTTTCGGTTTCTTCAGCAACGCTCTGGCGATACACAAACGCTGACGCTGACCGCCGGATACATTTGTACCGCCCTGTTCAATATAGGTATCGTATTTGTCGGGAAATTTCTCGATGAATTCATCCGCACACGCCAACTGACACGCCTTGACCAATTCTTCATCGGTAGCGTTTTCATTACCCCAGCGGAGATTTTCCTTGATCGTGCCGGAGAACAGCACATTCTTTTGCAGTACCATCGCCACGCTGTTGCGCAGGGCTTCGAGGTCATACGCCCGCACATCCCGACCGCCGACCAATATACGGCCTTCCGTTACGTCATACAAACGGGGAATGAGCTGTACCAGTGTGGATTTAGACGAACCTGTACCGCCGATAATGCCGATGGTTTCACCGGAAGCGATAGACAGACTGGTATCTTTCAGACACAGCTTATCCTTATCTTTGGCATAGCTGAAGCTGACATTTTCAAAGACAATACTGCCGTCGGAAATATCCGCAACAGGTTCATCGGGGTTATGCAGATCGGGTACTTCTTCGAGTACCTCTGCAATACGTTCACCGGAGGCTCTCGACAGTGTGACCATTACCATCACGATGGAAATAAACATCAGGCTGATAAGTATCTGCATGATATAGGTCATCATGCTGGCGAGTTCGCCGGTTGTCATCTCACCATAGACAATCAGACGTGCCGAGAACCACGAAATCAGCAGGATACAGGCATACACACATAACTGCATGACCGGCATATTGAAGTTAACGATTTTTTCCGCTTTGCTGAAATCCTTATAGATTTCTTCGGAAATATTCTGGAATTTCTTGATCTCATGCTCTTCACGCACAAAGGATTTCACTACACGGATACCGTGAAGATTTTCCTGCACTACATTATTGAGCTTGTCGTATTTCTTGAAAACTCTGGTAAATACAGGATGGGCAAACTTGATGATAATGCCCAGCGCCAATGCAATAATCGGGATAAAGATAACAAATATCCACGACAGCGATGCATTGACCCGGAACGACATAATCATGGCAAAAATCATCATAAACGGGGCACGGAATGCCATGCGCAGAATCATCTGATAGGAATTCTGTACGTTGGTCACGTCCGTTGTCATTCTCGTAACCAGACTGGCGGCGGAAAATTTGTCGATATTAGCAAAGGAATATTGCTGTATCTTATAGAACATATCATGACGCAGATTTTTAGCGAAACCCGCCGAAGCCACGGCTCCATATTTTCCGGCTAAGGCACTGAATACCAGAGAAGCCAGCGCCACCAGAGCCAGCACCAGACCCAACTTCCAGATATAATTCATGTCACCCTTATCTACACCGTTATCAATCAGGTCTGCCATCAGATAGGGAATGATCACTTCTAAAATAACCTCTCCGATAATAAAAATCGGTGTGATGATGGAAGCCACCTTATACTCCCTGATACATTTTGCCAATGTTTTGACCATAATTACATCACCTCTCTGTCAATGTTCAATGTACAATGTGCAATGTCCAATGATTGTTTTTGAAGGGGAAAAAGTATGTCGGCGGAACAACTCCACACTCCACACTCCAAACTCATTACGGTTTTTCTCCGATGTTGTGCCGGATTTTCCGAAGGACTTCAAAAAAGCTGTTCAATTCTTCTTCGGAAATATCCTTTTGTAAAAGCTGTTCCCGTTCCTGCAATTGTTCTACCATACGGCGGTGCATATCCAATGCCTTTTGAGTGGGAACTAACTTTTTGAGTCTGGCATCACTGTCAACCGATATCCGCTCAATATAGCCTTTCTTTTCCATGAGCTTGAGCGTATTCGATACCGTAGAACGCCGCAGGGAAAAGACACTTTCAATGTCTTTCTGATAAATGTCCTCGTCCTGATGCTCGACTAAATAGCCGATAATCCAGCCGTATTTTCCGGTCGTTTCTTCCATTTCACGGCGCATCTCACTTCTGCCGAAATTACGCCGGAGCAGATTGCTGATACGGCTGATTTCCAGACCGATATACTGTTTATCCTGCAAATAATATTCCCTCCTTTTCCGAATTGTTAGCTAACTGATTGTTAGTCTACTAACTATTATAGCATACTGATACGGATTGTCAAGACGGCAGTACACATTTTTTGACGTTATAGAACAGCGTGAAAAAGTGTGGAGTGTGGAGTGTGGAGTTGCATGACGTTCATACTTCTTTCCTTTAGAAAAGAATCATCGTACATTGTACATTGTACATTGCACTATGCCGTTTATGGCATATCCCGATAGTCAATATCATATCTGTATTTTGTTTTATCAAACTTCCTCTACGCCATTCTCCGTGAATTTCAGCACCCTGTCGCAGATGGTGAGTGCGGCCGGACGGTGAGTTACTATGATAACTGTTTTATCTGTCATTTTCCGCAGATTTTCAAGCAGTTTCTTTTCTGTGACAGCATCAAGAGAACTGGTGGCTTCGTCCAGTATCAGCACCGGACTGTCAGAGAAAATGGCTCTTGCTACGGCAATTCTCTGTGTCTGTCCCTCTGAAAGACCCGTTCCCCGCTCACCGAGCAGCGTATCTATCCCGTTTTCCAGTTCCGACACAAACGTATCTGCACAGGCTATTTTGAGTGCCTGTGTAATTTTTTCATCATCCTGCATTTTGGTTTTATCAGCAAAAGCAACGGCCTCTCTGACAGTGCCTGTCATCAGCTTATTGCCCTGCGGCACATAGGCAAACAGTCGATGATATCGGGACGTTAACGCCTTCGTACCGTTAGCGGTACGGATAAAACATTCACCTGCATCAGGCCGATAAATGCTCATCAGAAGCTTTATGACGGTTGATTTCCCACAGCCGCTATGTCCCGTAAAGGCAACATATTCACCCTTTCTGATGATCAAATTGATGTCATTCAGCACCACCGGCATACCGTCTTTTGTTAACGCTGTCACTTTATCTGACGGAGGATAATAGGTAAAACGGACATTTTTTAATCCTATTTCCTGCAGATCATCCCGATAAAAGGCTGCAACTTCATCAGAGGCAAGCGGCGGTTCTGTGGTTTCTTCGTCAAAGCTTTCTATTTCCATAAGCCTTTCTGCGCTCGCTGTCATAGCATAAAATTTCGGAAGATAGCCCGTAATATTGGCAAACGGCGACTGTATCTGTGAAATAAGCTGCGTTACCGCCGTCAATGTACCGAGTGTGATCGTTCCCATCAGTATTCCCCAACCACACCAACATATACCGAACAAATACATTCCCTGAATAGCCGTACCAAACCCGATATTGCAGAAATTGGAAAAACGGTTTTTCCTCATTCTGGCGGCTTTATGTTCCTTTGTCTTAACGATCATTTCCTTTTCTGTCTGTTGTTCTGCCGCAAAGGAACGTATCATCATCATATTACCGAGAGTTTCCTGCAAAAATATCCGCAGACTGCCATCTTTTTCCTGTACATTTTTATGCAGTCGTTTCAGTACCTTGCGGAAAGCGTAGGTCAGAATTACCATTACAACGCCGCCGGGCAGCATGATCCATGCAAACCACGGCTGCAATAGGATGATCATAATAACCGCACTAATCATTTTAACGGTCATGCCGGCTACACCGGGAAGGATCTCCGCATAGCCGTTGGCGACAACAACCGTATCATTGGTAAGGCGGTTGAGCCATTCGCCCGAATGAACGGCATCTACCGCAGCAAAATTTTTGTTCAGCAAATGCTTCATCATACGTTCCTTGAGGGTATTTTCCAAAGAAGCCCTTGACAGCTCATTCAGAAAGCGTATCACGGCTCTCATGGAAAGTTGGGCAATGACCAGGAGAATGACCAAAGACACATTCAGCACAAAAATATCCGTATTCTTTTCAACAGCACTATCCACGATATTACGGAGCAGCAGCGCATACAACACACCGCTTGCACCGTGCAATATCTGCACTAATATCAAAAGCAGAATATATCCCTTTTTTCGTCCGGCAACGGAGAAAAGCCATTTAAGTGTATTGTTTTTCATCGTTTCTTTCTGATCCTTCTGATAAGATTTCTTGTTTTGATAAGAACGAACCGCAGCGGAAGCAGCAGATACCACAGATAAACATAGGCCTTATATTTCATGCTATGGACAGATAATTCCTTACCGTTTCTGATGACGGCCGTCAGAACACCGATAATATGCCTGTCGGTAATGCCATATTCATAGTTGATACGATTATCGCCGCAGATAACATAATCGTTCTTCCGCACTCTCATGATACGATGCAGCACATATTGTCCTGTATCACGCTTATAAAGAGGAACATCAAACCTTTTCAGCCGGCCGTTTGTCCTCTCAATGACAAGAAGATCACGGCCTTCTTTGATAAGCGGCATCATGCTGTTACCCTTATTGGTATAAATCAGCTTTCCGTCACGCTGAATGATTTCTTCAAAGGTTGCCTTACTCATCAATCGCACCAATCTTTCTTAATCTGCCGATTACACCGACAACATCCTTTTCAATTTCTGAACGGGACACATCATACTGTTCTGACATTTTATCAATGATCTGCTGCTCGGTGGTATCCTCTTTAAGCAGGCCAAGTATAACGCCAAATGTTTCATTTCCCTGCACAATGCCTGAAAATCCGGCATTGCCTGTGGGAACAATAACCGTTTGATTGCCGGTTGTATGCATAAGAAAATTTTTATTGAGCTTCATATACACATTCCTTTCAGGTTGATTCTCTTGATACCAAACGGCAGGACAGCCTAATGCTGCCTGCCGTTGGGTTTGTTTGAGTACGGTAACACAGCCAACCAAGGCACAGGTACTTTACTGGCGGATAAGCTGAAGCGTACCGCATAAGCACAGCTTTGTCAGCTTGGAAAGCTATATTCATTAGTATTGATTGGCATGATTATAACATAAAAAGCGCAGAAATGCAACCAATTCTGCATGAAACGACCATTTGAGGGGCTTGCCAGGCGTTTTGGTTTATCAGATACACAGGGGATACTCCTTTTGTAAAAAAGGCGTATCCCCTGTATTTTTGTCTGTTGACGGAATTTGAACAAGTTTTAAGAGAAAGAAATGTGACACCTGCATAACTCCGCATTCCATGCTGGTTTCTGCTTTATTTCGTACCGAAAATACGGTCACCGGCATCGCCCAACCCCGGACAAATATAGGCATCGCTATTCAGACAGCGATCAATAGAACCGACATATAATTGTACGTCAGGATGTGCCTGCGTAAACGCTGCGACACCTTCCGGCGCTGCAATAATGCACATACATTTAATATTCTTTGCTCCCTGCGCTTTGATTTCATTCACGGCATCCACCAGTGAACCGCCGGTAGCCAGCATCGGATCGACCACAATCACCAGACGTTTTTCAATAAATGAAGGCAATTTACAATAATAGGTATGCGGCTTATGCGTTTCCTCATCACGGCACATACCGATATGACCCACCTTTGCATTCGGCAGCAGTGCCAGAATACCGTTTACCATGCCTAAACCGGCTCGCAGAATCGGCACTACCGCCGGTTTTTTGCCGTCCAGTATCGGCTGTACCGTATCTTCAATAGGGGTCTTGATTTCGACATCCCGTGTCGGCAGATCGGCTAATGCTTCATAACCCATCAACATAGCGATTTCGTCCACTAACTGTCGGAATTCATTCGTACCGGTACGTTCATCCCGCAGCATGGTGATTTTATGCTTGATAAGCGGATGTGTCATTTCAATCACATTAGACATAGTAATCCTCCTTTTTATGGTTATCTTCCGCACCATTCATCAAGAACGGTGTTCAATACCTGTCGTAATAATATTTGAAGGCTGAGGGCAGAGCATAACTTGCTTTCAATTCTTCCGGCGTTACCCAAAGAAACCGGTCACTTTCCGTCGGTGTAACAATCCGGAATCCCTGCATCAGCCAGTCAATATGCGTAAAGACGTGTTTCGCCTCGCCCAGCGGAACGATCGACAGCGGCTCTATATCCCACGACCGCAGTTTATCCCGCAAAGCCGCTTCGGTATAATAACCCTCCGTGTTCGGTAATTGATACATTCCGGCTAACAAGCCCTTTTTTCCACGCTTTTCAATGGCAATACGCCCGTTTTCCGATACCAGCAGGAAAATCGTCTTTTCCTCCTGACGGCGTTTGACTTCCTTGATTCTCACCGGCAGCTGTCCGGTCAAATCCTTCTCATACGCTGTACAATGTTCCTGCAAAGGACACTTTTCACACAACGGTGTTCCATTCGGCAGACAAATATTTTCGCCCAGTTCCATCAGCGCTTCGTTAAAAGCACCGGCTTCTTCCGGCATGACTGACTGCAAAAGAGCGGTAACTTCCTTTTTAGTTTCCGCTAACAGTACATTTTTATCACTGCCGAGAATTCTTGCCACGACTCGCAATACATTGCCGTCTACAGCCGGTACTTTTTCGTTAAAGCAGATAGAAGCAATCGCACCGGCGGTATAATCACCGATACCGGGCAGTTTGCGCAAAGTCTGATAGGTCTGCGGAAACTTTCCGCCGTATTCCTGCATAATGCATTGTGCCGCTTTATGGAGATTTCTCGCCCGACTGTAATAGCCGAGTCCTTCCCATAGCTTCATGAGCTGTTCCTCGTCAATCCGGCTCAGGCTTTCAAGTGTCGGCAAAACCTGCATGAAACGGGCATAATATGCTTTCACCGGTTCGATTCTCGTCTGTTGGAGCATGATTTCCGACACCCAGACATGATACGGTTCTCTGTCCTGCCGCCACGGATAGCTTTTCCGGTTCTGATAGTACCACTTTAACAGCGGGGCAATCATCTTTTTGATTTTTTCCTGCAAAGCCTCTCCTTCTTTCCTTAAAATCTTTCCGACACGCCTGAATCTTAGAATACTTTTCATCTAACGAATCTTTTGTATGGTATGAAAAGAAAGATATTTGAAATGCGCCGTATGCGGCACAACTCCACACTCCTCACTCCACATTCCACACTTTACTATTGACCGGCTTCCTCGTCTAATGTTTCTATCAGAAAGCTCACCGGACGGAAACCGTCATTACAGGAAATCATCGCTGAACGTTTATTCTTCATCCAACCGCTGTAAATATCCTCACCGCCATGTGCCAGTGTCATGACGAAAGCCGACATACTGTCCCATGCACTGTCACACAGGCCTTCCGGCTTCTGCCAGCCATTCGCAACAAACACCTGTCCCACCTGCATGGTACAGGCGTGTTCTATGGGATTTTCATACTGCGCCATCAAATCTTCATAGACCGTCTGCCGCATGACCGTAATACGCACTTTTTTCAAGCTTTCCCATCCCCTATTGCAACTAATTGCACATTGTACATTGTACATTGCACATTGCACATTGTACATTGATAATCGGTTATTCTTCTAAGGAAAGTTTCTGGAGGAAAACACGGGTACGCTCGTTGGAAGGATTGTCAATAACATCCTTAGGCGCACCCTGTTCCACAATCACGCCGCCGTCCATGAAGATCACCCGATCGGACACGGCACGGGCAAAGTCAATTTCATGGGTAACAACTACCATGGTCATTTTCTCGGCGGCCAGTTCTTTCATGATACGCAGGATACCGGCAGTAATCTCCGGATCGAGGGCAGAGGTCGGCTCATCGAAATACAGCATATCCGGATTCATGACCAGCGCTCTGGCAATGGCAACCCTCTGCTGCTGTCCGCCGGACAGTTCACAGGGATAGGCGTTCAGCTTATCAGCCAGACCGACTTTTTCAAGAATTTTTTTGGCTTCTGCGTGTACTTCGTCTTTGTCCCGTTTCATAACGTGAATAGCGGCATCCGAAACATTTTTCAGGACATTCAAATGCGGAAAGAGATTAAAATTCTGGAATACCAGACTGAATTTAGCCCTTGCTTCCTTCATTTCCGCCTTAGACGGATAGACGGCATGGCCATTGACACTGCGGACAACCTGTTTACCGCAATAACTCAATTCGCCGTCATCCATTGTGGTCAAAAAGGTAGCACAGCGCAGCAGCGTTGATTTACCCGAACCGGAAGGGCCGAGAATGGAAATGACCTCGCCCTTATTGACGGTCAGACTGATATCCTGTAAAACGGTCTTTCCATCAAAACTTTTGCTCAGATGATTGATTTCCAATAATTTCATAGCTGTCACCCTCTCTTACTTATAATAGCTGAGTCGCTTCTCGATCAATTCCATCACGAAGGCGACAACGAAGTTAAAGACATAGTAGAACATACCGGCCACAAACAGCGGAATTAAATTAGCGTAAGTAGCGGCGATCTGCTTGGCGATAGTGAACATTTCGAGATAGGTCAGTACGGATGCTAAAGAAGTATCCTTGACAAGGGTAATAATTTCATTCGTGACCGGCGGCAATACATTCTTGACCATCTGCGGGAAGACTATTCTGTGGAAGGTCTGAACACGGGAATAGCCTAAAATCGTTGCCGCTTCTCTCTGTCCGTTGGGAATATTCTGAATACCGGCTCTGTAGATTTCCGCAAAATAGGCCGCATAGTTCAGCGAGAAACCAAGAATGACCGCCACAAAGCGATAGCTTTCATTCAGCGGAATCCCCAATACATAATACGGTGCAAAGCATACGACAATCAATTGCAGCATGAGCGGCGTACCTCTCATGACGGAAATATATATTCTGGCAATCCACTGCACCACCTTGAAACGGGACATTCTCACGAATGCCAGCAATAAGCCCAGCGGCATGGCAAACAGCAGTGTCAGTGCAAATACTAACAGGGATTTTCCCATACCGGCGGCTAATTCACGAAGCATAAAGCCCCAGTCAATGCCTTTGTTCTGCTGACCCGGCAGGGCAGAAGTTTCCTCTGCGTTTTCCTTGTCAATATACTGGTCATCGGCACTCAGACATACACTGTCTTCCAGTCCCCATTTTTTAGCAATTTCATCAAATTTGCCGTCGGCTTTCATGGCTAACAGCGTTTTCTGCACCTGATTTCTCAGATCAGTATTACCCAGTTTGAAACCGATACCGTATTTTTCACTGGATACTCTTTCCGCTAACATCCGGAAGGTATCCCCACGGGTTTTGAGCTGATAGTTTGCAACGCCGATATCCATACAAATGGCATCCGACATACCGCTCTCTAACTCTAAGAAAGAGGAATTGTAATCAGCGGTCTGCTGTAAATTCTTGAAAGAAGCCGCCAAAGCCTTATTTTCCTCTGTGGCATCATCTCCCTGAAAGGCCGCTAAGGCAGAGGAATCCGCCTGTACAACGACTGTTTTGCCTTTCAGGTCACTCAGTTTCTGAATATCCGAATCCTTTCTGACGATGACGACCTGTGAATTATCGACATAGGGTGTTGACCATGTATATTGCGTTTCACGGCCATTGATCGTAAAGCCGTTCCAGATACAATCAATAGAACCGCTGTCCAGTTCCATATCCTTGCTATCCCAAATAATGGGCTGTTTGACCAGTGTCCAGCCGTTGCGGTTACACACTTCCTGTGCTAAATCGAGGTCAAAGCCGACATATTCGCCTTTGTCGTCCTTGTAGCCATAGGGTGGGAATTCCGCATCAAAGCCAACCGTAAATTTACGGCCTTCTTCCGTAACTTCCGCTTGAGGTACGTCCAGACATACGCTGTCGGTCAATCCCCACTTTTTAGCGATCTCGTCAAATTTGCCGTCCTTCTTCATTTCATAAAGAACGTTCTGCACCTGATCTTTCAGCGCTGTATTGCCGAGTTTGAATCCGATACCGTATTTTTCACTGGATACTCTTTCCGCTAACATCCGGAACGCATCGCCACGGGTTTTCAGCTGATAGTTCGCTACACCGATATCCATACAAATGGCATCCGCCATGCCGCTCTCTAACTCTAAGAACGAGGAATTGTAATCAGCGGTCTGCTGTAAATTCTTGAAAGAAGCGGCTAAAGCCTTATTTTCCTCTGTGGCATCGTCCCCCTGAAAAGCCGCCAATGCCGAAGAATCCGCCTGCACAACGACTGTTTTGCCTTTCAGGTCACTCAGTTTCTGAATATCCGAATCCTTTCTGACGATGACGACCTGTGAATTATCAACATACGGAACAGACCATGTGTATTGCGTTTCACGGCCATTGATCGTAAAGCCGTTCCAGATACAGTCAATAGAACCGCTGTCCAGCTCCATATCCTTGCTATCCCAAATAATGGGCTGTTTCACAAGTGTCCAGCCCTTGCGGTTACATACTTCCTGCGCTAAGTCCAGATCAAAGCCGACATATTCGCCTTTGTCATCCTTGTAGCCATAGGGTGGGAATTCTGCATCAAAGCCTACTGTAAAAGTTTCCCCTTCAGCGGCGGCCTGTGTCGGTGTCAGACACAGAAACATTCCCACGACAAGGGAAAAAATCAGTGCCATACCGATGAAATGCCTGACCGATGTTTTCGGTCTGTTGTAATAGTACCTCATGTTATTTTGCCGTACATACGGCATCCTCCTTTTCATTTAATGCGTTTGATTTCTTTCGCTAAAGTGATAAACAATGAAATCGAAATCTTTTTTATTATATAATACTTCCACCTATAAATCAAGGTATCCACAAGAATTATTTGCATTTTATCAAAAAATCTGTCAGATTTGATAAAGCCGCCTGCATTTCATCAAAAAAACCTGCCGTATAATATGCACAGACAACACATATAAATGTAGCAGAAGCCAAAGAAGGAGGAATTATCATGCGGAGGAAAAAAGCCCAGTCTTACGATGAACAGGATTATCGTGACTATTATGTCCAAGAGAATGAGTCCGAAAGTTATGAGGACTTTCCGGAAGAAACCATTGTTCTCCCGAAAAAGCATTCCTTTCTGCGAAGTCAGCTTCTGACCGTCACACAGATACTGCTGTGTGTATTGGTACTGGGCTTTGCTCTCATCACGAAAGCCATTGGCGGCACATTTTATGCGACGATCGCTACATGGTACTTTGAACATTACAATAATTCCGTCTTTACCGGTACGGCCGACCCCATCACCTTCTTTCAGGAAAATATCCATCTGACGGAAACCAGCCGTCTGAGTGCGGATAGTCCGGCTCACGGTGATTTTGTCCTGCCGCTGAAAGCCGGTACACTCACTTCTCCTTATGGAGAGCGCAATTATAACGGCTCACAGCAATTTCATAAGGGCATGGATATTGCCGCCGAACAGGACAGCGAAATTGCCGCCGTATGGAACGGCACTGTCATTGTCGCCGAACAAGAACCGTCCTACGGTAACTATATCATTCTACAGCATGATGACGGCTATACCACGCTGTATGCCCATTGTAACAAACTGTTAGTTCAGAAAGGAGATATCGTCAAGGCCGGCAACGTGATTGCACTTGTCGGACAAACCGGTGATGCGGACGGCTGTCATCTGCATTTAGAGATTAAAAAAGAGGACAAGAACCTCGACCCTGCCGCCTTTATCGGCGAGGCCTACACATGACACTGCGATGCGGCAGAATCACATGGGAAATCAGCTATCCTTTAGCCGGTCTGATGGCGACCATTCTGATTTTAGATACATCCATGAATGTATGGCTGTGCTTTATAGCGGTACTGATGCACGAAGGCGGTCATCTGGCAATGCTGTATCACTGCCATACACCGCCCAAGCATATCCGGCTTTCACTGTTCGATATTGCTATTATCGACCGACAGCCATACCGCCATACGACAAAGCAAGCGCTAACAATTGCTTTAGCCGGCATTACGGTGAATTTCATCACTGCCCTGATCTGCTTTCTGTTATGGCACTGCACCGGCTGGGCATGGCTGCCTACCTTTATAACCGCCCATCTGACACTCGGATGCTTCAATGCCATGCCGGTAGCCGCTTTAGACGGCGGGCAAGCGCTTTTGCTGCTGTTATCCTGCTGTTTTGCGCCGGTCACGGCGGAACGTATCCTTACCGTCATTTCTGTGATATGTTTGTTGCCTATGGCCTGTCTGGGCTTTTATCTTCTGCTCCTTACACGCTATAATTTCACGCTGCTGTTGGCGGCACTTTATCTCATTGCCTTATTACTGCTCCGACAAAAAACATAACCTCACCGACCGTGTATGCCTGACCGTATACACGGCTATTTTTCGTAAACCGGTCACATATCAGTGGAGAAAAATGACAAAAATCATAAAAAACGGATATTTGTTTGACTAATTCCGTCAGATATGATAAGATAAAAGAAGTTTTTAATATTTATAGGAGGAAATATCATGCAACAAAAGCGCAATTCCTTTTCCAGTTCGATTGGCTTTGTATTAGCAGCCGCCGGCAGCGCCGTTGGATTGGGCAACATCTGGCGGTTCCCGTATTTAGCCGCTAAAGACGGCGGCGGCCTGTTTCTGGTCGTGTACATTATTCTGGCACTGACTTTCGGTTTTACCATGTTAGTAACAGAAGTTTCCATTGGCCGCAAAACCAAACAAAGCGCCCTGACCGCTTACGGTAAACTGCATAAAAAAGCCGGCTGGATCGGCGGTCTGGCTACCATCGTACCATTCATTATCCTGCCCTACTACTGTATCATCGGCGGCTGGGTATTCAAGTATTGTGTTGCCTTCTGTACCGGTCAGGGAGAAGCCGCTGCCGACAGCAGCTACTTCACCGGCTTCATTACCGGCTATTATGAACCGATTATTTTCACGGTCATTTTCCTGTTAGCCGTTGCCGCCGTCATTTTTGCCGGTGTTAACAAGGGTATTGAATCCATGTCCAAAATCCTCATGCCTGCCTTACTGGTACTGGTGGTGGCAATTGCTGTTTTCTCACTGACCATTCAAGGCTCCGAAGGCCGTACCGGTCTGGACGGACTGAAAGTTTACCTCATTCCCAGTCTGGAAGGTAAAAATTTCGGTGATGTCTTTACCGTCATCATGGACGCTATGGGACAGTTATTCTATAGTATCAGTGTAGCAATGGGTATCATGGTCACCTACGGTTCCTATTTTAAGGATGACCATAACCTGATGAAATCCGTTAACCGTATTGAAATTTTCGATACGGCGGTTGCTTTTCTGGCCGGTGTCATGGTTATTCCGGCGGTGTTCGCCTTCATGGGCAACGATGGTCTGGCCAGCTCCGGCCCCGGTTTGATGTTCGTGGCACTGCCCAAGGTATTCCAGTCTATGGGCTTCATCGGCAACATTGTCGGCGCTGTATTTTTCATCATGGTATTCTTTGCGGCACTCACCAGTGCTATTTCCCTGATGGAAGTCGTTGTCGCCAGCCTGATCGACAAATTCGGCTGGAAAAGACGCAAAGCCGCTATTATCGAAACATTGTCAGCCATTGCCATCGGCGTATTGATTTGTCTGGGCTATAATGTCCTGTACTTTGAATGTCCGATGCCCAACGGCGGAACCGGTCAGCTCCTTGACCTGTTCGACTATTTCAGCAACAGCATTTTAATGCCTGTTGTCGCCATCAGCACCTGTATTCTGGTCGGCTGGATCCTCAAACCCAAAACAATCATTGACGAAGCAACAAAGAACGGTGAAAAATTCGGCAGAAAAGGCCTGTATATCGTTATGATTAAATTCATCGCACCGGTATTGCTCTTTGCCCTGCTGCTCGGCTCGTTAGGTATCATCAAATGAAAAAACACTCTGAATTCCGTGAAGGCGTGACCGCCGGTATTCCGATTGCTCTCGGTTATTTTTCGGTCTCCTTCGGTTTTGGCATCACGGCGGTACGGCTCGGTCTGTCCGTCCTGAGTTCAGTCATTATCTCCCTGACTAATCTCACCTCCGCCGGACAGGCACAGGGCGTTCAGGTTATGGCTGCTCACGGCACTTTGCTTGAAATGGCACTGGTGCAATTAGTCATTAACCTGCGCTACGCTCTTATGGCGATTTCCCTTTCCCAAAACTTAGACAAAAAATTCACCCTTCGCCATCGGTTCATTGCCGCCTATGGCATTACAGATGAAATTTTCGCCCTTTGTTCCACCCGTCAGAAGCCCGTAACCCCTGCCTATATGTACGGTATCACGGTTATTGCTTCCTTTGGCTGGACGATGGGTACGCTGTTGGGTGCGGCTGCCGGTGAAGTCCTGCCGGCACGACTCATTGCCGCCCTCGGTCTGATGCTCTATGGTATGTTCATCGCCATTATCGTACCGCCGGCCGCCAAAGAAAAAAGTGTGCTGTTAGTCATCATCACGGCATCCGTTCTCAGCACCGTCTGTTATTATCTCCTGCCCTTCCTTTCCGGCGGATTTGCCGTTATTTTGTGTTCGGTTGCCGCTTCTTTGATAGGGGCACTGTTATTTCCCATTAAAGAGGAGGCTTCCGCATCATGATGACTTTCTGGTATATCCTTGTGATGGCAGGCGTGACCTATCTGATACGCATGATTCCCTTTGCGTTTTTCACGAAAAAAATCAAGTCTGTCACGCTCCGCAGCTTTTTATATTACATTCCCTATGCCGTCTTAGCGGCTATGACCATTCCTGCTATTTTCTACAGCACCGGTAACTTTGTAACGGCTCTCGTCGGTACGATCGTTGCCTTTATCCTCGCCTACTTCCGTCTCCCCCTCATCGTCGTAGCGCTTGCCGCTTCTCTTTCCGCTTTCTCTGTCTCTTTCTTCGTTTAATGTTGGGACTCGCCTTGTGAATATGACAAATCGGTTTGGAGGCAGAGCGAAAGCTTTACGGTTGCTCAAAGATATATGGCGATGATTTTGTATCAGGGAGCAAATATCAGGATTTAGAGCAGACCTGCTTTATGAATATCCAAAGTTTAGGATTTTCCGCCCCAAAATATAATGAGGTGATTTCATGCAGAAAAATATCAGAAACATACGGGACTACGGGGCATTCGGAGACGGAATAACGGATGACACTTCTGCTATCAAAGAGGCCGTGAAGAGTGGTGAAGCGATCTTCTTTCCGCCCGGCACATATATCCTCACCAAGGAGATACACGTAGAGGGAGTGGATATCCATTGGTACGGTGCCGGTGACCTGAGTGTCATAAAGCTTATGCCTGCCGACACCTCACATCCGAAGAGGTATCAGGGAAAGACGGTATTCAAAACCTCCATGTTATTTATCGAAGACGGCGGAGAACTTGAGTTCCACAACATAAAATTCGATGCCAACAAAGATGCCTTCAAAAATGATATCCTTCAAAACGGCTCAACCCGTTTCGACCATACTGTCTGCATCGAAATATACGGCTCCAAGAGATTTGTTCTTGACGGAGTAACGATAGCGAATGCACTCATAGAGGGAGTGTACATATATCGTACTCAAAACATCTTAGTAACCAAGAGCAAGTTCATTGGCAACGGATATCGCATAAAGGATTTAAGCCCTGAGGATTTGATCGGTGAAGATGCGAGGGGTAAGAGAGGTACGGACGCGAGCGGTATGCACATAGGCGGTAGATACCAAAGTCCGCCGTCGATTATCATCTCCGACAGTGAATTCCACTGCAACGGCTTCAACGGTCTTCTCCTGAACGGAGTATACGGAGCGGTAGTAAGCAATATCACATGCCATGAAAACGGCTATGACGGCGTTGCCTTGTGGGGAGGATCCTCCCACTGCATTTTCTCGAATGTATTTTGTTTCGGAAACAGAGCCGGTCTTAACCTGAGACGGAATAGCGGTCCCGGATATGACGAAATTGCCAAGAATGACGAAGGTACTGTGGATGAGGAAAATGCGCTATATCGCTACACCTCAAACATTATCGTGAATGGACTGGTGACGATAGGCAACCGGTTCGGTATACTCTGGGGATGTGCACAGGACATATATATCAATGGATGGATAGGCAAGGATACGTTTAATCACGGACTTGTATATCTGGAAGAAAGCCAGAACATATCCGGGTACATCACCGGTGCGCACCTGACGCCGGAGGAGTCGGATTGCGAGGAGGACAAGAGCAATATCTCAAAGTTCAAGGTGAAGCTCATATAAATCAATAAGAAACCGTGACATATCCAATCAATGGGATAATGCCAACCATTAACATGGTTGACACCGAAAGTTTATGGTAAAAGTAAGGCAAAAAACCTCAGTCAGTTCCTTGTACAGTAGGAACTGACTGAGGTTTATTTTTTCACAACGAAGGGTGCAGGGTCTGCGACCCTGCCGAGGGAGTTTGAGGGGGTGCGAGTGTCCTGTGGACACCGCTGCGCAGCACCGACCGAACCGACAGGCGAGACCCAACGCCCCAACATTAAAAGGCGGATTGGATGGCGGAGAAGGCAGCGTCAAAATCAGATTTGGTGACAAGCAGAGAAACCTGAGATTCACTGGTGGTAATCAAGCGTACATCGGCACCGGCCTGTGCCGCCTGTGCAAAGATTTTGGCCGCTACACCAGGACAATTTTCCATAGCAGCATCGGAAACAGAAATCTTGCAGTTGCCGCTGCTGACGATGGGCTTGATGTGGTCATCCTTCAGGGTAGAGGTATAGCTGAGGATTTTGACTAAATCATCATCGCTGACCGTAAACGACAGGCTGGTCAGGGAGCTTTGCGGCGGTGTCAGAGAAATCATATCCACGTCGATTTCCATGGAAGCAATTTTTTCAAACACCTGTGTCACAAAGGTCATGTTGGCGGGTACATTTTGCAGGATAATCAACGTCACGTCATCACATACAGTTATGGTCGGTTTCATAAGCAATCACCTCATTGTCATCAGTTCATTCATTCGCTGTCAGAATCACGCAATAGATCGGACATATTATACATACCGGCGGGCTTGCCTTTCAGATAGACAGCCGCATTGAGAGCGCCCACAGCAAACACCGTCTTGGAACGGGCGCTGTGACTGATGGTCAGCACTTCATCCTGACCGGCAAAAATCACTTCATGTTCGCCGACAATATTGCCGCCCCGGATAGAGTGGATACCGATCTCCTTTTTATCACGCTTTTTGCGGTAAGCATGGCGGTCATAGACATACTCCGTATCTGTTTTGACCTCTGCGATCGCATCCGCAATCATCAGTGCCGTACCGCTGGGCGCATCCAGTTTCTGATTATGGTGCTGTTCCACAATCTCAATATCAAAGCCTTCCCCGAAAACGGCGGCGGCTTTTTTGGCCAGCTCGATAATCAGATTGATACCGAGGGACATATTGCCGGAATAGAACACCGGAATTTCCTCTGCGGCGGCCTTGATTTGTTTTTTCTGCTCCTCACTGTAACCGGTGGTGCAGATCACAACAGGCATTTTCTTTGTCAGCGCAAACCGCAGCATAGATTCCAGTACAGCCGGATTGGAAAAATCCACGATCACATCCGCCTCACAGCCGGACTGGTACAGCTTGTCAAAGGACTCGGCATAGGTAAAGTCAGCCTGCTGCGGCGCAACAAGGTCAACACCGCCTACAATGCGGACATCCTCTCTGTTTTCGGCGGCACTCAGGATACTTTTACCCATTTTGCCCGAGCAGCCGGTAATAATAATCTTCGTCATAACTTTGTCCGTCCTTTTTATCAATGAGGTCTTACGTCCCAACGGACGCAAGACCTTTGGTATCATTACTGAATAATGCCGTACTTTTGCAGGCAGGCTTTCAGCGCTTCAAAGCCCTTTTCGCTCATCGGTGCCAGCGGCATCCTGCAGGGACCGCAGTTGAAGCCCAGCAGATTCATGGCAGCCTTGACCGGAATCGGATTAACATCGGAGAACAGCATATCCATCAGTTCAATGTAATACTTCTGCATAGCAAAGCTTTCTTTGAACTGACCGTTGAGTGCCAGTGCCATCATATCGTGACATTCTCTCGGGCAGACATTCGCAAAAACGGAAATAACGCCCAGACCGCCCATAGCCGTAATGGAGAATGCCTGACTGTCTTCGCCGCTGTAAACGTCAAGGTTATCGCCGCAGAGTGCCATTGTGCGTACCAGTGCAGAGATATCACCGTTAGCCTCTTTGGTTGCCTGAATATTCGGGTGCTTGGCCAGTTCGGCATAGGTTTCGGGCTTGATATTGCAGCCCGTTCTGGAAGGTACATTATAAACGATCATCGGGATATGGATACGGTCAGCGATATAATTATAATGACGTACCAGACCCGCCTGAGAAGTTTTATTGTAATACGGGGTGACGGACAAAATCGCATCCGCACCGAATTCCTCCGCTTCCCTGGACAGTTCCGCCGCAAAGACGGTATCGTTACTGCCGGTACCGGCAATCACGGGTACACGCTTATTAACCTTTTCCACTGTATATTTGATGACCTCACAATGCTCTTCTCTGGTGAGCGTAGCGGATTCACCGGTCGTACCGCAGGCAACAATCGCATCGGTACCGTTATTGATCTGAAAATCAATCAGCTTGCCGTATTCTTCATAGTTCACACTGCCGTCACTGTTCATAGGGGTAACAATAGCAACAGCCGAACCCTTAAAAATCGGATTTCCCATGAAAAAACCTCCTTAAACATGATTTATTGTCAGTATATGACAGCTTTCGCCGTTTGCTGTCAATCAGATATAGTTTTCTGCACAGAGCAGCTCGGCCAGAAGAACAGCACCGCCGGCAGCGCCTCTGAGGGTATTATGAGACATACATACAAACTTGATGGTATACTGGGTATCCTCTCTCAGACGGCCAACGGAAACAGCCATACCGTTTTCAAGGTTACGCTCGGACTTGATCTGCGGTCTGTCCGGCTCGGTGAAATAGTGCAGGAACTGCTTCGGAGCACTCGGCAAATTCAACTCCTGCGGCTTGCCCTTGTAGGTTTCCCAATCCTGAATGATCTGCTCCATAGAGGGCTTATTCTCCAGATCAACAAAGACAGCAGCCGTATGACCGTCAGAAACCGGTACACGCAGGCACTGAGCGGTAATGCAGGGAGAGGTCGCCTTGACAATCTGACCATTCTCAATGGTACCCCAGATCTTCAGCGGCTCCTGCTCAGACTTCTCTTCCTCCCCGCCGATATAGGGAATGAGGTTATCGACCATTTCAGGCCATCTTTCAAATGTCTTGCCGGCACCGGAAATAGCCTGATAGGTACAAGCCAGCACTCTCTTAACGCCGTACTTCATCAGCGGATGGATAGCCGGCACATAGCTCTGCAGGGAGCAGTTGGATTTAACGGCAACGAAGCCTCTCTTGGTACCCAGACGCTTTCTCTGATCTTCAATGATAGCCAGATGACCGTCATTGATCTCCGGAATAACCATCGGTACATCGGGCGTAAAGCGGTGAGCGCTGTTATTGGAAACAACCGGACACTCTGCCTTGGCATAAGCCTCTTCCAATGCACGGATGTCTTCCTTCTTCATATCAACAGCGCAGAATACAAAATCTACCTGAGAAGCGATCTTTTCTACTTCGGCAGCATCCATGATAACCATATCTTCCATCGCCTTGGGCATGGGAGTGGTCATCGCCCAACGGTTACCGGCGGCCTCTTTATAAGTTTTGCCGGCAGAACGGGCGCTGGCTGCCAGCACCTTGACATTGAACCACGGATGATTCTCCAGCAGCGTAGCAAAACGCTGACCTACCATACCGGTTGCACCAATGATACCTACATTATACTTTTTTTCCATGTTTCCTCTCTCCTCCTGAAATAATAGCGGTGACCTGCACCTTCATAGTATCCTATGCCGCACCGCAGACGGGTGACAGCAGAAAGGCAGCAAAAAATTCCTCGTTATTCCGGCAATAAAAAAGACCGGTCAGCACCGGTCATAAAAAGCTGCTTCACGCATTGCACGAAAATATTCCCACCTGAACAAATGAGAAACACGATAGCGCACCACCATAGACTTTTTATGATGACAGTCATACACTCCTTGAGCGTATCCCCAAAGCCGAAACCGCCACGCTTCGCTTTTCGGCGGCAAGGCTCTTCCACAAGTTTCTTCAGCGTTGGCCGCCTCCTCTTGTCTACACGCCGTTACCGCACCTCTATCCGGTTATAACGATCTTGAATTTTCAACTGCTATTACTATACCATTCCTTTCCCTGCTTGTCAACCCCTTTTTCTTGGGGCTTCGCCCCAAACCCCACTGGGGAAAAGCCTTTTTTGAAAAAATGGTTATTCCCCTTCTCGCCTGTCGGCTCGGTCGGTGCTTCTGCCTTCGCAGAGGTACCCATAGGATACACCAGCCTGACCGGCCTGACCATTTCCGACAAAAGCGGCTCTTATGCCGAAACCTACACCAAAGAAAACAACGTACCGTTTATGGCGGTGTGATAAAGCTCATTGTTCCGCTAAAAAAGGACATCTGCTGTTGCTGTGACAGCAGATGTCCTTTTGTGTTGCTGGTGTTTAGTGCCGGATTTATGTTGGAATGGCAACGGGTAAAGGAATTTCTTACAGAATTCTGTGTTTCTTCTTTTTGCGGTAGGCAAAGAACAGCGCACCGGAAACAAGCAATGCTCCGGCAGCAGCCGCCGCTAAGACAATCGGCAGCATGGGAACATCCCTTTTCTTTTCTGGCAGAGGCTGTGCATAGCTGTAAATAACATAAACCGGTGTCTGACCATACAGACCGGTTGTATTAGCCGTAGAAGCCGCCAACTGTACCCCGCTGAAACTCTCCTGCTTGGTGGTATAGTCTGTGCCGATTTTGCCGCTCTTGATATCCGTTTTCAGCACTTCGCCGTTCTGGTTCAGATAAACGACATTGACCGTACCCGTACCGGTCACTTTTCCATTTTCAATCCATACCTCACGGCTGACCGGACAGCCTTTCGTGTCAAAATGACTGTCCTCTGTTCCTTTGGTATCGGAAAAGACCGCATACAGGGAAGAAAGCTGTCCGATATCGGGCAGTGTCAGGGTATACCAGCCATTGCCGAGCGATTGATCGGGCTGCATACGATCGCCCTTTTCCGCCGTGAACACAGTTTTATCTTCTCCTGCTCCACGATAAATGACAACGCCTACCCGATTCCATCCCTGGTCATTATAATAATGCAGCGTCAGGGGTACCTTTTCAACTTCCGTATAATAATAATTCACCGTAATGGGATCCTGTCCGGCTCGTCCCACTGCATTGAACGGGAATTTGGCAAGATCAACATTCATGCCGTCTACACTGCGGATAGGAGCGGTATAGTCCTCTCCCTCACGCAAGACAAGCTTCATGTCCGGTGCTACACTTTCCTCACCGCTGCTGAGTAAAGGATTACCTTCTTTCAGATAACGGATGGTCAGTTCTGACAGCTTGCCGTCAAATTTTTTGTAATAGTAGGTAACGGTCTGGGGTTCTCTGGTAAATTGTCCGCTGGTTTTACCTTCGACACATTCAAAATCATATCCCGGTGACAGTGCCTTATTTTCGGTTGTAACATACGCACTGCCGGCCGTTCCTTTATAGCTTCTGGCATCAATAATCTTTCCGGTGCTGCTGTCCTGATAGTTCACACGCACCACGCAGTCATCAGAGGTCAGCGCCAGCTTATCAAAGCTGATTTTATCCGCCAATACCATCGCACTGCAGGGCGGAATGGTTACGGTATTACCGCTGATAGTACCCAAAGAACGCACACCCGCTTCCGCACGATTGGCAACGATTGTCCATTCCGTTGGCAATTTCTTACCCGCAGGCGGTGTGAGTGTCACCGTTTTTTCCTCCGTAGAAGCATTAAACAGCGCCGCAATCTGTGACCATTCCTTATCGGCTGTCAGAACATTTTCCAGCGTATAAGCTACAACACCTTCTTCTGCCTCGACAAAGTTGATCAGTTTAGCGGAAGTGGTCGTGGCATCACGGAACGGCTTGAAATGTTTCCGCAGTTCAATCAGACCTTTGTAGTAAGAAACCAGATCGGCATAATCAGCGGTACGCTGCCAATCCAACTGATTCAGCGAAGAAGGAGAAATATAGCTGTTTTCATCGCCCTGTTTGGTACGGGCGAATTCCTCGCCGGCCTGCATGAAAGTGATACCCTGAGCCGTCAGTGTCAGTGCCGCCGCTAATTTATTCATGGCAATAAGGGATTCATCCCGTTCATTATAGCTGCCGTCATTCTTGACCGACAGCACCAGCTTATCATAAAGCGTAAAGTTATCATGCGCCGAAAGATAGGAAACGGTCTGAGACGGCTGATTATAGCGGATATTCAGCACCGTATTGGCACCGATACCGGCTTTGATGCTGCCTCGGCTGCTGCCGCCCTGTACAAAGCCCCCTTCCAGGGCATTGAACACATGACCCTTGACAGCATCACGGAATTCGTCATTGAACGCCCCCACACGGTTATCCAGCAGACGCAAATGATCTTTCGTAGCGGTCACCGCTTTGGTGGAAAGGGTGCCGCCCGTCCACGGTTCACCGTACATGATAATTTTACGGCCGTTGGTAACCTTCGTATCCAAAGCGGCACGAATGGCATTCATCGTATCGACATCATGTACGCCCATCAGGTCGAAGCGGAAACCGTCAATATGATATTCCTGTGTCCAGTACAGGATAGAATCTATCATATATTTGCGGTACATGAGATGATCGCTGGCGGTTTCATTACCGCAGCCGGAACCGTCACTCAGGGTACCATCGGCTTTAAGACGATAGTAATAACCGGGTACGGTCATATCAAACCAACTGCCGTCAGCGGTAAAGGTATGGTTATAGACCACATCCATAATCACACCGATACCGGCCTTGTGCAGAGCCTGTATCATCTGTTTGAATTCCCGTATCCGCACATTACCGTCAAAGGGATTGGTAGAATAGGAGCCCTCGGGTACATTATAGTTTTTCGGGTCATAGCCCCAGTTGAATTCATCGGTATCCGTATCGGACTCATCCACAGTAGCATAGTCATAGACAGGCAGCAGCTGTACGTGTGTCACACCCAATTTTTTGAGATAGTCAATACAGGTGGAATAACCGCCTTCATCATTCAATGTAGTGCCGTTTTCCGTAAAAGCCAGATACTTGCCTTTATATTTGGCTGAAATGCCGGAAACCTCACTATTGGAAAAGTCCTTGATATGTACTTCCCAGACAATCGCATCCGTCGGGTCATCATACAAAATATGTTCATCTTTATCCCAGCCATCGGGATTAGTAGATTTGAGGTCAACGACCATACTGCGGTTACCGTTTACACCGGCCGCTCTGGCATAGATATCAGCGGTTTCTCTGGTCACACCGTTGACGGTCACCTGATAGGTATAGTAGCGATTCTTCTGATCACCGTTGACCGTAACGCTCCACACACCATTCTCACCCTTGACAAGCGGAGTCGTTGAAAGTTCCTGTGCGCCGGCTTCTTTGGAACTGCCCGTTGTATAAAGTCTGACAGCCACTCTTGAGGCGGTCGGCGCCCATACCTTAAAGGTCGTACCCTTCGGGGTATAGACGGCGCCCAGATCATTGCCGTTATAGGCCTGTGCATCCAATTCATGCGTCAAGACCGTAGCGGCGGTTTCATTTTTTTTGTCTGCGTTCACCGTTATCATTCCTCCTGCTAAGACTGCAGCTGCAGTCAAAATACCGAATATTGCTTTAATAACACGCAATCCTATCCCCCCATTGATGATTGCTGACTATCTTTGTCTATTGTAACATATTTCACTATAAAAATACAATATTTTTTTTGCATTTCAGAATATTTTATGTGAAAAACATCAAATACTCCGTAAAGTCATGTGAAATCCAGTAATTGCGCCAGCCGTTCAATGCGGTAATCGCACAGCGGATGCGGCCAATCGGTTTTATGCTGCGGGTCATATAAACAGGTATCCAGTCCGGCATTGCGTCCGCCCTGCATATCAGAAGTCAGTGAATCCCCCACCACCAGTATTTTATCAGTATCGTGTTCGGCAATATGCGACAGAACCACATCAAAGTAAGCTTTCATAGGTTTTTGCACACTCATTTCATCCGAAATGAAGCAGTCCTTTATATACGCATACAAGCCGGAACGCTGAAACCGTCCTCTCTGAACGGTTTTCAGACCGTTCGTAATGATATAGATATCATATACCTGACATAACCGCTGTAAAGCCTCCTGTGCGCCGTCAATATAAATAGCCTGTTCTCCCAGACGGGCAACATATTCATTCGCTAACGCTTCCGCCCTGCTATAACCGGAAAAACACTGTTCAATCAGCTCGGTAAAACGTCTGATTCTCAGTTCGGCACGGGTAATCTGATTGATTTCAAATTTCTTCCATAAAGCCGCATTGATACGGCTAAAGCTGTCATGCACCGTATCGTCAAAAGGCAGTCCATAGTTGGTGAGCGCCGCCTGCAAAGCACGGTATTCACACGCCGGAAAATCAAATATCGTATCGTCCACATCCATTAACAAGGTCGTATATCGCATAGTGAGCAGCTCCTTCCTGTTCTGTACTGTTATGATTGTAACACATTCACGCTCCGGAGAAAAGACCTTTTATCCGCTGAAAAAATCCCGCATATCCTCCCCTTTGTTTTCATCACGGCTTCGGACACATATTCTGACAAAGAGAGCGGAAAAGTTATGCTATGATAAACATAACAGACCGTCCGGCAGGACGGAAAAACAATTTCATACAGGGGTGGTTGCATTGAAGGTCAGTGAGCTTACCGCACGATATTCTTTTCGCAATATCCTCGAAAAAACGACCGCAAGAAAGCTGCTGTCACAGTTAGTCTGTTTCGGCATCGGCTTTATTGCCTCCGGCGGCTCGATTTTTGACACCTATACGCCGTTCGGCATTTCCGTGATTGCCGCCGTACCGTTTGGCGGCATCTTTTCCTCCTTCATCGGTGCCGCTGTCGGCTATATGATATTTGCCGGACGCAGCAGCCCTTTCCGCTATCTGGCCGCCATGATTGCCGTTGCCGCTATCCGCTGGACACTCAATGATATCAAACGCCTGCAACGTTACTCGCTTTATGCTGCTGTCGTCTGCTTCGTGCCGACACTGGCCACCGGTTTAGCCGCTATGAGCGTCAGCGGTTTTCAGCCGGAATCCGCCATTGCCTACAGCATTGAAGCGCTTCTGAGTGCCGGTGCCGCCTATTTCTTTTCCCGTACCAACATCATCCTGCAAGGAACCAAAAGCCTCGGTATGCTGACCGTTCCGGAGGTATCCTGTCTGGCATTCAGTGGTTGTATTGCCCTGTTAGCCTTATCGGGCATTCGACTTGGCCCTCTGTCACTCGGACATATTGCCGCTGTCCTGTGCATCCTTTTAGCATCCCGCTATGGTTCTGCCGCCGGCGGTGCGATTGCCGGTACGGCTGCCGGTGTCGTTCTCAGTTTCGGTACGGAAGGCTTTTTCTTCATCAGCGCCGCCTATGCCTTCGGCGGATTATTAGCCGGTCTTTTCTCTCATACCGGACGCATTGTATCATCCCTCGTCTTTTTGACCGGCGGCTGTATGATGGCACTGCAGACCGGTCACCCCGAAAACGCCGTAACTTTATTTTACGAAGGAGCAATTGCCTCACTGATATTTTGCCTATTGCCGAAAACGACCGGCAATTTCCTTTCAGCGATTTTTTTCAGCGGACAAAAGGATGTTCATAGTGAAGGGCTGCGGCGCTCCATTATCATGCGGCTGGATTTTGCCGCCAAAGCCCTGTCCGATGTATCGACAGATGTAGAGGAAGTCGCCCAGAAACTGACAACCCTTGTCACGCCAACTCTTGACAATGTATATGAAAAAGCCATTGAGCAAACCTGTTCTCACTGCGGTCTGCGGGTTTTCTGCTGGGAACATCGGGAAGGCGTATCACTTGAATCCTTCCAATCGTTAAACGAGTGTTTGTCAAAACAGGGCAGCATCCAGCCGGAGCATTTCGGAGAGGATTTCAGCCGTAAATGCTGCCGCACTGCTGAAATGGCTGCCGCCGTCAATAAAAGCTATCAGAACTATTTAGCATCCGAAGCCGCCGCTAAACGAGTGGACGAAGTACGTTCCGTTGTAGCAGGCCAATTCTGCGGTTTAGGCGATATTTTGAACGAAATGGCGGATGAATACGAAAGCTATGAGTTTTTCGATAACGAATTAGCGGAAAGTATCCTCATGAAGTGCAAGGAATTAGGACTGATACCCATTGATGTCAGCTGTCGTGTTGACCATCTCGGCCGCATGACCGTAGAAGCCGAAATTTATGACGAGGACAGAAAAAAACTTCAGCGGAATCTTATCATGAAGGAGATTTCCAAGCTGTGCGGCCGTCACTTTGATACGCCGAATATTACTGCCGCCTTCGGACGATGCCGTATTCTGCTGTGTGAAAGACCCGTTTTCGATGTAGAAATTGCCGCCAGTCAGCATATCTGCGGCAGCGGTTTACTCAGCGGCGACCACTTCCGTTACTTTTATGACGGAGCCGGCCGCATGACCGCTGTCCTCAGTGACGGTATGGGTACCGGCGGACGGGCGGCCGTTGACGGCGGTATGGCAGTCAGCATTTTTTCCAAGCTCATCAAAGCCGGATTGGGCTTCGATTGCGCCCTTAAAGTAGTCAATTCGGCGCTGTTGATTAAATCGGAGGATGAATCCCTCGCCACACTGGATGTTATTTCCGTTGACCTCTATAACGGCGAAGTAACCTTCCGCAAGGCCGGTGCGGCATTATCCTTTATCCGTAAAAACGGGGATATGTACCGTGTAGAAACGCCTTCCCTTCCCATTGGTATTCTCACCGATGTGGAATTCACCTGCACAGAGGATACCCTTGCACCGGAGGATATTATTGTGATCGTATCGGACGGTGCGGTTGTCTGCGGCGAGGAATGGATTGAGCGCATTATTCTCCAATGGCAGGACAAAAGTATGCAGGAGTTGGCACACCTTATTAACGATGAAGCCACCGCCCGCCGCACCGACGGCCATGACGATGACATTACCGTTCTCGCCTTACGCATCAAACAAGCCGCATGAACAGTTTGGAGTGTGGAGTGAGGAGTGAGGAGTTACAGGACAGCGATACCCAAGCCGTATACCGGACAAACGGACTTTCTGTATAAATCACAAAAAAATTTGACAGGGAACGGTAGTTTATAGTATAATGGGGAGGCAATCAATCTCAAACAGAGCGGAGGTGCTGAAGATGTCAAAGTATGTATGCGAAGTCTGCGGTTACGTTTACGACCCCTATGCCGGCGATCCCGATAACGGCATTGCAGAAGGTACTGCCTTCGAGGATATTCCCGAGGATTGGACCTGTCCTCTTTGCGGTGTAGGAAAGGAAAATTTCGCACCCGAAACCTGATTCGTCCAAAAATCAACTGAATGTGCGTGGATTGAAACAAACAAAACGGGAGGAAACAGAAACGTTTCCTCCTTCGTTTTTACAGAGGAGTTTTCAGGCGATATGGACAGACACTCTATTTCCCGTCCGATGCTGTGGGGCGGCAGACGATACTACTCGTTAGACTACTATCTCAAACAGACCTTTCACGAAAAGCTGTATAAGCTGTCCCTCAACGGCGGCATGACCTGTCCGAATCGTGACGGCACTATCGGCACCGGCGGCTGTATTTTTTGCAGTGAAGGCGGTTCGGGTGATTTTGCCGCCGACAACCGTTTGCCGATGGACGAACAAATCCTGCAGGCAAAAACCGCTGTCAGCCGTAAATTCAGCGGTACCCGCTACATTGCCTATTTTCAGGCCTTTACCAATACCTATGCACCGGCAGAGTATCTCGAAAAATTGTTTATGCCGGTGATACAGCGGGAAGATATTGCTGTACTGTCTATTGCGACACGTCCCGATTGTCTTGAGCCGGATAAACTGCATTTGCTGGAACAACTCAACCGTATCAAACCCGTCTGGATAGAATTGGGATTACAGACGATCCATCCTGCTACTGCCGCACTCATCCGGCGTGGTTATGCACTGGACTGCTTTGACAGAGCCGTGCATGACCTGAAACAAACCGGCGTAAAGGTCATTGTCCATACCATTCTCGGACTCCCCCATGAAACCCATGAACAAATGCGGCAAACCGCCGCTTATGTCGGTGAAAGCGGTGCCGATGGCATCAAACTGCAATTACTGCACATTTTAGAGGGAACCGACTTAGCGGCGCTGTATCGCAGCGGCACCTTTGATGCGATGACCGAAGCCGACTACCTCACAACCGTAACGGATATTTTAGCACTGTTACCGCCGACCATCGTCATTCACCGGCTGACCGGTGACGGCGACAAACAAAAACTGATAGCGCCCCGTTGGAGCGGCGATAAACGTCATGTTCTCAACGCTCTGAATCAACAGCTAAAAGAAAGAAATCTGTACCAGAGTATATTTTACCGAAAGACTTAATACAAAATTTACAAAATTCTCGGCACTCTTTTATTTACAATTTTTTCCAATATGGTATAATAATAGCAGAATAATCACTGCAATAGTATTATCAGCATCATATTGCCCCCCAAAATCAAGTCAATACAGGAGATGATAACCATGGCACAAGAAAACATATTCAACATCACCCCCGAACTGGTGGAACTGAGCGAGTTATGCAGAACCCATAACCGCATTGAAAAAGACCTCTATACACGCTACGATGTCAAAAGAGGATTGCGTGATATCAACGGTAAGGGTGTCCTTGCCGGACTGACAGAAATTTCGGAAATCTGCTCCAGCAAGGTCGTCAACGGCGAATCCCGTCCCTGTGACGGCAAGCTGTATTATCGTGGTGTAGACGTAGAGGATATCGTCAGAGGCTTTATCCATGATGACCGCTTCGGCTTTGAAGAAGTCGTTTATCTGCTGATGTTCGGACAACTGCCGAATGAACAGCAATTCACTCAGATCAACCGTCTGTTGGCGGAATACCGTCATCTGCCCCACTACTTCACCAGAGATGTTATTCTGAAAGCGCCCAGCAAGGACATGATGAATGCCCTCGCCCGTTCGGTACTGACACTGTATTCCTATGACCCGAATGCAGATGATACCTCCCTGCCGAATGTGCTGCGCCAATGCCTGCAGTTAATCGCCCTGTTTCCGGTCATTTCCGTTTACAGCTATCAGGCCTATAATCATTATCACCGCAACCGCAGCCTGATTATCCATGCGCCTCAGAAAAATCTTTCGACCGCAGAAAATATTCTTTATATGCTGCGGCCGGATTCCAAATATACGAAGTTAGAAGCCAAACTGCTTGATATGTCGCTCGTGCTTCACGCTGAACACGGCGGCGGCAATAATTCCTCCTTTACCACACACGTTGTCACCTCTTCCGGTACCGATACTTATTCTGCCATTGCCGCAGCACTCGGCTCTCTCAAAGGCCCCAAACATGGCGGCGCTAATATCAAGGTCGTCAAAATGTTTGAGGATATGCAGGCCAATATCACCGACTATGAAGACGAGGACGAGGTACGAGGCTATCTGGCCAAGCTGCTTCACGGTGAAGCCTTTGACCATTCCGGTTTAATCTATGGTATGGGACACGCCGTATATTCTATTTCCGACCCCAGAGCAAGAGTTTTCAAGGGTTTTGTGGAAAAGCTCTCCGAAGAAAAGGGACGTATGGACGAATTCCGTCTGTATTCTATGGTGGAACGGCTTGCACCGGAAGTCATCGCTCAGGAACGCCGCATTTATAAAGGTGTGAGCGCCAATGTAGACTTCTACAGCGGCTTTGTATACAGTATGCTCGATCTGCCCGACAAACTCTATACACCGATCTTTGCGATTGCCCGTATTGCCGGCTGGTCCGCACACCGTATGGAGGAATTAGTCAATTCCGGTAAGATTATCCGTCCCGCCTATCTCAACGTTCATGACCGTGTTCCCTATATGGATATTGCAGATCGGGATTAATCTTTTTCTGAAATCGACACAGCACTAACAAAACAAGCACAACAAAGCATCCCACACAATGCCTTGTTGTGCTTGTTTTATGGTTTTAACAGGGATAGAACAGTGTGACGGCACTCAACGCCAAACTTCACACGCCAAACTCCACACTGTTCACGCTCCACACTTTTTCAGGCTGCTTTACGGAGAAAACGCAGATAACGTCCACAGCCGTTGATAACGCATAAATCAGGCTGTTCCGCTATGCGTACCGATAGACCCGTTGCCTGCTGTATCAGACGGTCAAATCCGGGTAATTGTGCGCTGCCGCCGGTCAGCACAATGCCCTCTGCTTCAATATCCGCCATCAGTTCCGGCGGTGTCGCTTCCAGTAATTCACGGATACAGCCGGTAATAGCCTGAGCGGTTGTCTGCAGCGGTGCGGTTATTTCCTCGGCCGCTACTGTCACCTGACCGGGCATTCCCGTCAGCAGATTTTTTCCCTTGACACAGCATTCTCCTGAACGGATATCCGGTACAATACAGCCGATTTGCTGTTTGACACTCTCAGCGGTGCGCTGACCGATTAAAAGGTGATGCTGTTCCCGGATATATTGGATAATCGCCTCATCCATGACCTGTCCCGCCTGTCTCACGGAACGGGAAACCGCTGCATCACACAATGATATCACTGCCATATCCGTTGTACCGCCGCCGATATCAACTACCAGCGTACCATGCGGCGTGTGGATATCTATCCCTGTCCCCAATGCCGCCGCTACCGGCGCTTCTACCAGACATACCTGACGCACACCCGAACGGCTGACCGCATCTATCACCGCTCGTTTTTCAACATCCGTCAGCCCAACGGGTACGCATACCGCCACACGGGGCATACGGATTTTAGCGGAAACCGTTTCCTTCAACAATGCCGCCAACATAGCCGCTGCCCAGTCAAAATGGGCGATGACACCGTTCCCCAGCGGACAGATCGTTCTGATAGGCGGCGGTGTACGGCCGATCATCCGATAAGCCGCCTCACCAAAATGCAACAATTCTTCGTGTTCCTCACCAACAGCCACCACAGACGGTACATCCGCTGTAATGCCCCGACGTGGCAAAAAAATTCTCGTGCGGGAAGTGCCCAGATCAATGGCGATATCTACTGCCATACTGTACCACCCTTTCACACCTGCCGTTTTCATTACCGATTCAGACTCCGACAGTCCTATTATAGTACGGCAGGACCGCACATTCTATCGTTTTTTGCTGTCAGCGGCACAAATTTTTCGGGCTTGCTCGAGGGTCATAACGTGCAGTTCATTTTCTGCCCCGACCATAGCAGCCACGGCACCCATGACCGTTTTGGCACCATTGTCCTTGAGGATACGCATACACTCGCACAGGGTACTGCCGGTCGTACACACATCATCTATCAGAAGGATACACCGTCCTTGTAACAGACGGGAACGGCCAACCGCATAAACGCCCTGTACATTCCGGTGCCGCTGTTCAGCGGACAAGAGATGCTGTACCTGATTTTTTCTGATCTTTTTCAGCACTTCCGCATACAGCCAGCCGCCTGTTTTTGCGGTACAGCGGGCAATCTGCTCCGCCTGATTGAAGCCCCTTTGCCGTTGATCGGGCGGATACATCGGTATACTCGTCACAATATCCGGTGCGATTCCCATAGAACGTACCATCTGCCCTATACGTCTGCCAAAGCTATTGGCCCGTGTATGCAGACCGTCCTTTTTCATCCGCAGAATACTTTCTCTCACGGCACCGTCATAGCCAAACGGCGCTATACATACACCTTCAGACAATGAACGAACATAGACACCATCCGGAAACTGCGCTCTGCAGTGGTCACATTCCGTTTGCTGACCCGTGATGACCGTATCGCAATAGGGGCAACGGTGCGGCAACAGCCATGACAGCAATGACATCAACCGTTCATCCCCTCTCCAAGAAATCTTTCAAAGCGGAATACCGCAGTGTTTTGCGGTTATTATCGACCATCGTTTTCAGCACCGGCACCTGTCCGACCAGAATAAGCAGTTTTTTGGCTCTCGTCACCGCCGTATAAAGCAAATTACGGTAATACAGCATCGGCGGGCCGTAATACATCGGCATGATCACCGCATTGAATTCATTTCCCTGACTTTTATGAACCGTCGCAGCATAGGCTAATTCGAGATTCAGCAAAGCTTCTTCGTCATAGAAAACCGTTTTATCTTCAAAACGCACACAAGCGGCTTTGGCCGCCTTATCAATGCGTTCTATAACACCGATATCACCGTTGAAAATACCGGAACCTTCGGTACCATCCGCTTTTGTCCACAGAAGGTCATAGTTATTACGGGTCTGCATCACCTTATCGCCCTGACGGAAGGTATACAGCGGCATGGTCAATTCCTGCGCCTTACTGACAGAAGGATTGAATACCTGCTGCAGCCGCTTATTCAATTCTACAACGCCTAATTCACCTTTACGTCCGGGGCACAGAATCTGTATATCTTCCAGCGGAGAATAGCCATAGGTAGATGGCAGCCGCCGGATATACAGGTCAGCAATCGTATCGGCAATTTTCTGCTTGTCGGCATAGGGCAGGAAAAAGAAATCGCTGTCCTTGCGGGTAATTTCCGGCATTTCACCGTGTACAATTTTATGGGCATTGGTAACAATCAGACTTTGCATGGATTGCCGGAATATTTCCGTGAGCTGCACCACCGGCACTTTGCCCGAGGCAATCAGGTCACCCAGCACATTACCCGGCCCGACAGAAGGAAGCTGATCGCTGTCCCCGACCATAATCAGCCGGCATCCCAGCGGCAGTGCCCGCATAACACTTTCAAACAGCGGCGCATCTACCATAGAAAGTTCATCTAAAATCAGCGCATCACATTCCAGACGGTTCCTTTCGTTTTTCTTGAAAGTAGGAGTGTCATTGACATCCCATTCCACTTCGAGCAGCCGATGAATCGTTTTCGCTTCCCGTCCCGTCACCGCTGACATACGCTGTGCGGCACGTCCTGTCGGGGCTGCCAATGCCACTTTGATACCATGCTGTTTATACAGGGCAATAATGGCATTCAGTGTGGTAGTTTTACCCGTACCGGGGCCGCCTGTCAGAATGAGCAGTCCGCCCGAAAGTGCCTCAATAATAGCTTTCCGCTGCAAGGTCGCATAGGAAACGCCCTGCTGTTTTTCAAAACATTCCAATGCCATTTCCACGCCGGTAATACGGTCAGGCGGAAATTGCAGCATCATCGACAAGCAGGAGGCCGCAAAGCTTTCGCTTTTATGGAGAGACGGCAAAAAAACAAAGGATTTGCCGTGTAACGTATCCGCTATCAGACTGCCGTCCTGCAGCATTTCCGCCAATGTATCCGCTGCGAGTGACGGATCTATTTTGAGAAAATCCGCCGTCACGGCGGATAATTTTTCCTGCGGCAGACAGGTATGGCCGTTGCGGGCATTGTGCTGCAGTACATAGATCACGCCTGTGCGGATACGGTACGGCGCATCACTGGGTTTTTGCAGAGCGGCCGCAATATAATCCGCCCGTTCAAACGGCAGGCCAATTTCACTGTCACACAGCACATAGGGATTTTCCTCTATCATGCCGATTGTTTCACCGCCGAAGCGTTTCCATATACGGACGGATTCCTGCGGCGATACATGAAAGCGCTGCAAATAAATCATGGCTTCCCGCATACCAAAGGTTTTGCGTATTTCCTCACTCAACATCTGCGCCTTATCGTGCGAAATGCCTTTTATCTGCTCCAGACGGTGCGGTTCATTTTGTATAACATCCAGAGTATGTTCTCCGAAAGCCTCTACCAATCGTTTCGCCGTAGCCCGTCCGATACCCTTGACAGCGCCGGAGGACAGATATTTGAGGATACTCTCCTCCGTGGAAGGGACACTCTGCTCATAATATTCAAAAGCGAACTGCTCTCCATAGCTGACATGGTTTTTCCAGTTGCCGATCAGTTTCAGCTCATCCCCGATGTGTACCTCCGACATCGTGCCGACCGCTGTTGTATGGACTCCGTCACACAGCATATTCAGCACCGTATAGCCGTTGTTGTCGTTCCGGAAAATAATCTCCTCCACAGCGCCGCTTAATTGCAGTAATTCTTTCTCCGCCATATTCACTTCACCTATCAAAATCAGTTTCTTTCCCTTAGTGTACCGCCTTCTTTCCCTGCTGTCAAGTTATCGTGCTGTACAGAGGTACAAGAAAACGGCTGATACAGCCGTGTGACCGTATCAGCCGTTATTGTCTTAGTAAAAAGCGGGAAATCAAGCCTTGCCGACAGAACCGAACAGTTCCATTTTCTCTTTAACGGTAGCCTTGATAGCCTCAAAGCCGGGAGCAAGCAGTTTTCTGGGGTCGAAGCCCTTGCCCTGCTGATCCTTGCCGGCCTCAATGTACTTTCTGGTAGCTTCCTGGAAGGAAAGCTGACACTCAGTGTTAACATTGATCTTGGAAACGCCGAGAGAAATAGCCTTCTTGATCATGTCGGCGGGAATACCGGTACCGCCGTGAAGAACGAGGGGCATTTCACCGGTCTTTGCCTGAATCTTGTCGAGGGTTTCAAAGCTGAGACCCTGCCAGTTTTCGGGATATTTGCCGTGAATATTGCCGATACCGGCCGCCAGCATATCTACACCGAGATCAGCAATGGTCTTGCACTCATCGGGATCAGCGCATTCGCCCATACCAACAACGCCGTCCTCTTCACCGCCGATGGAGCCGACCTCACACTCGATAGAAAGACCGAGCTGATGCGCTACATTAACGAGTTCCTGAGACTTGGCGAGGTTCTCCTCAAAGGGATAGTGGGAACCGTCGAACATGATAGAAGTAAAGCCTGCCTTGATGCACTTGTAGCAGCCTTCATAGGTGCCGTGGTCAAGATGCAGAGCCACCGGAACGGTAATACCGAGAGATTCGTCCATAGCCTTTACCATAGCGGCAACGGTCTTAAAGCCCGTCATGTACTTGCCGGCACCTTCGGAAACACCGAGGATAACAGGAGAATTGAGTTCCTGTGCGGTGAGAAGAATTGCCTTTGTCCACTCAAGGTTGTTGATGTTGAACTGACCGACTGCATAGTGACCTGCCTTTGCTTTTTTCAGCATTTCTGCTGCGTTGACTAATGCCATTGTCATCACGCTCCAAATGATAAAATTTTCGGCTGTATGGGGGAATGGAATTGCCCGCATACATCTGAAACTATTATACAATAATTTTCGGAAAATAAAAAGACATTTTTTCAAATTTTCCGATATTTTTGTCATTCTTTTTTGCCAAAAGGAAAGGACAGCCCGAAAGTACGGACTGTCCTCTCTGCTGTCGGATAGAAACGAGGGGAAATATGAATAGAGGAGCGATTATTCCATCGTATAAACAGCTCTGTCAACATCGTAATTGAAGGCATAGACGGTGTTGGAAGTAGCGGTGCTGCCGTCACCGACTTCAATACCGTCGGGGAACCATCTGTCACCGATATGGAACTTATAGCCGGTAGCATCATCAGGAATATAAGCGACGAAGGTTCTGAATTGCTGCGGAGTACTCCAGAAGCCGACATCCTTGGTCTTGACCTGACTCAGGGAAATACAATTGGCTTCACCGATACCGCTCTTGCCGCCCCAGTAGTGAATCTTATAGTTAGCGCCGCCGTTAGTGTTGAAAATGTAGCTGATGACATAGACGTTGATGGTTCTCTGACCGACCTGCTCGGTGGGGCCAACCACATACTTTTCTTTTCTCTCAGCGAGTAACTTGTCTTTGTACTTAACGGAAACGGTAATCGTATATTCGCCTCTTTCTTTGGGCGTCCAGACAACCTTTTCGGTCTGCCTGCCGGTAAGATGAGACAGCGTTTCTACTTTGCCGTCTTTTTCGGCGGTATAGATAAATTCATCGGGCTTGACACAATCAGGCAGATAGTTGGCCGCTGCACTGATATAAATGTCACGGTTCACATATCCGTTGGTATCGCTGTATTCCACTTTAGTAATAGCAGGCGGCGTTACCAGTACAGTGGTGGTGGATTGAACAGTAGTGCCGGCGGCATCCTTTACCTTTACCATGATTTTATAGGTGCCGGCATTGCTGCCGAAGGTCTTGGTTTTGGAACTGTTTTTGATATTTTCTGCAATCTTGTAGGTCTTTCCGCCCTTGATATAGTAGTAAGAATAGGTATAGGGAGCGGTACCGCCGGTAACCTGTGGGGTGATTTTAACACTCTGATAGGTATTGATATACTTGCCTGTATCAAGGTCAATGGAGCGGATGGCTAACTGTTTGTTATAGACACGGAAATCAGCGGAACGGCTGGTCTTTGCACCGGAAGCATCTGTACCGGTAATGGTAATGGTATAAGTACCGGTAGCGGTAGGCTTATAGGTACCCTTGATGACAGAAGAACCGTTTTTCTTGTCAACGGAAGAAGCTTTATGTACCTTGGAGAATACCTGCTTGCCGTCCTTTTTAACCGTCATGGTGTATTTGATAGGCGTAGAACCGAAGGTTTCGTTGGCGGTCTTGAAGGTAAATTTCAGTTCGCTGTTAACGGTGAGGGTATTGGCAGCCGGCACATACAGCTTGGCAAAGTGGTAGAAGTCCTTAAGTACAGCTGTTTTTTCCGACTTGTTGAGGGTAAAGGGGAACGCTACGTTGACGGCATAAGTCTTGTCGGTATTTTCATCCACTACATACGCTTCTTTGACGGTGGTATCGGTGGTATCGGTGCCGATATCCACAAAGCGGAAACTCCAGTCATAATCATTGAAGGTATTGGAATCCAGTCCCAGTACCACATTATTCAGGTCATACAGCATTTCACCGTCACAGAAACCGGTTTTGCCTTCATAGTTCAAGCGCTGACAGTTAACCGTTTCATAATTGGCGAAATAGTAGGGATTGACCTTGCGGATATAGAGCATACCGTCCGTCTTTCTTTTGGCGGTAATTTCCACATAGCTGTCGGCACGGTTATCGTTGTTGAGGGTATATTTGAGGAAGATACCCGAAGTGCCGTAATCCTTGGATACCAGCATCCGTCCGAAACCGGAAGCACTCTTGCCGCGGTTCGGTTCGGAAACAACGCCCTCTACACAGGAACGGGCATTCAAAGCATCATAGGCGATCCAGTAAAAACCGTCTTTCTTTTCAGGTGCTACCGCATTGTTGCCCCATTTATCGCCCCATGAATTGGCAATCTTGAGAGCGCCTTTTTCACCTTTATCAACCTTGCCGTTCTTGTTGAGATCCATCCAGATGTTGTCGTTGTAGCCGACAACGGTAAGCATATGGTTGAAAATACAGCTTCCGACGGATTTGGTAACGATACCCTGACCGACCAGTTCATCATCTACACCGGGAGCGGCTTTGATGGTATCCCACTGATGGTCACCGATAGGACCGGCATAAGAAAGAACGTCACCGTTACGGAGAGCCGCCTTGATGGCATCCAGATCGGGGTCCGTTTCCGAGGTAACCTCACGGCCGGGATCACCGAGACCGGCAAAGTCAATGAAGTCATAGATACGATAGTTAGCGGCCTCACGCCAGATATCATAACCGGTATTCCATGTCTTATCGTTATAGAATTCGGGTGCCAGAGAAATGGGCGCACAGCCGGTACTGTTCACCAGACCTTCGAGATGACGGCCTTTGTTGCAGCCGATATACATATTATAAATGAACATGGGCTGCATGGTAGTTTCGGGAGTAGCCGCTCTGTCGAGCGCCTTGTTGACTTCATGGGTAAACTGATAGTAAACGACAGACCATGATACACAGGAACCGATAGAACCCTGACTGTCGATTTTCGGGAAATACTTCAATTTGCTGTTATCCACATAGGGAACATAATTATCAGCAGCGTTCAAAGCCTCTTTGACTTCTTCATTCGTCAAAAAACGTCTTTTGACAGCTAACTTATAATCATCCAGGGTATAGATCATGTCGTTGTAGCCGATCGTCGGATATTCGGCAATCTTGTCATTTTCGACTGCATTGG
>ONYQ01000169.1 GCA_900322145.1 uncultured Eubacteriales bacterium
TTGCCACCGAAAACGGCTGACTGGCAAAGCTTTTGCCGCCGCTTGAATAGCTGTAGCGAAGGAGCTTCAGAAACATGACTGCCCTTCTTAGATCATATTCCAGAACACTTTTCCTTTGCAGCTCCATCAACTCGTCGGCTCGAAGCTCCGGCAGCATTATCTTCGTCAGTTCCATTTCCTCGGACAAGAAACGGTCATTGAACTGTTCTTTTTTGAAGAAGTCCTTGATGACCGTGAAATCATCCCTTGCGTTCAGCGTGAGGAAGCCAAGCTCTTTGATAAACGCCATCGGCCGCTCACGCATACAACGGAACAGGTTGACGAGATTCTTGTTGTAGTCGTTGTAAACCTCGAATTTATCGGGTTTTTCCTTGCCCAACAGCACAGCACCCGAACCGCCGAACGGTTCAATATATCTGTCATACTGGAGCGGAAATCTTGAATAGATAACAGGCAGGATTGCTGTTTTGTTGCCAACCCAGCTAATGGGTGTCCTTATACTTATCACATCCTTTTGGGCACAAAAAAAGACCGATGTCAATCTTTATTTGTCGATTGATATCGGTCTCTTAGTCCTTATTCTTTTTTTCTTTACCGCAGCGCTCGTACAGCTTTTCCATGTCATCGTCAGCCTGAGAAGCGACAGTGGCAAGCGCCATTGCTATCGCTCCGATGCCGAAGCCGGCTGCAATGCCCACAAAAAACCAGATCATATCGTCATCACCTCTCCTTCACCGTCGTCTATATTCCCTGAACCATCGGTGATATTCACATATTCACCTATGATGTTGAGGGCTTCGTTGTAATTGCCGCAGTCGGAAAGCCTGCCGCACATTTCCTTTACCTCTGCTTTCATGCCGTTGTTGACGAGCGTTCTTGCGGCAATTCCCATGAGGTTAAAAATGTTACCATCTGTACCGATCAACGGACAATCCGGCTTGAATCGTTCCTCGGTTTCGGGCATTTCTTCGGAAAGGAAACCGCCGAGTCTGTTGTCAACATAGTCTGACAGCCATGTGCCGCCGAACAGACCGTGTGTTTCCAACCGCCAGTACGCCAACTTACCAATATCCACTTTAACATCCTCAAACGGAAAAAGCAGATTAGTCAAGCCATCATGCTGAAACCGACTGACATTCTGAAATTTTGTGCCTTCCAGAAGAATGCCTTCATCTGTGAGCATATCGTTGATACCGTCTATCCATTCCTGCGGATCTCCGCCGCAGCCTTGCAGGATAAGTCCTCCCTTGCCCGACATCCGGCGCAGGTCGGATACCTTAATATCCTTCATCATCTTTCCTTCTTTCTGCTTTTATCTCAACAAGAGTGCTTTCGGTCACCTTCATACGGTCGGATATCTCCTGCTGTTTGTCCTTCAACATTTGCATTTCCTTTTTTGCCGCCTTGAACTTCGAGTTTACCTCCTGCTGATACTCACGATAGGACGTTACCGCAATGAAAAACACCACCGCAAGCATAGCGCCTATAAACATACCGATAAAAACCGAAACAACAATATCCATTTTACATTCCTCCCATATTTATATCTTGTTTTTCACTAAAGTCTGTGTGCTGAAATTCCTCAATGTCCATATTCTCTCCCATGAAATTCGGTGAAGAATCCTCGTCCAAGGGGATATAATCACTGTCACCAAAATCAAGGGGTTCCTGTAGAATGACCGTTCCGGCATGATTGACCGCAACGTTTTTCTCAACCGTCACGAAATCCGTTTCATCACCGCTGCGAAGGTCATATTTATACAGACCTTCCGGCAGCTCCGACTTACTGATCCTGCCGTTTGAGAACAGTGCCGGTTTGCCGAGTATTTCAATCAATTCATACCTTTCCGGCTCATCATACGGAACGATACGATACAGGGACTGATTTTTTGACGATACAATTCCGTAATCCGTCACCGCCGCCTTTAGCTGCCGCAGCAGATGCTGTTCTTCATTACCTGCAGCAATGCCGTCAAGCCACTTCGAGTCAACACGAGTTTCAAGATGATACAAAAGGTAGAGCTTATAAAAGTCCGGCTCTGCACAGGCTGATGTTTCCAATTCATAAGCATCAATGTTCCTTGCCCTGTCAATCACATCGTCAAGTGTTTTCGGCTTTTCGTTTTGCAAAACCGCCTTGAAAGTCATTCTCTGATGCTCCGACATGGACATAAACGCCTTTGCTATGGCATTCAGCTTTGAAAAATCCTCAAAGCCTCTGTAAGTCTGCAATCTGATCTGCGGAATAGCCGTTTCGGTATGGAAAACATGACAATCCTCTAT
>ONYQ01000062.1 GCA_900322145.1 uncultured Eubacteriales bacterium
GAAACGTTTCCTGCCTCCCCTTCAGGGGAGGTGCCGAGCGTTAGCGAGGCGGAGGGGTTCTTGTTTTTGTGCAATTTTCAAATTTGCTCATTTATAGATCAAAAGAATGGTTTTTCAATATTGTAAAATGGGCAGAAATATGTTATAATAAATATCCCGTGTTTGGGAATGAATTTGTGTGAAGGAGAGAATTTGCATGACAGATAAGGAAATTGCTGAGATCAAGAAAAGAATCCGGCATGACAAAAATAATATGATGACGCTGAAAGGCTGTTATGTCGGCGGCGACAAGAAAATTATGACGGAATTTTCACAGACCGTCGGTTTACTGCCGTTGGAGGAAAGCGAGAACCTGTTCAAGGTACTCAAGAAAACCCTTTCGGGACGGCTGGGAAAAAATCTGGTAGATATTGCCTTTACAACGGAACAGGTCAGCGACAGTGAGGAACATCGTCTGCTGATGCGTCTGCGGGATTCCGATCTGAAGGACGAGGAAGCCCTCCACGACCTGTACGGCAGAATTATTGCCTCCTTTCCGACTGATGACTGCTATCTGATTATGTTAGGCTGTGATAAATATGACGTGCCGCACCGTTCTAAGAATGACGAAATCATGGAGGATGATTCCGACGAGGTATTCCGTTATGTGCTGTGCAGTGTATGTCCGGTGAAGCCTACCAAGGTAGGTGTCGGGTTCCTGTCGGCGGAGGCCACTTTCCGGAATGTCGGAGCAGATATGCTGATTGCCGCTCCGGAAGTCGGATTTATGTTTCCGGCGTTTGACGACAGAGCCACGAATATTTACAACGCCTTGTTCTATACGAAAAGTGCCGCCGATGATTATAAGGCGGTGGCGGAGGCTTTATTCTGTACGGAATATCCCATGCCGGCGGAGGAACAGAAGGAAAATTTCCGTACCCTGTTAGCTGAAACCGCCGATCAGGAATGCAGTTATGCTTTTGTGCAGTCGGTGCATGAACATATCAGCGAAATGATTGACGAGCATAAAAACAGCCATCAGGAAGAACCCCTCATGATTGGCAAAAAGGATGTTAAAAGGATGTTAGCGGACTGCGGTGCGCCGGAAGAACAGATTTCTGCGTTTGATGAGCATTATGACAGTACCTTTGGTGAGAAAACCGAAATCAGTCCTCTGAATATCATTGACCAGAAACGTTTTGAGGTCAAAACGCCGGATGTGACGATTCATGTCAGCCCCGACAAGAGTTACCTGCTGGAAACGAGAATTATTGACGGAAAAAAGTATGTCATGATACGGGCGGATGAAGGCGTAGAGGTGAATGGCGTAGGCATTCGTTTTCAGAAACCCGAGGTCAATCCCGAAGATGCGGGATAATAATCGTTCACAAGCGTGTTATTATTTTTGTAAGATTTCATTTGTTGCAAGACAGCGGTTCCGGCCGCTGTCTTTTTTGTTTTGTTCATAATTGCCAATAGGGTGAATCAGTGTGAGCAGGAAAAAGAATCATTCGCCCCCAAAATCATTGTGTAAAACGATGAAATTTAGCACTTTATGTTAGATGTAATAGACAAATCGGAAGGATATTTTCGTGAAAGTGACTATAAAGAACAATTCATAACTGTTCAGACTCCATAAATGTTAATTTTTTTGAATAAATTGTTATGAATTTATGAACAAAATGACGGCTTTACAAAAATCATTTCCTGTTATACAATCTAGACAGAGTATTACGGCTTTTATCACCCTTGATACGAAGCAAGCGGAATTCACCGGCGAAAGGGGGAAAAGACGGAGTTTCTATTCGGCACGTTTCACTAACACACGCACCAATTTGAATGGAAAGGATTGATTACCACATGAGCGTTTTTTCAGCAAAAATGAAGAAAGCAGTCAAAAAAGCGGCCGCCTGGTCACTGAGCGCCCTGACAGCGATGAGCTGTACCGTTGGTCTGCCTCTGCTCACGAACACAACGGTTAATGCCGCCGGTACCCTGAGCAATGAACAGAGAGGTGTGCTCTATGCCAACTCTCGTTCAGACTTCCGTGATGAAACCATCTACTTCCTGTTGACGACCCGTTTCTATGATGGTGACCCCAGCAATAACTACCGTTCCTCTGAGGACGACAAGGCCAAAAACCCCGAAAGTGACCCTTCCTGGAGAGGTGACTTCAAGGGCTTGATTGACAAGCTGGACTATATTAAGGCGCTCGGTTTTACCGCTATCTGGATTACGCCTGTTGTAGAGAACAGATCAGGCTATGACTATCATGGCTATCATGCGTATGATTTCACCGCCGTTGATAACCGTTATGAATCCAACGGCATTACCTATCAGGATTTAATTGATGCCTGCCATGCAAAGGGCATGAAGGTCATTCAGGACGTTGTATTCAATCACTCCTGCAACTGGGGCGAGAAAAACCTCTGTCCGATTGAAATTGATACATGGTCTCCCGGCCGAAGCGCTATGCCGATGCCTGCCGGCGAATCTATGGACCCCGACAAGATTTACCATCATTTCGGCTGGGCCGGCGGCGGTGACTGGGATAACTATAATGTTCAGATCACCACACTGGCGGATGACTGTTTCGACCTGAACACCGAAAACCCGAAGGTTTATAACTACCTGATCGACTGCTACAAAAAGTTCATTGACATGGGCGTTGACGCTTTCCGTGTAGATACCGTTAAGCATATGTCCCGTCTGACACTGAATAAAACCCTTCTGCCGGCTCTGCAGGAAGAGTACCGCAAAGTACACAGCGGTTCCGGTTATGATGAGTTCTATATGTTCGGTGAAGTTTGTACCAAGGGTGAATCCGTATGGTACCGTGACCAGCCGCCGATCTCCACCTGCTTCTATACCTGGAAGGATGATGACAGCTGGCTGAATAAATGGACAACCGATCCGGATGCCAATGTTGCCCTCACCGAAGAGCATTACAACGCTCACAGCAGTACCAGCAACCAGCCGACCAGTGATAACGCTTTCCTGAAAGGCAACGATTATCATGCACCGGACTATTCACAGCGCTCCGGTCTTGATTCCATCGACTTCCAGATGCACTGGCAGTTTGACTCCGCCGGCGCCGCTTTCGGTATGTGTCTGGCAGAAGACCAGTATTTCAATGACTCCACATGGAATGTTACTTATATCAACTCACACGACTATTCCCCGAACAACATTCAGACAATCGTTCCTAACTTCAGCGCAGAAACATGGGCAGAAGATCTTTCCCTGATCTTTACTTTCCGTGGTATCCCCTGCATTTACTACGGCACAGAAATTCAGTTCCAGGCCGGCAAGGTCATTGATAAAGGTCCGAACTGTCCTCTGAGTGAAACAGGCCGTGCTTACTTCGGTGATAACATCGAAGGTACGATTCAGGCTACCGACTTTACCGTATTCAATGCGACCGGTAAAGCCAAGGAAACCCTCGATGCGCCTCTTTCCCAGCACCTCATGCGTCTGAACCGTATCCGTATGGCGGTTCCGGCACTCCGTAAAGGTCAGTATTCCGTAGAAGGCGTAAACGGCGGTCTGGCATTCAAGAGAAGATATACCGATGCCAACACCGACAGCTTTGCCTGCGTTACCATTTCCGGCGGCGCTACCTTCTCCGGCATTCCGAACGGTACCTATGTGGATGCCGTTACCGGCGATACCCAGACCGTTACCGGCGGTACGCTTACTGCTAACTGCTCCGGTCAGGGCAACCTGAGAGTATATGTTCTTGATACCGCCAAGACACCGGCTCCCGGCCGTGTTGTTCCGAATGGTTCCTTCATGGGTGACGGCGGCGCTGCTACCATCATCGGCGGCGAGTCTGTGCATATTGTAGATGCTACCGACATTACCCTTGACAAGACCAGCATTTCTATCCTCGAAGGCGAGAGCGCTTCCGTAAAGGCTACCGTAAAGCCCGACAACGCTTCTGATAAGTCCGTCAGCTGGAGCACCAGCGATGCTTCCGTTGCTACCGTAGCCGGCGGCAACATCAAGGGCGTGGCGCCCGGTACCGCTACCATTACCGCAAAAACCGCTAACAACCTGACCGCAGAGGTCACTGTTACCGTTAAGAAAAACGACAACATCGTCAAACCGACCGGCGTTACCGTATCACCGTCAACGCTTTCTCTGGAATCCGGTGCAACCGGTACCCTGACAGCAACGGTTACTCCGTCCAATGCGACCGATAAGAGCGTGACGTGGAGTTCCTCCAATACATCTGTTGCGACCGTTTCCAACGGTACGGTTACCGCTGTTGGTGCCGGTACGGCTACCATTACAGCCACTACTTCCAACGGCAAGACCGCAACCGCAACCGTTACCGTTACCGGTAAATCCGTTACCTACATCGAAAACGGCATTTACTTCGAAAAGCCGTCCGGATGGGGCAACTCCATCATGACGGTGCCAATCAGGTACCCGGTTCCCAGATGCCCGGCTTTGACTTCGAGAACAGAGGCTACTACACCAGCGCCGGCTTCGATCATACCGTTGAGAAGCAGACCGTTGTAGAAGTGGCTTCCGTTACCCTCAATAAGACCTCTGCTACCATTTATGTGGACGATACCGTGACACTTTCCGCCACAGTAGCTCCTGCCAATGCGACCAATCAGGCTATCACATGGAGTTCCAGCAATGCTTCCGTTGCTGCCGTATCGGGCGGTGTCGTAACCGGCGTGGCAAAGGGTACTGCTACCATTACCGCTAAGGCGGCTAACGGCGTATCCGCTTCGGCCACTATCACCGTTACCGCAACCGATCCCATCGAACTGACCAATAATTCCACCGTTTCTCCTATTAACTTCACATTGGGCAGCAGCGTTACTCTGAAGGGTGCGGCTTCCGGCGGTAAGGCTCCCTATCAGTACGCTTATTACTATAAGAAGGCCTCCTCTTCTTCTTACACCACCCTCAAGGATTACAGCACCAGCACATCAGTTACCATTACACCTTCTGTCGCAGTCAACTATAATGTACGCATTAAAGTCAAGGATGCGTCCGGCACCGTCAAGACCAGAGATTTCACACTGATGCCTGATGATACCGGTGTATTCACCAACAAATCTACCCTGTCCGCTACGAGCATTTCTCTGGGCAATACCGTTACCATCAAGGGTGCGGCTTCCGGCGGTACATCCCCGTATAAGTATGCGGCTTATTACAAGAAGTCCTCTTCTACGGATTACACCAAGATCAGAGATTACAGCACCACCGCTACCATGACCTTCAAACCGGCGGCGGCTACTACCTATAATGTCCGTGTCAAGGTTAAGGATTCCAACGGTACTGTCAAGAATAAGGACTTCACCGTAAAAGTAACCCCCGGCGTATTGACTAACACTTCTACCGTTTCCGCTGCTTCCATCACCCTTGGCGAGTCCGTCACCGTTACTGCTAAGGCAACCGGCGGTACCAGCCCATATCAGTATGCTATCTTCTACAAGAAGAGTACCGCTTCTTCCTTTACCACTCTGAAGGCTTACAACACCACTGCTTCCGTTGTCTTCAAGCCCACTACGACCGGTACCTATACCATTCGTACCAAGATAAAGGATAATGTCGGCACCGTTGTCAGCAAGGATTTCACCGTTACCGTTAAGGAGGCTCCTCTGGCCAATACTTCTACCCTGTCGGCTACTTCCATTACCAAGGGCAGCAGCATTACCATTACCGGCAAGGCGACCGGCGGTACCACTCCGTATAAGTATGCGGCTTACTACAAGAAGAGCAATTCCAACAGCTATACCAAGATCAGAGATTACAGCACTACCGCTGCCATGACCTTCAAACCCACGGAAACCGGTACTTATAATGTCCGTGTGAAGGTACAGGATAAAAACGGCGATGTTGTCAACAAGGACTTCACCGTAAAGGTTACTGCCTCTTCTACGGCTCTGACCAATACTTCTACCATTTCCGCTACCAGCATTAAGCTCGGCACAACCCTGACCATTACCGGCAAGGCAACCGGCGGTACAACACCTTATCAGTATTCCGCTTATTACAAGAAGGCTTCTTCCGATACCTACACCAAGGCCTGCGCTTACAGCACCACCGCTAAGATGACCATTAAGCCCGGTGCCGCTACTACCTATAACATCCGTGTTAAAGTCAAGGATGCTAAGGGTACTGTTGCCAATAAGGACTTCAAGGTAACGGTCACTAAATAATCCTTCCGATTACACACCATTATTATTCTCTCAATCAGGCGCAAGCCCCGCACGGAATATTTCGTGCGGGGCTTGTGCCTTGTTGCAATTAAAGAGGAACTATGTTATAATAATTTTCATATGGAACAGAATAAGGGAAAGATGCCATATGACACATAGTGATATACAAATCATCACCGCAGGCGCAGAGGAAATTGTTATCAACCGTAATGAATTAGCCGAACGCCTGCATACGGACAGAAATTTTACCGCTCCATTATTGGAGCATTGTCAGCAACGGTTACAGCAGGTCATCCGCTACCGCTGTGCCTGTATCCGCACATCCGTGGATTTATCCACGGACAATATCTGTGACTTCGGGTTTATGACGATTCCCAGTCATGCCCTTTACCGCAACCTGAACGGCTGTCAGGAAGTTTTTATTATGGCGCTTACCACGGGTATTGCCGTTGACAGATTATTGTCACGGCTGAATATCACCTCGCAGGCGGAGCATTTCATGACGGATGCCCTGTCCTCGGCGGCGATTGAAAGCTTCTGTGATGTGGTGTGTGACCGTCTGCGAAAAGGCCTGATTTGTGCGCCACGGTTCAGTCCCGGTTATGGGGATGTATCCCTTACTTTTCAGCAGCCCCTTTTACAGCGGCTCGATGCCTATGAACAGTTAGGCATTACGCTGAACAGTGCCTTTCTGATGACACCGGTGAAATCCATCACCGCTATCATGGGTATCCGTTCCTCGTGTCATAACGATAACAGAGAAGGTGACGTATGAAAACGATTATTGAACTGATAAAAGAAAAGCGTGTGTATTTTGACGGCGGTACGGGTACTGTCCTGCAAAGTATGGGATTGCCCGCCGGACAATCACCGGAACGCTGGAATATCGAACATCCCGATAAAATTACTGCCCTGCACCGTTCCTATCTGGATGCGGGCTGTAACATTCTCAAAACCAATACCTTCGGTTTGAATCGGGAAAAATTCCCCGATTATAAAGAACTGATACAGGCGGGTATTGCCTGTGCCAAAGAAGCCGTAAAGGACAGGGAAGAGGCTTATATCGCCTTTGATATGGGACCAACCGGCCGTTTACTGGAACCGCTCGGGGATTTATCCTTTGAAGAAGCCGTGTCAATCTTTGCGGATAACGTGAAAATAGCGGCGGCCTGCGGCGTGGATTTAGTCCTCATCGAAACGATGAATGACAGCTACGAAACCAAAGCGGCGGTGTTAGCGGTCAAGGAAAACAGCAATTTACCCGTATTCGTCACTAATGTGTATGATGCCGGCGGCAAGCTGATGACGGGTGCTGATCCGGCGGCCATGACAGCACTGTTAGAGTCGCTGAAAGTGGATGCTATCGGCATGAACTGTTCGTTAGGCCCTGATAAGATGCTTAGTATCATGGATTCGTTCCGCCAATATGCTTCTGTACCGGTTATCGTCAATCCGAATGCGGGTTTACCGGTGGTAGAGGATGGACGCACTGTTTATACGATTGATGCGGAAGCCTTCTCCGATTATATGGTACAGTTAGCCGAAAAGGGCGCTGCTATATTAGGCGGCTGCTGCGGCACGACACCGGCATTTATTGCCAGAACCATTGAAAAAACAAGGGATTTGCCTTATACTTGCTGTACCGAAAAAAATCTCACGATGGTATCTTCCTATACCCATGCGGTCATTGTCGGTGACGACCCTGTCCTCATCGGGGAACGTATCAATCCGACCGGCAAGCCGAAACTTAAAGCGGCTTTGCGGAGCGGTGATATGAATTATGTGCTGAATGAAGCTATCCGTCAGACGGAAGCCGGCGCTCATATTTTGGATGTCAATACCGGTCTGCCGGATATTGACGAAACGGCTTCGATGTGTCAGTGTGTGGCGGCGATACAGGCAGTCACGGATGCGCCTTTGCAGATCGACTCCACCAAACCCGATACCTTAGCGGCGGCGATGCGGATTTATAACGGTAAACCGCTTGTGAACTCCGTCAACGGTACGGAGGAAAGCATGAATGCTGTTCTGCCTATCGTACAGCGGTACGGCGGCGGCCTGATTGCCCTGACCATCAATGAAAGCGGTATTCCGGATACAGCAGAGGAACGTGTCAGCGTTGCCGAAAAAATTATTGAACGTGCCGCACAATACGGCATTGCCAAAAAGGATATTATCGTTGACCCGCTGGCGCTGACCATTTCCTCCAATCCGGAAAGTGCCGTTGTGACACTGGAAACGGTGCGCTGTCTGCATGATAAGGGCATCAAAACCAGTCTGGGTATCTCTAATATTTCTTTCGGCCTGCCACAGCGTGACCTGATTACCAGTACTTTCTATGCCAATGCTTTGCAGAGCGGTCTGAATGCGGCAATCATGAATCCGTTTTCAGCGGCGATGAAAAATACCTATTATGCGTTCCGTGCTTTGCATGGATTGGATACGGGCTGTGCGGATTATATCGGTTATGCGGCGGCAGATACTACAGAGCCAACCGTCAAAGCCGCTCCCCCGACAGAAGGTTCCCTGCATCTTTCGGTTGTGAAGGGACTCAAGGACGAGGCTGTCCGTTACGCTAAAAGCCTGTTGGAACAGATACCGCCCCTGACGGTTATCAATGAACATATCGTGCCTGCGCTGAATGAAATCGGACAGGCGTTTGAACAGAAAAAAGCCTATCTGCCGCAATTGCTCATGAGTGCGGAAGCGGCTTCGGCGGCTTTTGAAGAGGTCAAGAAGAAAATTCCTTCGGATAAAACAGACAGCCATAAGGCTATCGTGTTAGCTACCGTCAAAGGTGACATTCACGACATCGGCAAGAATATTGTGAAAGTCCTCATGGAAAGCTATGGCTTTACCGTTTATGACCTCGGACGGGATGTACCGCCCGAAACGGTTCTGCAAAGTGCGCTGGAACATCAATGTAAATTAGTCGGTCTGAGTGCGCTGATGACAACGACCGTTCCGGCTATGGCGGAAACAATTGAACTTCTGCACCGTACCGACCCGACCATTTGTACGATGGTTGGCGGAGCGGTGCTGAATCAGGAATATGCCGATCAAATCGGTGCGGATTTCTATGGTGCCGATGCGATGGACAGTGTCCGTTTTGCGGAGCGTTACTATCAGCGTACCGCTGAATAAACCCTCCGTTCCTTTCATACACATTAACAACCATCAGACGCTAAACTAAAGGGAATGGGAGTTAATGGTATGAAAAACATCATCGTGTCAAATCCTGTGCGGCGCTGTCTGGAAGCCGGACACACCGGCTGGAAAAAGAATGGATTCTTTCTGCTGTTCTGCCTGATTCTGTTCGGCGGCATTGTGTATGGCGCTGTCAGCGGCCGTACAGCGGATGAAAGCTTATTGCAGAGATTGGATTTCATCCTGCAAACGAATTATGAATTGCGCTGTCAGGAAGGCATTTTTGCGGCGCTGATGGCCTCTTTTGCTTCATCGTCCGTATTCCTGACAGTCATTTTCCTGTTGGGACTGTCCCTGTGGGGCGGTTTCTTTGCGGTATTAGTACCGTTTTTCAAGGGATACGGCTATGGCCTGTCGGTAGGCTTTCTCTATGGTGCCTACGGCTTGCAGGGATTGTGCTATAATCTGCTGGTGATTCTGCCGGGAATGTTCTTTTCATCGGCGGTGATTGCGGCGGCTTCTCTGAAAGCCTATAAAAATTCCCTGCACATGGTACTCGGATTATTCCGTTCCCCGATGACAGCGGATTGGCGTTCCTTAGTGTGTCGTTATTGTCGGAGTATGATACAAATGTTATTACTGTGTGCGGCCTCTGCCGTCGTGGATATGCTGTGCGCCCTGTGCTTTTCATGGCTGTTCCACTTTTCATAGTTTGGAGTGTGGAGAGTGGAGTGTGGAGTTGAAAAAATTTCTCTTTATCCATGTGGCTGTATGCCGCATCACTCCACACTCCTAACTCCAAACTCCTAACTTTATAAGTGTGGAGCTGAAAAAATTCCTCTTTATCTATGTGGCTGTATGCCGCATCACTCCTAACTCCTCACTCCAAACTCCAAACTCCTAACTTTTATCAAGGGATGTGTCAAAATGTCGGATACCAATGCCCGTAAGTATAATCTTGCGGATTTCTTTTCCAATTACTTTGCCCATTTCGGACAGTTACTGCTGGTGAATCTGCTGTTTTGCCTGCCGTTAGCGATTTATATCGGAGCGGCGGTACTGCTGACAAAGCTGTTGGGCGAACTGAGCTGGTTTGTTATGTTTTTAGTGATTCCGCTGATGTCGCCGTTCTTCGCCGGATTGACTAATGTCTGCCGTAAGCTGACCGCCAATCAGGGTATCGAACCAGTGAAGGATTATTTCACCGGTATCCGCCAGAACTGGCTGTTCTTTCTGGTGAATTCCATCTTCCTGTATGCGCTCACGGCGGGAATGTTCGTCATTATTGCGCTGAATCGGGGTACCGGCGGTAACGGCGCTGTACTGGCGTATATGATTATCATGCTGATTACTTCGCTGGTGTTTATCCTGATGGATTTTTCAGCCTTGGTCATGGCGGTATCGGTTGAACTCCGTTATGCGGATATCATCAAGAATTCACTGGTGCTGATCGGCAAAGGATTGGTCAATCACCTGAAAACAGTGTTTGCTCTGCTGTTCGTCAGCTTTCTGCTGTATACAACGGTGGTGCTGATTCAGCAATATGTAGTGTCGATGATCGTCATCGGTGTATTGACATTGGTTTTCCTGCCCACACTATTGATGTATACCATCACCTACAATGCTTATCAGACCATTGAAAAGCATATCATTCTGCCGTATTCCTCTGAACAACAGCGTATCAAACGTTTACAGGAGGAAAAGAAAAAGGATGAACTGCTTACCGTGGAAGATTTGGAACCGTTGGCGGAGGGGGATCCCGAGGAATATGTATTCCTTAACGGTAAGACCGTGAAGCGGAAAACCGTCCTGAAAATGTTAGAGGTGAAGCGACAGCAGACTTCCTGAACGGGAAAGGCTATCCTGTCTAAAAATAGGATAGCGGGAGTTTCACTTTTTTGACAGGATGAATATTGACGTTTTTTTGACGAAGCCTTATAATGTTATTATAAAATATTATGGCGGCAGAGTATGCCGCCGGCCATCAAGGAACTAAGCAGGGGACTGCAAAAGAATAAAAATGGAGGACAGAACAATGGATAACATCGAGAAAGAAACAGACGTTTTTTTGGTGCATGATCTGGATAGCTTTCACACCAAGCTGGCACAGGTAAAAGAGGCTCAAAGGCAATTTGCCGAATTCACACAGGAACAGGTGGATGCTATTTTCAAGGCGGCGGCGATTGCGGCGGATATGGCGAGAATTCCGCTGGCGAAAATGGCCGTAGAGGAAACCGGTATGGGTGTAGTGGAAGATAAGGTCATCAAGAACCACTATGCCGCCGAGTATATCTACAACACCTATAAGAATACCAAGACCTGCGGTGTCATTGACTATGACCCTGCCTTTGGTATCCGTGAAGTAGCGGAACCCATCGGCATTATCGGTGCGGTCATTCCGACGACGAACCCGACTTCTACCGCTATTTTCAAGGCGTTGATCTGTCTGAAAACACGCAACGGTATTATCATCAGTCCGCATCCCCGTGCAAAGAAATCCACGATTGCGGCGGCGAAAGTGGTACTCGATGCCGCTGTTAAAGCCGGTGCGCCCGAAAATATCATTGCATGGATTGACGTGCCTTCACTGGAACTGACCAATGAACTGATGAAAACCTCCGATACGATTTTAGCCACCGGCGGCCCCGGCATGGTCAAGGCGGCGTATTCCTCCGGCAAGCCTGCCCTCGGTGTCGGTGCCGGTAATACACCGGTTATTATCGACAGCACCGCCGATATTAAAGTGGCGGTCAATTCTATTATCCATTCCAAGACCTTCGATAACGGCATGATCTGCGCTTCTGAACAGAGTGTGACCGTTCTGGCGGATATTTACGATGCCGTCAAGCAGGAATTTGCTGACAGGGGATGCTATTTCCTCAAAGAGGATGAACTGGAAAAGGTCAGAAAGACCATTATCATCAATGGTTCTCTGAATGCAAGGATCGTTGGACAGAAGGCATATAAAATTGCCGAATTAGCCGGCGTGACCGTTCCCGAAAGCACAAAAATTCTGATCGGTGAAGTAACTTCCGTAGATATCAGCGAAGAATTCGCTCATGAGAAGCTGTCGCCGGTATTGGCGATGTATAAGGCCGAAACCTTTGACGAGGCTTTGCAGAAAGCGGCTCAACTGGTCGCTGACGGCGGTTATGGTCATACCTCTTCTTTGTTTATCCATCCGGCACAGCAGGAAAAAATCGAGAAGCATTATCATGCGATGAAAACCTGCCGTGTTCTCATCAATACGCCTTCCTCTCAGGGCGGTATCGGTGATCTGTATAACTTCCGCCTGACTCCCTCGCTGACACTGGGATGCGGTTCATGGGGCGGCAACTCCGTTTCGGAGAATGTCGGTGTCAAGCACCTGCTCAATATCAAGCGTGTAGCGGAGAGGAGAGAGAATATGCTGTGGTTCAGAGCGCCTGAAAAGGTGTATTTCAAGAAAGGCTGTATGCCGATCGCATTGGATGAGTTAGGCACGATCATGCACAAGAAAAAGGCTTTCATCGTGACCGACTCTTTCCTGTATAAAAACGGCTATGTAGCGCCGATTGAAAAGAAACTGGATGAAATGGGTATTCAGCATACCTGTTTCTATGATGTACAGCCCGACCCGACATTGGCTTCCGCCAAAGAGGGCGCTAAACAGATGACCTTGTTCGAGCCGGATGTTATTATCGCAATGGGCGGCGGTTCGGCCATGGATGCCGGCAAAATTATGTGGGTACTCTATGAACATCCGGATGCTGATTTCATGGATATGGCCATGAACTTCATGGATATCCGCAAGAGAATCTATCCTTTCCCGCACATGGGCGATAAGGCTTATTTCGTGGCAATTCCGACATCTTCGGGCACCGGTTCGGAAGTAACGCCCTTTGCCGTTATTACCGATGAAACCACCCATATCAAATATCCGTTGGCTGACTATGAGTTACTGCCGAAAATGGCGATCATTGATGCCGATAACATGATGAATCAGCCGAAGGGTCTTACCAGCGCATCGGGTATTGATGCCCTTGTTCATGCCCTCGAAGCCTATGTATCCATTATGGCGACAGAATATACCGATGGTCTGGCGCTCAAAGCGATGAAGAACATCTTTGATTATCTGCCCTCTGCTTATGAGAACGGTGCGAAAGACCCGATTGCCCGTGAAAAGATGGCAACCGCTTCTACACTGGCGGGTATGGCGTTTGCCAA
>ONYQ01000131.1 GCA_900322145.1 uncultured Eubacteriales bacterium
GGCGGAACGGTACTGTTGTGGGACGGTACATTTTCCGAAACCTGCGGCGGTGTGCTGGTGACGGTACTCTGAGAAGCGGTGCTGTTTTCGGGAACGGCCGGCTGTGCCGGTTTATTCGACATAAAAATGCCGATGGCAATACCGCCGATGACCAACAGCACGATGATACATATCGCCGCTATCAAAGGGCCTTTCGTCTTACTTTGGGGAACAGCCGCCTGAAAGGGCTGTTGCATGGAAACGTTATTCTGCTGTTGCACAGGATAACCCTGCTGTTGCACGGGATAACTCTGTTGCTGAATGGGATAACCCTGTTGTTGAACGGGGTAACCCTGTTGCTGAACGGGATAGCTTTGTTGTTGAACGGGATAACCCTGCTGTACAGGTGCATTGACAGACGGAACACCCATATCCGGTACATAATTCGGTGAATTGATGTCATTGCTATTGGGCGGCGGTGCCATATACTGCTGTTGGAATTGTCCGCCCATGGCCGTGAGTTCCGGCGGCGGGGGCGGTACATTAAAGGTTTCTCCGCCGGCACCAAACGAGGAATAACCGCAATTGGTACAGCGTGGAAAAGCATTATCATACCAACGCTGGCAGTTGGGACAGCAAATCATCATCAGCAGACACCTCTCTTTCACTTGACTTTCTGTTCACGCATAAGGGATGGGCAAAAACCGTTACGGCTCCACATCCATGCGGTCAACTTGGGTATATTCCGAAGGCACACCGTCAATGGTGAGCGTCAGCTTATCCTCCTGACGGGCATATTGCAGAGAAATATTGGAAAAATTGCCGTCCACCTGTGCAATACTGAAAACACATTCGCCGTTGCCGGCGGTATAGCATCCTTTATAAATTCTGTCACGATAAGTAATTTGCAGGGTATGATCGGCATAAAATGCAAAGGTATTCTCATAAGCCGGATCGTCATTCTTTTCCAGCCATATTCCCAGCAAATCGTCATCGGTCCTGGCATCGTCAAAGGGCTTCATCGGTGTGGTATAGTGCGGCTCTTCCTGCATCGTGAAAATATAATAACGATAGCCGTTGATTTCCACGGAATCGGCGGCGGACTTTTTCTGCGCTACTGCTTCCGCATTTTCCTTTTCGAGATTATCCGGATCAAAAATCATGCCGCCCAGATCGGTACATTTCATTTTACGTCCCGTGAAAGCGTTTCCTTCAATGGAACAGCGCATATCCCGCATCACCGTCGGCGCACCGAAATCATTGAAATTCTCAAAGGTCATGCTCAGCAGTACAGCGCCCTTTTCACCGCTGTTTTCCTGCACTTTATAAGTTCCCTTGCGGATAGAACCGCCGTTATGGAAATAACACACGTTATTATCTTCAAAGCTGTAGGAAACGGCACATTCCTGTTCTCCGACCATAAAACGCAGTGTCCATGTACCTTTGACAGAACGGTTGAAAAACAATCCCCAGCCGGCTGTCAGCAGAACCGTCACACACACGATCACCGCTGTTACTATCACAGTCGGATAAAGCCGGAAACGGTGGGGCGTTTCCTCCCGTACAGCTGTATCAGTCAATGCCGTATCCGTTTCTGCCGTATGGAACGGCTCGGCAGATGATTGGTTCATACAGAGAATCCTCCCTAAGACTTAAAGTTTCTTTGTTTATATTGTAACGTATTCTGCGCCGCAAAACAAGCCTTTTATATGTACAAATTAAATAATTTTTCGGCATTTTTCTATGGATAATACCTATTGAATGGGTAAAGCTGGTATTTTTTGTCGAAAAGAAGGTATCGCCTTTGTGCTGTTCCTGCCCGAAAAAATATCTATACGATAAAACCATTCCCACAGGGGGGAATATTCTTGACAATTCTGATATTTTTTTGCATAAAATGGAACAAATTGTTGAAACTGCCGCAAAAATATGATATGATGGTAATAGCCAATTTGTAGGCACAAGAGGAAATCCGTCACTAATGAGGGGGATATTGAGTATGGAGAAGAAAGAAATGTTTGAACGATGGCTCAGCAACGCTGTCGAAGATCAGGATCTGGTACAGGAACTCAATGGCATGAAGGAGAATGAGGATGCTATTGCAGAGAGCTTTGACCGTGAACTGAAATTTGGTACAGCAGGTCTCAGAGGTATCATCGGAGCCGGTACCAACCGCATGAATATTTATACTGTCCGTAAGGCAACACAGGGACTGGCAAATTTTCTGAATAAGAAATATGAGCATCCTTCTGTGGCGATTGCCTACGATTCCCGTATCAAAGCGGATGTCTTTGCCAAAGAAGCCGCTAAGGTACTCGCCGCCAACGGCGTTAAAGCGTATCTGGCCGCAGAATTACAGCCCACACCGGTGGTTTCCTATGCCGTGCGTACCCTCAAAGCCAGCGCCGGTATTATGGTAACCGCCAGCCACAACAGAGCGAAATTCAACGGCTATAAATGTTACGGCAGTGACGGCTGTCAGATGACTGATGTCAACGCTAATGCCGTTTATGATGAAATCCAGCAGGTGGATTATTTCAACGGGGATATCAAAGTAGCGGACTTTGACGAAGCCATGCAGAACGGTCTCATTGAATGGATTGCCGACAGTCTTTATGATACCTATCTTGACTGCGTAATGGCGCAGACCATCCGTCCGGGTATCTGTGAAGGCTCCGCTATGAAGGTCGTTTATACACCGCTTAACGGTGCCGGCAATAAATTAGTACGCAAGGTACTGGATAAAACCGGCGTGAAAAATGTTATTATCGTACCGGAACAGGAATTGCCTGACGGTAATTTTACCACCTGTCCCTATCCGAATCCCGAAGAAAAAGAAGCCCTTACTCTTGGTCTGGCACTCTGTCAGAAGGAACAGGCCGATCTGCTGTTAGCTACCGACCCCGACAGTGACCGTGTGGGTATTGCCGTCCGCAAAAAGGATGGTACTTATCGCCTGATGAGCGGTAACGAAACCGGTATTCTCCTGATGAACTATATTCTTTCCGGACGCAGGGAAGCCGGTACACTGCCCGAAAAGCCCGTAGCCGTCCGCACCATCGTTACCAGCAAGCTGATTGACAAAATCTGTGCTGATTTCGGCTGTGAACTCAAAGTCGTACTGACAGGCTTCAAGTATATCGGTGAGCAGATTCTCCTGTTGGAGCAGAAGAACGAAGAAAACCGTTATGTATTCGGTTTCGAGGAAAGCTATGGTTATCTCGCCGGCACCTATGTCAGAGATAAGGATGCGGTAGTCGCTTCTATGCTGATCTGCGAAATGGCCGCCTATTATCATCAGCAGAATAAAACCCTTGATGATGTCATGAATGAGCTTTATCAGAAGTATGACCATTATCTCAACGAAACACGCAGTTATGAATTTGAAGGCCTTGCCGGTATGAAAACGATGGCCAATATCATGACCGCTCTCAGAAATACACCGCCGACAGAAATTGCCGGTTATACTATCTCTGAATTAGCAGACTATCAGGAATCCTACAGCAAAGACCTGACCACCGGTGCAACGACCGTCATTACCCTGCCGAAATCCAATGTACTGTCCTATACCCTGTCAACCGGCGGCGCTGTTATCGTCAGACCTTCCGGCACCGAGCCTAAAATCAAGATTTACGTTACCGCCGTTGGCAAGAGCCATGAGGAAGCGCAGGACATCGCCAACAAGACGTTTGAGTCTATCACGGCTTATGCCAATATTCCGACCAAGAAATAATCATCGCCTGCACATCGCCGGTTTCCTTTGCGAAACCGGCCTTTCTTTACAATGTGCAATGTTCAATGTGCAATGTGCAATGTGCAATGTGCAATGTGCAATGTGCAATGTTCAATGTGCAATGTTCAATGTTCAATGTTCAATGTGCAATGTTCAATGTGCAATGTATAATAAATACATCCGCCTGTTAACCCCTCCGCCTCGCTTCGCTCGGCACCTCCCCTTTCAGGGGAGGCTGTCTAATTCATTCACAAATTAAAGACTGAGGTTTAATTATGGGAGGCTGTCTGATTCATTAGCTATTACAAGAGATGAATCTCTTTTATATGGATGGGGAGAAAATAAATTAGGTCAATTAGGACTTGGAAATCATAGACAAATAATAGACCAACCAACACTCATTGATATTATAGATAAAAATG
>ONYQ01000052.1 GCA_900322145.1 uncultured Eubacteriales bacterium
TCATCCGTGTTGTCCTCGGAGTTCTCATCCGTGTTATCCTCGGAGTTTTCGTCTGTGTTATCCTCGGAGTTCTCGTCTGTGTTATCCTCGGAATTTTCGTCCGTGTTATCCTCGGAGTTCTCTTCCGTATTATCTTCGGAATTTTCGTCCGTGTTATCTTCGGAATTGTCACCGGTGGTTTTCAGATAATCATCCACGATGGTAATACCCGGATTCTGTTCGATAAGTGTCGGCAGGTTATACGAATTATCGCCGAAAGCCGAGAAAGTACACATAGCAAACAGTACATCCGTAATGTTCAGCTGTTGGATGAAATCTACTAAATTCAAGTTGAAATAGCGCATATCAACAATATAGATTTCCTCGAAGGAATTCATCAGGTGACCCGGTATAGCATTGCCATAGCTGTCCTTGATAACAATCAGCTTACGGCCGTTCTTAACGTTGGTACGCACCTTGACGATTTGCTCATCACCGCCGAAGAAAGTCAGATAAGCATTGGTCTGCGGATCACCGACACCCTGAAAATAAACACCCGAACCGCTGTAATTGAAATAGGTGTCGTAGTAATCCGTACCGCACTGGTCGTAATTATCCGGCACATAATAAATGAAGTCCTCGGGGTCATTCTTGATATTGATATCACCGCCGGAGAAAGCATACATTGTACCGACAAAGCCCTCTATTTTCACGGGCTTGAACGTATTGAGCGCCTTGAAATCAACACCCGCCGCATGAGCAAAGGTCTGCGCCGCATAATAAGCGCCCAGGGGCATCCAGTGATGATCGGTACGGCAATAAATCGGCTCCTGCGTATGCTGTGCCAGTACGGATTCAATATCCACACTGGTAATGCCTTCTTTCAGACGGGAGGCAATATCATCAAAGTATTCCTTTTGATTGACCGTGTATTCCTCACAGTTAGCAGGCGTATAGTATTCACTTGCCAACGGGGCAATCATCGAATAGATACGGATGTTGTCATCCAGTTTATCACGGATTTCATTCAGCGCATCTACATAGGCATTACCCGAACCGCCGCCGAACATTTCCAGTCCACGATAATGGCCATCCTGATTCACGACAATAACACCGTTCTCGATTTTATATTCCGCATCCTCTTCACGGTAATTGCGGGAAGAGCTTTCCGCCGGTTTGGAGCTTTCCGTTTTGCTGGTTTCCGGCTTGCTGGTCTGACTGGTCTGTACCGGTGCAGAACTCTGGGAAGGCGCAGACGATGTGTCCTTTTTCGGTGTCTTTTTCGGCACCTTCTTGACATCGCCGACAAAGTTTACGCTGTCATCCGTCGTAATGCCGAATAAGCCCTTGAAGCCGTTGCCGGCATTCTTGAAATTATCACGATACGGCACCGTATCCGTGAACCAATGATTGATACCGGCGGTAAACTGTCCGCTGAAATAATTTTCGGCGGTAAATTCCGGAAACGATGCCAGCTTACGCTTTTCAATCATAGATTCCTCCGAACGGGGGAAAAACCAATTGAACAGAACCAGCAAGGCAAATACCGGCACCATAATAAGCAGGGAAATCAGCGAAGAAAACTGCCGTATCGTAGAACGCTTATAGTCATTATAGTTTTTTGGCCGGCGTGGCTGTTCCTCTGCTGATGCTTCTGCGGCAGACGGCCGCTTTTTCGGCTTATCGGCGGCTTTTTCCTTCTGACGGCGTGCCGATTTGGGGATAACATATCTTCCCGTTACCGGCTGTTCCTGAGAGGATTTCACCGAAGCCCATTCGGCTTCTTCCTTATCCGATCCCCACAGCATTTCATCCTCCGACCATGCGGCGGTCTTTTCTTTGGTCGGTTCCTCAAAGATTTTTTCTATCGGTACGGCGGCATTTTCGTCCGTTTCGTTGGTTTCATCCGTTTCGTTGGCTTGGTTCGTTTCGTTTGTTTCGTCCGATACAGCCGCCGTTTCTTCTTCCTGTACGGAAGGTGTTTCCGTCATGGGTTCTTCCGTTGGCAGAATGACCTCTTCCTCCTCCGGACGGACAGCGGACGGCTCATGATGATTATTTTCCATTAGATACCCTCCTATCTATCTTCTTCCGACATCAGAAACGGAAGTACAGGAACGGATTGTTCGTAGAATCCACCAGTAAAATACTGGACATAATCAGCAGGAACAGGCATCCTGCCGTCCCCAGCATTTTACCCACTGTATACACCTTATTATTGCCCCACTCAAAGAAGAAGTATTTAATCTTGGAGAGTATCGGCATGGAAACGATAATAGCGGTGATGACTAAGAACATATTTTTCAGACAGGCGCTCCAGGTGACCGGATCGGCAAAAGCACCGCCACGGGCAATCATACCGGCACCGCTGATATTCACAAAGAAATTGCCGAGCTGCGTCATATCCGAGAAACAGAAAATACCAAAGCCCACGACAATAATGATCTTGCTGTAAAGATGCGAAAGCACCTTCGGCCATTTCTTCATGCGTTTTTTGCCGATTTTGATTTCCAGCAGCAGGAACAGACCGAAATACAGTCCCCAGAAGATATAGTTCCAGGCGGCACCATGCCACATACCGGTACAGAACCATACTAAAAACAGGTTGAGGTACTTTCTCGGCTTACCGAAAATCGGCACATAGAACAGATAATCACGGAAGAAGGAACTCAGGGAAATATGCCATCTCTGCCAGAATTCACTGATGGATTTGCAGATAAAGGGATATTTGAAGTTCTCGTCAAAATGGAAGCCGAACATTCTGCCCAGACCGATTGCCATATCGGAATAACCGCTGAAATCGAAATAGACATACAGCGAATAGCAGATAACGACAAACCATGTACCGAGGAAGGACAGGCTGGAAATATCCGCATACTGGTTGGCATTGACATCTCCGAAAAACTGCTTGACAATGGCATACAGATTATTGGCGATGACCACTTTTTTAGCCAGACCGACAATAAACCGCATAGCGCCCTCACTGATATCGGCAGCGGTGACCTTACGTTTGTCGATTTCCTTTTCAACCACGCTGTAACGCACGATAGGACCGGCGATTAGCTGCGGGAACAGGGACAGATAGAGCAGGAATTTCGGGAAGGACTGCTGCGGCTTGACGGTATCCCAATAGCAGTCGATGACATAGGAAATAGCCTGGAAGGTAAAGAAACTGATACCGATAGGCAGGGATATCTGCGGCACCGGAATACCGGTATGCAGCAGGCCGTTGATATTCTCGACCAGAAAACCGGTGTATTTGAATATCACGAGTAACAGCAGGTCAAGGGCAATCGTCGCACCGAGCAGCATTTTACCCTTTTTGCTATCCTGATTGGCGCCGATATGACGACCCATGAACCAGTTCAATACCGCACTGAACAGAAGCAGTATCACATAGGACGGTTCGCCCCAGGCATAGAAGATCAGGGAAAAAACGATCAGCACCGCATTCTTCACTTTCAGCTTTCTGCTCACGAAATAGCATATCAGGCATAAAGGAAGAAAGCAGTAGAGAAAAAACAAATCTGCAAAAACCATTTCATTTCTCCTTTTGGCATCTTTTTTTCTGCGTACAACTTCTTATTGTACTCTATTGCGTCCGGAATATCAAGCTAACATCCTCCTAAAAATAGTTACAGTTTTGTCAAAACACTGTATATAATGTAGAGAGTGAACAGTGTGGAGCGTGGAACAACTCCACACTCCTAACTCCTAACTATTTTCAGGGTTCGTTGATGTAGGCGAGGATGCGGTCAGCGAGTACCTGACGGGAATAGGTTTCGGAAATGATATCGTAATAGCTTTGGAGCTGTTCAAGCGTAATCGAAGGTAAGGACTGAATTTTCTGTGTAAGATCCTCATAGGAACGGATATAGGCTTCGGGAATACGGGCCATGACTTCTTTAGAGCCTTGATTTTCCATGCAGAAAACCATTTTGCCGTTCATAATGCCTTCAATATACGGCATACCAAAGGAATGATTCAGCGAGAAATCCACGACTGCATCATGCTTGCGGATTTCACCGGGACCATTGGCCGTACTGCCGTGATGGTGGATATAATCCGTCAAATCTTCTTCGACCAGACGATCCAGGAAGGTTTTGGTATAATCGCCTGCGCCGTAAACGTCAATCACGATATTGCGGATATCATGGTCACGCAGATAACAGCCATAGCCGATAAGGTTTTCAATATCGGGCTGACGGTCACTGCTCAGACGGAGCAGATAAATGCCGTGATATACCGGCTTTTCCTCTACCGGCTGAATTTTGTCACGCTCTACGGAACGGGAAGATTCCAGACAGTTGCCGAGAACGATATGGCGCTTATAGTTTTGGAAACCGAATTCTTCAATGAATTTCTGACGGTTCGTTTCCGTGACGAATACCGCCTTGTCAATATCACAGCGGTTCAGTTCGGGCAGGATATGCGGGAATACGCCTTCAAAAATTTCTACCGGACAATGGAAGAAGTAGATTTTATTTTTCAGGTAATCCGACTGGGCATCATTGAGGAACAGGTGCAGGGATTCCCTTGTGGAAATGACGGTTTCGCTGTTGGTCGTATTGAGCCATTCCGTCAGCTTATAGCCGGCATAGGGTTTAAGGTTGACGATATCCTTATCGTAAACAAGATAGGAAAACAGCTTTTTACGGCGGTAGAAATGCCGTTTATAGAGATTCACCGGACTCTTGCGGTTAGCATCATACAATGGGTAAAGATTCAGCGCATAGGGCATCATTTTGGGCTTCTGATTCTTCTTGAGGGACAGGAGCTGTACTAAATACCCCTTTTCGAGTAATCCTTCCGCTAAGGAACGTGTTGCAAAGACAGTACCGCCGATACCATAGAAATTATACCCGATAAAGGTAATTTTATGGTGCTGGATATGGGCAAAGTCGTCATACATCTTCTGGATATGCTTGCCCGCCTCAATATAATCGTAATCAATGGTTTCGGGCATTTTGGAACGGAAGAAGGGATTCACGCTGTAATCTTCATGAATGAGCGCCTGTACCAGATCGGCGGAACGCTTGATATTATATTGGTTCAGTTCATCCGTTGTGCAGTACAGCTTTCTTTTGCTGAGATAGGCTTCCATATCCGGCTGGAACAGAATCACCGGCCGTTCCATCAGCGTAATGTCAAATCCTACGGAAGAATAATCCGTAATCAGCACATCGCACCGGCACAGCTCCTCCATCACATCGACATTATTGGCGTGTTCAAAAATAATATGCTCCGAGGTAATATCCCCCCGCAGGGACTGTATTTTTTCCTCGTCAAAAAACTGGTGCAGGCACAGTATCAAATCCGTACCCGTGCGGTCAAGATATTCAATCAGCGCCGGATCTGTAATGACATTTTTGATTTTCTTGAGCAGAACTCTCGTCTGAATGTTATTCCCTAAATATTCCCGCCACGTCATGAACCACAGAATCCGCTTATGGTCATTTTTGATGTCACGGCACCGCCGCACCATCTCCATATAACGGGGCTGATACGGGCAATAGTACATCTGATAATCCTTGAAATCATTGGTCTGCATAAAGGCTTCCTTCACCAGCTTATTGTAATAAACGAAGCGGAAGAAATTATTATTGTAGGATTTTCCGTTATAGCCGATGACCTTCATAGACAATGTGCCGTGCTGTAAATACACGACAGGCTTTTCGGTGGATAGATCCAGCGTCCGTCCCATGACCTTTTCGGGGCGCACATCACGATAGCTTTGCGCCACAAAGAACATATCCGCCGCTACATATAATTTCAGGTGTTCAATGGTATTTCTCCAGAGGATAAATGTCCGCCATTGTTCCGGCAGGGTCTTATAGAGTGCCAGATTATTCTCATTCTTTTCGAGGACTAAATACTTGTCAATATCGTCCTCCTGCTCCATAGCGGTACGCCAGAAATAAAACGCATTGTTGGTAGCAGATTTGCCCAGATTCTCACCAATCAGCCATATAAACCGTCCCATTTTTGTCAGACTTCCTTTCTTGTCCGGTCAGATATGCCGGGGGAAACCCTTTGTTGTAACAAAGGGTTATCCCCCGTACCCCTTTCCTAAAAAACTTGTGCTGTTCACAGGGAAGAAGCATCATGCATTATGAATTTCTTATCGTTCAAAGGATGATTTTTGCGGTAATATTTTTTCAAAGCAGGCATTGACACGCCGCTTTGTCGATTCAAAATCAGGTGTTCTCGGTGTATCGTTCACACAGATCATGCGGTATTTCTGCCGTTCGATGGCCTGACACAATTCATCGAGGTTCTTTTCCTCTATGTGAAAGACTTCTCCGAAGGTATCCTTCCGCACCTGATAATTTCCTTTACAGAACTGCCAGTATTTGAACACCCATTGATTCACATTGGATTCCATACGGAAACGGCACCGACAGGTCGCATCCAGTACATCGCCGTACTGTTCCCATACTTCCGTCAGCGTACTTCTGAGAAAATCCGACGGCAGATGGTCATAGTGAAAGCCGGGAAACCATTCCCACGGTATCAGCAGAAAGGTTTTCAGGCATTTGCGGCGGCCGTTTTTCAGGCTGAACCATTTCCGGAAATCCCGCTTCATAATGGAACGCTTCTGTCCCTTGAAAGCGGTATTGATAATTTCCATGTCAGCGCCGTTGAAATGGCCGGCACTGTCATGACCGAAATAAATGCAGTTCAGACCGAAGGTATCACACGGCAGACCGTTTTTGAAAAAATCCTCCGGCTGTACCGGATTCGTCAGAAACATATCATCATTGAAATACACGAACTGTTCCGCTAACCCTTCAATGCGGTGCATATTCAATTCAATGGTATGGGAATTGAAGGTCGGCAGATACTCCGCCGGAATATAATCTTCATGCCGCACGATATGCAGCTGCGGATGCGCCGTATTCAGCCACGGCGGCAGATGTCCCCATGTAATGAAATGAATGCGGTTAACCCACGGCGCAAACCGTTCCACCGCACGGAACCAGTATGACAGGTTATCCCAATCACGGAAACGCACCGGTGTAGCGCTGTCCGCCATCGAAGAAGGCGCATAACGGGCTTTTTCCGCCTGCCATGCCGGATCGTTGCCGTCCACCCACGCAATGACAAAATCAATCGGTGCGGGCTGTCCGGTCGGTTTCTTTGCCATCACTCCACCAGCTCCTTTACAGCGTGATAAGTTCTCTCACAATTCTTATCGTCACACAAATCAAAGAACGCCTGTTCCCGTTCTGAATAACACGCCGGATTGCTAAAGCCGTCCTCAATCGCCGCCGATAATTCATCGAGTGTTTCTTCGAGCGTATAGCAGACCTTGCCGAAACCGTCCTGTTCATAACTGAAATACCCTTCGGCATACTGTCCCCTGCGGAAATCCTCCACATCAAACTGATAATACAGCAGGCGTTTTTTCATATAGGCAAAGTCCATAGCGATACTGGAAAAATCCGTGATGAGATACACCGACTCTTTCAGTAATGTCTGCACATCATCGTCCGGCCAGGCGGCTTTGCGGATACGGTCGGAACCGACGGTAAAATCCGACAGGAATTGCTGCATATCCCGATGGGGATAGAAAATCATTGTCAGGTCATTTTCATCCAGTAACCGCTGTAAACGGGGATGATTCAGAAAGGCACTCCATGAACGGTAATAGGTCGTCTGACAGAAATCCGAAATATCTTCGATTTCCTTCGAGGCTGAGGTCGGTGTGGCGATCCAGCTCCGCCAGGTCGGCATGACAAGCAATTGTTTGGGCTTGACGGTGAATTGCTGTAACTGGTCAAACCGGCAAAGCCCCGTTTTGATAACGTAGCCGTCCGGATAACCGAATTTTTCACATAAAAAGCGGTATTCCCGTTCCGTTGAGGTAACGAACCGCTTCATTCTGGTATTTTCATAGTGCAGCCAGTCCATGTCATCCTTGATAATGCCATGCTGTAAAAAGACACGGGTATTCCGGAGAATCCCCTTGACCTCTAAGGCATAACAGACCGCCGCATTCGGCTTGCCGCCTTTTTGCGAGCTGATATTCACACGGGCTGTCAGATATAATATCCAGTGCCGCAGAGAACCGTAATGCACCGTCTTGCCCAGTGAGCGCACTTTCTGATAATCCGGTGAACGTCTGCTGACCGCATAAACGGCATCCTGTTCGGGATGCTGTTCCCGCAGATAATGGAAAAACCAATAGCCGTTGTCACGGGCTTCATTTTTGTTATCGCAGATCAGCCACAGATTCCGCCGGAACAAACGGTAAATCAGCGCCGCCGGACACGCCAGCAAAAACAGGAAAATATGGCCGATATCCCCTATTCTGACCCGCTGAAGCTTTTGAAACAAAGTTTCTTTCATCGTACAATATCCTCTTACAGCACATCAGGCAGACGTTTCCGCAGACGGTTATAGTTGATTACCCCTAAGATCACCACTAAGATAAATTCACACAGGAAGATGATATTCTCATAATCGGGGTGATAATAGCCTTCAAAGAACCACTGATTGTAAATCAGCGCTTTACGGTAGCCGTTGCAGAAATAGGTCATGGGATTGAACAGCAGTACCTTGCGGATAAAGTCATTCTTGATATGATAAGAGTCGAAGCATACGCCGGAAATCCAGAACAGTCCGGACATAATCGTGGCAATAAAGCTTTCAAAATCCTTGCTGAAAGCGCTCATCGGGGCAAGTGACCATGTCAGCGCCCAGAAGAACATAAACATCAGTCCGGCATAGCCGATGATCTGAATATTATACCAATTCGGCATAAAACCCGTACAGACCAGATAGATATAGGCAAAGGAAAACAACAGCAGATGTATGTAAAACTTGGACAGCGTGGTATAAGTGGTAATGGCTGACACAGGGAAGGAAATCTTATTGACAAACTGCCGGTTATCACGGATGCACTTGGAACCTCGTGATACACAGTCGCTCATAAAGCACCAGGGCAGAAATCCTGCCATAGCAAACACGAAAAACGGGATCGTATCATATACCGGTCCTCTCGGCCCGCCGTTCATGCCGATGGTAAAGGCAAACCAATACACAAATAACTGAAACAGGGGTTTCATAACGGCCCAGAACGGACCGATGACCGCCCCTTTGTAGGTTTTGATAAGGTCATTTTTGGCCAGCATGAGAATCTGCTTACCGAAGCCCTTGTGTTCTCTCGGAATCTGTGCAATACCCTCTGCGATGCGGCGGAAAAAGCCCTCTTTCTTAGCACTGATATGAACTTCTGTATTCATGATCCAGCCTCCTCTTTCGGTGTTGCGGCCGTATGCTGTATCACAGCCTGACGCACATTTTCAATTTCATCTTTAGCGGAAACGCCTGTTTCACGGGCTTTCTTTTTGAGTCCATGCTTCCAGAAAGGCAGCTGTATCAATCCGATCAGCGTACCCCAGCCATAGGCGCTATGCAGCAGGAAAAAGATCACCGGCAGCAATAACTGATTGACGTGTTTTTTCTCCGCCGAAAGCATGGCGGCTATCGTCATCATGAAAGAAGCCAGTACATAGCTGCCAAAAACGACAATAAACGGTAATGCCATCCATAAATGCCCCGTAATAAAAGCGGTAGCGAACAGCAGCAGCGCACACAGCGTAATAAAGACAAAGAAAAACGGCACAAAGTGGAAAGAGGAAATGCACTGGTAGCATACCCCCAGTGTCAGGGCAATCCATTTGCCGTTGCCGTATTTCTGTTGCAGCAAACCGCCCAGCGTTCCCCGCACATATTGATAAGATACAATATCACTGCCCTGACAAATGCGGTAACCGGCTTTGCGGATACGGTAATGCAGTTCGTTATCCTCGGTGCGGCCGAGGTCCTCGTGAAAACCGCCGACTTTTGCAAAAACTTCCCTGCGGTAACAGCCGTGAAAAACGGAATCCACATATTTTTTTTCGCCGCTTTTCCGGCGGTACCCTGCCGGCGAACTGCCGAACATGGAGCTTTCCGCCAATAACAGCAATTCCT
>ONYQ01000028.1 GCA_900322145.1 uncultured Eubacteriales bacterium
TGTACCGTTTTTTCTTGTGCGGAAAAAATTGAAAAAATATCGGACAGGTAAACGAAGGTTTACTATAATGCATAATTCATAATGCATAATGCATAATGAGTGTTGCCGCTGTTTTTTCGGAAACGGCGGCAACAGTATTTTCCTGCCCGTTTTGAAACAACGTGTTATCTGTCAGTGAAAGCGGTCATGGTTTCAGCGAAAACGGCATAGCCCCGTGTGGGGTCATTGATAAAAACGTGTGTGAGCGCACCGGCTAACTGACCGTTTTGCAAAATAGGACTGCCGCTCATGCCCTGAACGATACCGCCCGTCTGACGGAGCAGACGTTCATCCGTGATATGGATAACCATATTTTTCACGGATTGTCGGTCATTGTAACTGATATCCTCGATTTCAACGTTGTAAGCACAGGGACCGGAAGTGTCATCAATGGTACAGATAAGCTGGGCAGCCCCTCGTACAATCTCCTGACGGAAGGCAACGGGGATGAGTTCCCCCTGCTGAGGAAGTGTATTGATTTGTCCGTAAACGCCGTGTTCGCTGTTTTGGGAGAGCGTTCCTTCGGCATCACTGTCGGCAAAGGAACCGCATAATGTGCCGGGATGGCCGCACATACTTTTGACAACAGACGTAATGCGAATGGGTACGATATCACCGTTGAGCAGAGGCATCAGACAACCGCTGGCGGTATCACAAAGACCATGTCCTAATCCCGCAAAGCGGTGACTGTCGGGGTCAATGAAAGTCATTGTGCCGATACCGGCAATGCTGTCCCGTACATGAAGCCCTAATTTACTGCTTTTGGTCTGCGTATCATAGACCGGTGTAATATCGGCGCTGAAAATGCGTTCTCCACGCTTGACACGGAAATGCAGGGGAGTATCCGCCTGTCCGGTGACGATATCGGCTAACTGTTCGTTGGTGCAAAGGGTTTCACCGTTGACAGACAGAAGGATATCTCCCTGTTCCAGACCGGCATCCGCCGCCGGATCGGCGATACCTTTTTCTGTCTGTATACTGCTGATCGAAGAAACCACCAGACCGTCCGTATAAAGCCGCAGACCGAAGGCATTCCCGCCCACATATACCTGTTGATGGTCGCTGATCGTTACATTGACTTCTTTCACGGGGAAGAATCCCAACAGTAAAAGCTGTGCTTTCAGTGATGGTGTCTGCTTGTCCGAAGCCGCCGCCGTTACCGTGTTTTCCTCATAGTGCAGGGACAGCGGAAAATTTCCATTCAGAAAAGCGCTGTCGGTTGTAGCGGCGGTCAGGGCATCCGGCGTGAGATAACCTATCAGCGCCGCACACAAAAATAAACCGCCCAATACCGGCGATAACAGCTTGACAAGCCCTCGCCAGAATCCCTTCAAAAAAAATCACCACCCCTTTTTGGAGTTTGGAGTGTGGAGAGTGGCGTGTGGAGTTGATGCGTGACGGTAGTTCTTGCATTCAGAAAAAGACCTTCAGAGTGTGGAATGTGGAGTTTCTGCGTGACGGTAATTCTTACATTCAGGAAACTTATCCCCGCACATCGTACATAAAGGCTGTTGGATTATCGACAAAAGGCACATTCTGCTAATGGCACTGCGACAACTCCACACTCCACACTCCTCACTCCTCACTCCACACTGTTTACGCTCCACACTGTTTACGTTCCACACCCTTATCAGTAGTTTGTGCAGATGGGGCGGTTTCAAACAGGGATTTTTCGGAACGGAAAAGAATGGAAAAGTGAAAGGAAAATTTTAGTGAAAACTAACAAATTTTCAGGAAGTTTTTTGGATGTGTGTTGACAAGACAGGCGGTAAGCTGTTAGAATATATTGTTACAGAGTGTACCTTCCTGACAAAGAAAATGCTTTTCATAAGCAGTTTGATTCGTGGGTATCATCGGGAAGGCACACGGCGTTATTACAAGGAAAAGAAGTGAGTTGTGTGATAAGAAGTATGACCGGTTATGGCCGGTTTGAGGGTCAGGTCAATGGCCGCCAGACGATCTTTGAGATCAAAGCGGTCAATCATCGCTTTTTGGAGGTGCAGTGCCGTCTGCCGAAAGGCTGCGGCTTTTTAGAGGAAACCATCAAGGAAATGATTTCCCACAGCGTATTCCGCGGCAAGGTGGATATTTATGTAGCCATTGAAGCCAATGACAGTCTGGCGGCGAATGTTAAAATCAATCATTCGCTGGCGGCAGGCTATGTAAAGGCCTTGCAGGAACTGAGAGATACTTACAGCTTGAAGGATGATATTTCCGTTTCGATGCTGTCACAGTATGCGGATATCTTTACCGTTTCAAAGGTACCCGAAAGCGAGGAAGTTCTGACGGCGATTGTCCGTGAAGCCGGTGAAAAGGCCATCGGTGATTTCATTGATATGCGGGAAAGGGAAGGCGCTAAATTAGCCGAGGATGTATTGGCACACGGTCAGAAGATTCTTTCGCTGGTGGATGATATCGAAGCACGTTCACCGGTGACCGTAGAGGAATACCGTCAGAAGCTGTATGAAAGAATCAGCGACGTATTGCAGGATACCAGCGTTGACCCGCAGCGTATTCTGACAGAAGCGGCCATCTTTGCCGATAAAACGGCGGTCAACGAGGAAACGGTACGTCTGAAAAGCCACTATGCCCAGTTGGAGGATCTGATGAGTAAGTCCGAACCTATCGGCAGAAAGTTGGATTTTATCGTACAGGAAATGAACCGTGAAGCCAATACGACCGGTTCCAAAGTCTGCGATGCAGAGTTAGCCCATAAGGTAGTGGAAATCAAAGCCGAGTTGGAGAAGATACGGGAACAGATACAAAATATCGAATGACAGGAGAGAAAAGGATGAAGCTCATCAATATCGGTTACGGTAATATGCTTTCGTCCTCCCGCATTGTGGCAATTGTCAGTCCGGATGCGGCTCCCGTCAAGAGAATGGTACAGAATGCAAGGGATAAAGGACTGCTGATTGACGCTTCCTGCGGCCGTAAGACCAAAGCCGTTATCGTAACGGACAGTGACCATGTGGTACTGTCGGCGGTACAGCCGGAAACGGTCGCTCATCGTGTCAATGAAAGCAGTGAGGAGGAAGGCGCTAATGAAAAATAAAGGATTATTGGTGGTCATTTCCGGTCCGGCCGGTACAGGCAAGGGAACGGTAGTGACGGAACTGCAAAAAAGCGGGAATGTCTGCGTATCCGTGTCAGCAACAACCCGTTCCCCCAGAGCCGGTGAAGTCGATGGCAGGCAGTATCACTTCCTGACAAGGGAAGCGTTTTTGCAGATGATTGAAGAAAACGGCTTTTTAGAGTATGCCGAGTATGTCGGCAATTTCTATGGCTCTCCTAAAAAGCAGGCTGAGGAATGGATGCAGGAAGGCAAGGATGTTATTTTGGAGATCGAGGTACAGGGCTGTCAGCAGGTCAAGAAGAATTATCCGTCCTGTATCAGCATTTTCATCCTGCCGCCTTCGGAAGAGGTACTGGAACAGCGTCTGCGTGGCAGAGGTACCGAAACCGAAGAGGTTATCCAGAAGCGGTTAGCCAGAGCCAAAGAGGAAATGCCGCTTTCAAAGGAATATGATTATGTCGTGGTCAATGACCGTTTAGAGGACTGTGTTGCCGAAATTGCGGCAATACTGCAAAAGGAAAAAAGCAAGGCCTGAGTGCCGCACGATGATGAAGGAGATGTTATTATGTACGAACATTACACAAGACCGTCAGTCGATGATATTTTTGCCGGAAAGACCAGCAAATATGCGTTAGCCATTGCGGTGGCCAAACGTGCCAGAGAAATTACGGATGATCTGTTTGCCGAAAAAGAAAAGGGCGGCAAGGGCAGTGACAAGCCCCTCAAAACCTGTGATAAGCCGGTACTGGTGGCAATCAAGGAATTTGAAGACCATCAGTATGCGATCTTAGAACCCGACACCTATGACTGACACTTTTTTAGTGGCCGGTGTAGCGGTTGACAAGACCGCTTTCCATTTCGACAAGCTGTATGATTATGCCGTACCGGAGGAAATGCGTTCCCGTGTGCGGGAAGGCTGTCGGGTGATGATTCATTTCGGCAACGGTTCTCTGCGGCAGGGAATGATTCTGTCTTTGCAGGAAAAAGATACTGTTACCGGACTGAAAACCATACAGGAATTGTTGGATTCCACACCGGTTTTGTCGGCTGAATTGGTGAAATTAGCCTTTCATATCAAGGAACGGTGTTTCTGTACGTTATTTGATGCGTGTCGGGCAATGCTGCCGACAGGACTTTCCCTGAATGTCATGTATGATTACAGCCTGTCGGAGGATTACCGCAAGGGATGTCTGACCGTGACTGCCTGTCCGTCAGGACAGACTGCTCAAAGCAATGGGACTGGCGGAGGATACACTGTTGGTCAAGCTGTTCAAAAAAGGCGTATTGTCCCGCAGTGAAGCCGTCAAAAAACGGCTGCAGGATGTCAGCGTTAAAATGGTGACCCTGAAAACCGATGATCTGGACAGACGTTTTTCACCGGCACAACAGGAGGTTGTGCATACCCTGCAATCTATCGGGGATGTTTCCAAAAAGGAAATCTGTTATTTTACCGGTGTGTCGGGGGCAGTCGTGGATAATTTAGTGAAGCGTGGCATTTGCGCCTATTACGATGCCGAACCGCCGGTGCCGTCTCCACAGGAGGAAACGTTACCGGCCGCTAAAGCTATTACGCTGACACCCGATCAGGATGATGCTTACCGCCATTTGCTGGAACGCTATGACAGCGGTGAAGCGTCCGTTTCACTGTTATACGGTGTAACGGGCAGCGGTAAAACTTCAGTATTCATGAAACTCATTGACCAGGTACACGCCGCCGGACGGGGCGTTATCTGTATGGTGCCGGAAATCGCCCTCACACCTCAATTGTTAGCAAAATTTACTGCCCGTTACGGTGAGAAAATCGCCGTATTTCATAGCGGTCTGTCACTTTCCAAACGGTTGGAAGAATGGAAACGTGTCCGTGATGGTCTTGCGCCGATTGTGATCGGTACCCGTTCCGCTGTCTTTGCACCGCTGAATGACATTGGTTTAATCGTCATGGATGAGGAACAGGAGTATTCCTATAAATCAGGCGCAGCGCCCCGTTTTCATGCCAGAGATATTGCCAAGCTGCGCTGTTGGCATCATCGGTGTCCGTTGGTGTTATCTTCGGCAACCCCTTGTGTGGAAAGCTATTACGCTGCCCAACAGGGGCGTTATGGGTTATATACACTTGGCAGCCGTTACGGTACGGCGCAATTGCCCCGTGTGCTGACAGTCGATATGAACGAAGAACATCAGCAGGGTAATCTTTCACAATTCAGTTCTGTCCTGTTGGAATCCATTGAAGATAATTTATCCAAAGGACAGCAGTCCATTTTGCTGTTGAACCGTCGTGGACACAATACCTTTATTGCCTGCCGAGCCTGTAATGAAGTGCTTTCGTGTCCGAACTGCTCCATCTCGCTGACCTATCACAGTGTCAATCATCGTCTGATGTGTCATTACTGCGGTTATTCGATACCGGCACCGGACAAATGTCCGTCCTGCGGTTCACCGAAACTGCGTTATGCCGGCTCCGGTACGCAGAAGGCAGAACAGGAGTTAGCCACGTTATTTCCGGAGGCACGTCTGGTACGGCTGGATACGGATTCCACTATGCAGCGCTATGCTTATGAAAAAAAATTAGGCGCTTTCCGTGACGGGCAGTATGATATCATGCTTGGTACGCAAATGGTCGCCAAAGGACTGGACTTTCCGAATGTGACACTGGTAGGCGTACTGTCGGCGGATCAGATGCTGCACAGTGATGACTTCCGCAGCTATGAGCGCACGTTTTCACTGTTGACACAGGTTGTCGGCCGTTCGGGTCGGGGTGATCTGACCGGACGGGCGATTATTCAGACCTTTGAACCGGAAAATCCGATCATTGAATTGGCCGCCGCACAGGATTATCAGGAATTTTTCAGTAATGAAATCAGCCTGCGCCGTGCTATGCTTTATCCGCCGTTTACGGATATCGGCATCGTGGTCTTTGCCGGAGAGGATCGGCAAAAAACACAGGAGGCTTCCCTGTTCTTTGCGGAACGGTTAGCCGCTTTAGTGTCGCAGGAATATGCCGAACAGCCTCTGCGGGTACTGGGGCCTTCACCGGCGATGATCGCCAGAGTGAACAATAAATTCCGTTACCGCATGATCCTCAAATTCAGAAATAACCGCCGTTCACGGGAATTGCTGGCTCGTTTGCTGACGGAATTCGGTCAGCAGCGTCCTTTCAATGATATTACCGCTTATGTGGATATCGACCCGGATAACATTATATAATCAGTTATGCACAGCCGACCGTACAGCTTGCGGAAAAAATGCTGTCGGCAGGCTGTACGGAAAAGGGGAAACTATTATGGCTATCAGAAATATTGTAAAGGAAGGCGACCCGACATTAACGAAGGTCTGCCGTCCGGTAGAAAAATTTGACGATAAACTCAAGACATTACTGGATGATATGTATGAAACCATGCTGGACAGGGAAGGCGTTGGTCTGGCAGGACCGCAGGTAGGTATCCTGCGGCGGCTGTTCGTCATTGATATCGGTGACGGCCTGCTGGAATTTGTCAATCCTCGTATCCTCAAGACTTCCGGCGAACAGGAAGGCAGTGAAGGATGTTTATCCTGTCCGGGTGAATTCGGCATTACCAAGCGCCCGATGTATGTCACGGTAGAAGCCTATAACCGTGAGGGCGACCGCTTTACACTGAATGCCGAAGGACTGCTCGCCAAAGCTATCTGTCATGAAAATGACCATCTGGACGGTATTCTGTTCAAGGAGCATATCATCCGCAAGGAAGAACCCTTCAAGCCTGTGGCGAAAGTCGTTAAGAAAAAGAAAAAGTAATCTTTCCTGATAGGAATCAACCATAAGGAAGGGGAAAAATACATGAAAATCGTATTTATGGGAACGCCGGATTTTGCGGTTCCCTGTCTGGAAGCGCTGATACAGGACGGCAATACCATAGCGGCGGTCTTTACACAGCCCGATAAGCCTAAGGGACGGGGTTACCGCTTAGAACCGCCGCCCGTCAAGGTATGCGCCGAAGCGCATCAGATTCCTGTCTATCAGCTGACTACCCTCAAAGACGGTACAGCGTTGGCTGTATTGCAGGAACTTGCGCCCGATATGATCGTTGTGGTAGCTTACGGCAAAATTCTGCCGAAGGATATCCTGACATTACCGCCGTATGGCTGTATCAATGTACACGCTTCATTACTGCCGGCCTATCGTGGAGCGGCACCGATACAATGGGTGATTTTAGACGGTCGGAAAGAAACCGGTGTGACGGCCATGCTAATGGATGTCGGTCTGGATACCGGCGATATGCTGATGAAAGCATCCCTGACCATTGGTGAAAATGAAACCGCCGAGGAACTGCATGACCGTTTGGCGGCATTAGGCGCTGAATTGATCGTGCAGACCGTTCATGCGGCGGCAGAAGGCCGTTTACAGCCTGAAAAACAGGATGACAGTCAATCCTGCTATGCTGCTATGCTGACCAAAGAATTATCGCCTATTGACTTTACCAAAACCGCACAGCAAGTGCATGATAAAGTACGGGGATTGAATTCCTGGCCGAGCGCTTCTGCCGTTCTCAACGGTAAGCGCCTGAAAATACACCGTACCATCATAACCGAAGGTCACGGCGAACCGGGACAGGTGTTGTCCTTACAGCCGTTTGTGGTGGCCTGCGGTGAAGGCGCTGTAGAGATTATAGAGGTACAGCCCGAAGGCAAGAAAAAAATGTCGGCACAGTCTTATCTGAATGGTCTGCATGGCCTTTCAGCAGACGAACTGCGCTTTAGTTGAATTGTGTGAAATCCCGACATACGGGGAGGGGTGTTGATGGCAGAAGCGAGAGAAGTGGCTTATGCGGCACTGCGGCGTGTCGAAGAAAATGATGCCTATTCCAATATCGTACTGGATACGCTTTTAGAAGAAAGCGGACTTTCCGGACGGGATAAGAGCTTTTGCGCCAAGCTGTTTTATGGCGTATTAGAAAATAAACTCCTGCTGGATTATAATATAGCGGTACGTTCCGACCGTTCTGTTCATGCCATAGACCGTAAGGTTATCGTACTGCTGAGAATGGGATTGTATCAGCTCTTTCTGATGGATTCGGTAACGAATGCCGCCGCCGTGAATGAAACCGTCCGTCTGTGCCGTCAGAACGGTCTGGATAAAGCGGCCGGTTTTGTCAATGCTTTATTACGGAAGGCGGCTGCCGATCAACAATTGCGTACCCCTGATCCGAAAAAGGGTAAAAATAAATATTTGTCGGTGCGGTACTCCTGCCCCGAAACGATTGTTAAGCTATGGCGTGAAAGCTATGGCGATGATGTCACCATCGGACTACTGAAGTCGCTGTCGGAACGTCCCCCGCTGTCGGTGCGTGTCAATACCCTGCATACGGATGCCGCAAAACTGACGGCTCGTTTAGCCGCCGAAGGCGTTCAGGCGGAGTTATCCGCATGGGATGACAATGCTTTATTACTGCAGGATACAGGGGCGGTAGAACGGTTAGCATCCTTTCAGGAAGGTGACTTTCATGTGCAGGATATGGCTTCGCAGTTGTGCTGTCGGTTTTTAGATCCCCAGCCGGGAGAAACCGTATTCGATGTATGCGCCGCACCGGGCGGCAAGAGTTTCACTTGTGCCGAAAGAATGTGCGACAGGGGCAGGATTATGGCCTGCGATTTATATGAGGCAAGATTAGGATTAGTGCAGAACGGCGCACAGCGTTTAGGCATTCATATCATCAACACAAAAGCCGGTGATGCGGCGGCACTGCAAAGTGACACGATGGCGGACAGGGTACTATGTGACGTGCCGTGTTCGGGACTGGGGATTCTGCGCCGTAAGCCGGAACTGCGTTATAAGGATGATTTAGGGCTGTCAGCCCTGCCGGACCTGCAGTATCGTATTCTGTGCCGTGCGGCTTCTTTTGTCAGAAGCGGCGGACGGTTATTATATTCCACTTGTACGCTGCATCCCCGTGAAAATCATGACAACGTACAGCGGTTTTTAGCGGAACATGAGGATTTTGTGCCGTGTCCGCTGTCTTTGCCGGAAGGCATGACAAGAGGTATTCCCGAACCGGATAACGAACTGACACTGCTGCCGCCGCTTCACGGTACCGACGGCTTCTTTATCAGTATGTTTCAAAGGAAGTGATGACAATGCAAAAGGATATCGGCTCGATGTATGAACAGGAAATAGCGGAAGAACTGGCCGCTTTGGGAGAACCGTCCTATCGGGCCGCACAGGTCTATCAATGGCTTCAGTCAGGTGTCCAATCCTTTGATGAAATGACTAATATTCCCAAGAAATTAAGGGAAAAGCTTATACAAAACTACCAACTATTATTCGCAAGTATTGAAAAAAAATTGATTTCGGCTTATGATGGTACAAGGAAATATCTGCTCTCCTTTCCGGACGGGGAAGCGGTGGAGTCGGTGCTGATGAAATACCATCACGGCTATACCAGCTGTATCTCTACGCAGGTCGGCTGTAAGATGGGCTGTACCTTCTGCGCCACAGGACAGAGCGGTTTTTCCAGAAATCTGACCGCCTCGGAAATGCTGGCACAGCTCAGGGCGGAACAGAAAGATGCCAATATCCGTATTTCCAATATCGTGCTGATGGGCATGGGCGAACCGCTGGATAATTACGATAACGTGATTCGTTTTCTGCGTCTTGTCAGCAGTGAAAAGGGTATGAATATCGGTATGCGTCATATATCCCTTTCCACCTGCGGCGTTGTGCCGAAAATCTATGAATTAGCTGACTTGAAATTACAGCTGACACTTTCGGTGTCACTGCATGCACCCAACGATCAGATCCGCAGCCGTACCATGCCGATTAACCGCCGTTATGGGATAGAGGAATTACTCAAAGCGTGCCGCTATTACATAGAGCAGACGGGACGAAGAATCTCGTTTGAATATGCGATGATTGACGGGGTGAATGACAGTCAGGCTCATGCCGCAGAATTAGCCAGACGGCTCAGGGGAATGTTATGCCATGTTAATCTGATTCCCGTGAATACCGTGGGCGGAACGGGTTATCAGAAAAGCAGACAGGACAGAATACATCAGTTTATAGCCGTCCTCGAAAAGGCGGGCTTTACCGCAACCATCAGGCGGACACTCGGCAGTGATATCAATGCCTCGTGCGGACAGCTCCGGCGGGCGTATCAAAAGGAGGAAAAATCATCATGAGGGTATATTCCGGCAGCGATATAGGATTGGTGCGTGATTCCAATCAGGACTATTGCAAAACAGGTATGTTTTCGGACAATGCGGTGTGGGCGGTAGTCTGTGACGGAATGGGCGGTGCCAATGGCGGCTGTACGGCAAGCAGCGTTGCGACAGAAGCTATATCGCAGCACCTGACGGAGGGTTATCACCCGGACATGACCTCCGAACAGATCAGAACGTTAATGGAAGAAGCGGTAGAAGGCGCTAATACAGAAGTCTATCGGATGTCAATGGAAGACTTCACACTGCGTGGTATGGGTACTACCGTTGTGTGTGCCATTGTCAGAAACGGCTTGGTTTATATTGTCCATGCGGGCGACAGCCGTGCTTATCTGTATGGCAGCGGACAGATTCGCCGTCTGACCACCGATCATTCGATTGTACAGCAATTGGTGTCGGCCGGTCGGATTACCGAAGAAGAAGCCAGAGTGCATCCGAACCGCAATATTATTACCCGTGCGCTTGGCATAGAAGCAGGACTGGCAACCGATTATACTATGGAAAACTTTCCGCAGGGCAGTCGGCTGATTATCTGTACGGACGGTTTGTCCGGCTATTTCAGCGATGCCGATTTATGCCGGCTCATTGACCAGACCGGTGAGGAAGAACTGATCGAAACGCTGATACGGGCGGCTAAGTCACAGGGCGGCAGTGATAATATCACGGTAGCCGTGATTGCAGACTGATGTTTGAAAGGAGTATTTGTTGATGGATAAATATACCGGCAAAAGACTTGACGGAAGATATGAAATACAGGAATTGATCGGCGTTGGCGGTATGGCGATGGTCTATAAGGCGCATGATAATATCGACGATAAGACCGTAGCCATCAAGATTCTCAAGGATGAATTCCTCGGTAATGAAGAATTTATCCGGCGCTTTAAAAATGAATCCAAGGCAATTGCTGTACTGTCCCATCCGAATATCGTCAAGGTGTATGATGTCAGCTTTGGCGACAGGATACAGTATATCGTCATGGAATATATTGACGGTATTACGCTCAAGGAGTATATCGGCCAGCAGAATGCGATTCCCTGGAAGGAAGCGGTACATTTTACGGTGCAGATTCTGCAGGCATTACAGCACGCCCATGAAAAGGGTATTATCCACAGAGATGTGAAACCGCAGAATATCATGCTGCTGCAGGACGGTACTATTAAGGTCACAGATTTCGGTATTGCCCGTATCAATGACGGCGAAACCCGCACCATGACCAACAAGGCTATCGGTTCTGTTCATTATATCGCCCCTGAACAGGCAAAAGGCGGTGTGACAGACGGTAAGGCGGATATTTATTCCGTTGGCGTGATGCTCTATGAAATGCTCACGGGTAAGCTGCCCTTTGATGCAGACAGCGCCGTATCCGTTGCCATTATGCAGCTGCAGAATGAACCGAAGCCGCTGCGTGAAATCAATGAAAGCGTACCGGAGGGTCTTGAAGAAATCACTCTGCGGGCTATGCGGAAGGAACCCCGTGAACGTTATGAGAGCGCCAAAGAAATGTTAGAGGCAATCGAACTGTTCCGCAAGGATCCCACCACACGCTTTAACTATAATTACTTTGTTGACAGAGCGCCTACCAAGTATATTGAATCCGTAGGTACGGCGGCTGTACCTGTTCAACAGCCGGCAGCATCCTATGCGGCGGATTTCAGCGCACTGGATGAGGAAGTATCTTCTTCCCGTTCCAAAACGGTCGTCAAGTGGATCACCATTCTTGTCAGTATCACCGTATTGGCCGCTTTCATTTTCTTCTTTGTGCTGATCGTGCAGAATATCGCTAAGAGAAATGAAGTCGAAACGGTAGACGTGCCGAACTTTGTGGGCATGAGTATTGACGAGGTACAGAATAATAAGAGCTATAAGTTCAACTTCAAGATCATTGATACCAATCAGGGTACTACCGTAAATGCTGTTACAGCACAGGATCCGGAATCGGGTACCAAGAAGATCAAGGAGAATGCAACCATTAAGCTCACCGTTTATACCAACAAGAAAAAGGTGGAAGTGCCTAAGGTCAAGAACTACAACGATCAGAAGGCCATTGAAAAACTGACCGATAAGGGCTTTACTTCCTATGACGTGCAAAAGGTCTATAGCACCGATGTCGCCGCCGGTTATGTTATGGATTGTTCCCCGCAGGAAGGTACCGATCAGTATCCCGACACAACCATTACATTGATTGTTTCCGCCGGTGCGGCACCCGAACAGATTGAGATTCCCAGCGTGGCCGGTCTGTCCTTTGATAAGGCAAAATCCAATCTCGAAGCCCTCGGTTTTAAGACGGAAAAAGCAATGATCGCCAGCGCACTGGAACCCGGTATTGTTGTCGGTACAGATCCTCTGCCCGGCAATAAGCTGACCAAGAGAAAAATAACCATTCAGGTCAGTGACGGCAGTAAGATTCGCCGCTCGGTAGAGTATATCGTTAATCTGCCGGAGGATGAATACGCCGAAATGGCTGTTCAGATCATCCAGAATAACGCAGACGGTACGAATGTTATTCTCTTTGATAATAAGATCGTTCCGGCTACCGGTGCCGAAGCCAAAACAACCGTTGCGCCTGACGGTGCAGTCAATGACAAGAAGAAGCTGACCACCATGGTCAACGGCATGAAGTGGGAAACCGCTACTATTGACTTCAAGGAGCAGACCATTTCGATTCAGGACGCTTCTTACAAAACCAAGTATAAGGTGAAACAGCCGGCCTTCAAGGATTACAAGACACAGCTGTGTAAGATCCTCAATGCCTATGCCAACAATACTGACTATACCCAGTACAGCAGTAATGCTACTACCAGAGCTACCCTCAGGGAGTATGTATTCAGCATTGTGAACGAATATGCTTACTTTGACAGAACCATCAATGACTATACAGGCAAGATCATGGATACCGTTGGCGATGAAAGCGAAATCAAGGAAGTTTATGATGAAGCTATCGAAAGAATTGATACTTTCCTTGCCAGCTTTGTAGATGATGAGCCGTCTGAGGACGAATCGAGTGAAGAATCTTCGGAGGACGAATCGAGTGAGGAATCCTTTGAAGAATCCTCAGAGGAAAGCGTTGATGAACCGACAGAGGCTTCCTTTGAGGTAACGCCCGATGATGGATCCAGTGAATCCACAGGCAGGTAAGCGGTAAGACGGCATGGAAAAATTAACAGGTTTAATTGTTAAGGCAATCAGCGGCTTCTATTATATTGAAGCCGCTGACACGCTTTATGAGTGTAAAGCAAGGGGCGTTTTCCGCAAAAAAGGCATTGCACCGGCCGTTGGCGACAAAGCGGAGATTGCCGTGTGGGAGGATGGCACCGCCTCTATTGAAACCATCCTGCCCCGTAAGAATGAACTGATACGGCCGCCGCTGGCGAATCTCGATCAGTTGTTTATTGTATCCTCGGTCAGTGAACCGGCACCGAATCTGCTGATGATTGATAAAATCACCGCTGTAGCGGTGGAAAAGGGCATTGAACCGATCGTGGTATTCACCAAAGCGGATTTGGCGGATGTATCGGAGCTGTTGCATATCTACCGCAGTATCGGCATGACGGCTTTTGCTTATAGCATCCATTCTCCGCAGGATAAGGAACAGTTATGCGCTCTGCTTCAGGGGAAGGTTTCCGCTTTTACGGGCAATACCGGTGTCGGCAAATCCTCTTTGCTCAATTCGCTGTTCCCTGAACTGGCAATTGAAACCGCCGAAATCAGCCGTAAATTAGGACGGGGCCGTCATACGACACGCCATAGTGAATTATATAAAGTCGGCGGCGGTTATGTGGCCGATACACCGGGCTTTTCTACGGTGGATATTGAACGGTATGAGGTCATCATGGGCGATGAAATGGCGGCGTGTTTTCCGGAATTCCGTGACTATCTGACGGAGTGTCGGTTTTCGACCTGTTCCCATACCTGTGAAAAGGGCTGTGCAGTGCTGTCAGCTGTTCAGGAAGGGAAAATTCCCGTGTCCCGCCATAACAGCTATTGCGCTATGTATGAGGAAGTCAGAAATATCCCTGCCTGGGAAATGAAAAAACGCTTGCAGAAATCTTGAAGGAGGGTATGCCATGACAGAACAGCGCTGTGTGATTATCGGTGCTTCTCCGGATACCCATGTGACCGGATGGACATCCCTTCTGCAGGACGATGATTATATTATGTGTGCCGATGGCGGTTATATATGGGCGCAGAAGGCCGGTTTCATGCCCCGACTGATTATCGGGGACTTTGATTCTGCCCCCTTGCCGACAGCGTTTGACGGGGAAATCATCCGTCTGCCGGTTCAAAAGGATGATACCGATACCATGTATTGTATCAAGGAAGGCATCCGACGGGGGTTCCGGACATTTTTACTGCTCGGCATGACCGGCGGACGGCCGGATCATACCTTTGCCAATTATGCGGCACTTTGCTATTTGTCACAGAGAGGACTGTACGGTGAGATGATCGGAAACGGCTGGTGTTATCGTGTTCTGACAGACGAAACAGCCGTATTATCCGGCTATAAAAACAGCGGTTTTGCGGTGTTTCCTTTCGGCTGTCATAGCTGTCGGGTATCGCTCAGCGGTTTTCTGTATGAGGGTGACGGCATTGACCTTTCAGCCGGTTTTCCTCTCGGTGTCAGCAATACCATTACCGATGATGCGGCTCGTGTTCAGGTCGTCGGTACCGCTCTGATTCTCTTTCAGCAAAAGTAATGTGATAAGGCGTTGCCTTCCTTGAAAAAAAAGAATATTCCGCACAAACACCTGTCCGTTCACGGCAGAACGGACAGGCGTATTTTTTGCCGTACCGAAAAAAAGTTGTGTCAAATGCGCCGTGACTGTATATTATGGTAGTGTAAGGAACAAACGGCCTATACCGCCCAATCCGCAGGAACATATCCGATAAGGTTGTGATTGTGACGGCAAAACAGCGCTTGCAACGCTTTGTTTACCCTGTCACCTGAGAAATGGACAGCGTAACAGCCGGCGGAAAGGGTGATTGATGTGTGGAAAAGGAGAAAACAATGCGGTGATGGGAAACTGCTGGCATTCAGTATGGGATTGCTGACAGCCAGTATCCTGCCGCCCTGTTGGGTAGTGGTAGTGGTAGCGGTCGTTCTGATTATCAGTTCCTTATGCGGTATAAGGTGCCGCCGTATTTGAAGGGAGTCGTTGTACATGAAATTTGTTGTGATTGACAGACCGAAATTCTGGGGCTTTGTACTGAGAAGAATGTTTGGCATCAAAAAACAGCCGGTCATGGCGGAAGGTACGGCACTGGTCAGATAAAAGACCATTCACTGTCAAAATACGAATATTGTACAAAAAATGGAAAATATTTTATTTTAGGGTTTGAAATAGGGCAGGAGATATGATATAATAGGAAGGTGAAAAGCTATGGGCGGTGAAAAAGATGTTGAAGCGTATCCAGGCGTTGGATGACAGGGTGCTGATGTGGTTTGCCAGACGGCATACGCCTGTTATGAACAAGCTGATGATTCTGATTACCACCACGGGAGATAACGGCTATATCTGGTTTGCCTTAGCGGTACCCTTTTTATTGATGAACCGTTGGCGGCTGACCGGCTTTACGGTGCTGGCCGCCATGGGTATTGCTTCTCTCACCGGTGAAATAACGATTAAACATATTGTCAGGCGAGTACGCCCCTGCAAAAAGGCCTTTGATGAATATCTGCTGATCGAAAATCCTCCGCATTATTCATTTCCTTCGGGACATACAAGCGCATCCTTTGCAGTGGCTACAGTCATGGGCTGTATGTGTCCGCTGTGGCTGGCCTTGGCGGTCGGGCTGTATGCCTTTCTGATCGCCTTTTCGAGATTATATTTGCTGGTGCATTATCCGACTGATGTATTGGCCGGTATGATGATCGGGACGATCTGCGGTTTTATTGCGATTCCTGTCGCACAGTCTATTCCTTTATTTACGATACAGTTTTAGCCGTCAGGGGGGATTTGTCCGGAAGGACAGATACCCCCTTGTGATTATTTTGGGGAACTTTTCCACAATTCGACCTTCAGAGGTCGAATTTTTTATTTTGGGGCAGGATAAGTGAAGGAGGTTTTGACACACAAAGCAGGTCAGAAATTACAATACAAGGAGAGAAAAAATGGATAATTCTGTTATCAGTTCACTTCTGGCTTTGGTAGGGTCTCTGCTGGGTACCTTTGCCGGTATTCTGACCGGCGGTAAACTGACGGAGTACCGCATTAAAATGCTGGAACAAAAAGTGGAAAAGCATAATAATCTGATAGAGAGGATGTATGCTTTGGAAGAAAAAACACAGGTGCAGGAGGAAAAACTCAAAGTAGCCAACCACCGCATCGGAGATTTGGAGGAAAGATTAAAATGACAAGTAAGACAAAAGCATGGTGTAAGGCCGCCGGCCTTCGTGCCGTGAGAACACTGGCGCAGACAGCGGCGGCGGGTATCGGTGTATCCGCTACACTGGGCGCTGTACCCTGGGTGACCGTTATTTCTACGGCGGTAACGGCGGCGCTTCTGTCGCTGTTGACTTCCGTGGCGGGACTGCCCGAAATTGAGAAGGAGGACAGGGAATGAAAGGTATTGACGTATCCTATGCCAACAGTACGATTGATTGGTCACAAGCGAAGAACGCTATTGATTTTGCTATCCTTCGCAGTTCCTTTGGCTCGGATATTCCCTCGCAGGTGGATGCCTGCTATGATCAGAATGCGGAAGGCTGTATTCAAAACGCCATTCCCTTTGGCATCTATCATTTTGCGTATTTTATTGATGAAACGACCGCCTGTGCTGAGGCGGATTTTGCCATCCGTTTAGCGGAAAAATATCGTCCGCATATTCGCATGATTGCACTGGATATTGAAGAAGATTCTGAGCGCTATGCCAATCATATCGGCTGTTTTCCGGATTGGACGAAATGCGCTGAAATATTTCTGGAACGTGTGAAAGCGGCGGGATATCAGCCGGTACTGTATACCAACTATAGCTGGATGACCTACCGCTTTGATTACGACCGGTTGAAACAGTATGCGCTATGGTTAGCCTCACCGGATGCACCGGAAAGCATTCCGGTCGGCTATCCGAATATTGCCCTCTGGCAGAATAGCTGGACAGGTCATATCAGCGGTATCACGGGAAATGTTGATACGGATATCTGTTATCGTGCCGAGCTGTTCCGTGAAGCGTCTACCTCTACGGGAACAGCCGCCAAGCCATCACAGAAACCGCAGACGGAAATTCATCAGGTATCCTCTTCGGTCAAGGTGCATTATGAAGTTTGTGTTACGGCACAGGATGGTGTGAACCTTCGCAGCGGTGCCGGCACTTCGTATGAAATTTTAGGGGCCATTCCCTGCGGTGAAAAGCTGTTGATTACCCGACAGACAGCGGGCGGCGGTTACACATGGGGACTGACGGAATACGGCGGTGTACAGGGCTGGATTGCACTGGATTTCACACGGAAAATAGCCCGTAAAAGTTTAGACACACTGGCGAAGGAAGTCATTCGTGGTGAATGGGGCAGCGGTGAAGAACGTGAACGACTGCTGACGGAAGCAGGCTATGATTATCAGGCAGTACAGGACAGAGTCAACGAACTGCTGTCCTGAAACCGTTGGCAAAATGACTGCTGATCGCTGATAGAATGTGGAATGTGGAAAGTGGAAAGTGGAATAGTGCCGGTTTCCGGCTCTTTGCCACAGAGAAGCTTTCCGCTTTGTCGTTCCTTAGAATGACAGGATGAATGTTGATTTGAATACGGTGCTTTGCCGCCTTTGGGAATGTTATCATACCCGAAGGCGGCCATTTTAATATACGGCAAGCAAAAAAATGCGGATGATCTCATGAAAAGAGAACATCCGCAGGATATTAAAGGGCAGGGGCAAGAAGCTGATAACACATAAAGAAGCCATAGAAGATAACGGCCAGACAAATGATGGTAATTACAGAAAGTCTTGTTCTTTCCTGTGCCGTATCATAGAAAGTAGAAGGTTCATAGGGATTGATTTTAAGAATATACTGTCTGCCGATTTTCGGTACGCCCATGCTGGAATAATGGGTGCTGCGTACACGGTACAGCCGTCCCTGATAGGTATATTCATAGATCGGACAATAGAGGGTGCGGGGGTTATAGCGGGAGTGGATTTTTTTAGGCAGCAAATCAAAGCATAAAGCGGCTACCGATTCGGAGCAGGCGTTCTTTTTCTGACGGCTGCGTGTGTGTGAAATAATCATCACACACAAACACACACTGTCTATAATACCTATCAGCGATAACTGCCACCATCGGTAAGTCACTTTCCCTAAAAGCGCCGGTTCCGTAAAGCGCAGCAATACCAGTGTCAGGCAAACGGCTGACATGATAAACAAGAAAACATTGAATACGACCGGCCGTTCCGCCTTTTGCCCGTAACGATACAGCAGCAGTCCGGGGACTGTCTGAAAACAGAATACGACAACAGCCCATAACTCTCCGAAAATAGTGGGTACCAGTGTCAACAGTACCGAAAGAAAAATCCAGATCGTTAAGCGTACCGGCGGCTGTGCAAACATTTCCACCAATGCATCCCGTATATCATTCAGACGCAGCACATGGCCGCTATAAGCGGAAGCAGAAGTATTATAAATACTTTTGGCGAAGGCGATTTCTTCCGGCGAATAATTCGTGACCGGATTTCTGCTGAAAAAAGCTTTATCGAAGCCTGTGAAATCTCCTGTCAATGGCTGACGGCTGGATAATTCTGACGGGATATTCTGCTCATTGATAGAAAGGGAATGCTCCGTATTTTCATCATAGGACGGAACTGCTTCCTGTAAGAAAACCGTATCGTTATCGGCGGTATAACTGCCAAGAAAGGGCAGTTCCTCCGTGTTTGTATCCGTATAGGAAGTGTCTGTGTCGGGAGGATGGGTATGTATTTCTTCGGCAAAACCAAACCGTATAGGAAGTGTCTGTGTCGGGAGGATGGGTATGTATTTCTTCGGCAAAACCAAAGTTCAGACCCTCCAAAGAGGAATGGAAATCATTGCGCATGGGAACCACCCTTTTTTATATCAAAAATACGGTGCCGCAGATTGATCAGGCGCTACATATGCCAGACGGTAAAGACACCCATAGCAAAGAAAATGGCACCGGATATACAGGAAGAAATCATATCTTTGTGGAATCTTTCAAGAATCAGAAACTGCCTTGTGTTCTCAGGATTGACCAGCATATGGACTTTTGTTCCGGTGCGTGTGGAAACACGTCTTTTGCCGCCTTTGACGCAGACCGGCACCCCCATATAATCGTATTCATAAACCGGACAGTATACGGTAGCACCGCTGTGCTTTCCGCCCTGACGGACAGAGGTTTCAACGTGTGTGCATACCGCCGTTACGGATACTTTACAGTGCCGTTTGACGGTATAAGCCGCCAGCCATGTATAGAACGGTACAGCAATACCGGTGCCGCAAAAGAACAGCAGTGCCAACAGCATGGCTAACGATTCATTCATCCATGCAAAAAAGGAGGGGATACTCCACCGCAGAATCATCAGTGCAATGATGGCCAACGCATCGACCACCCAGAATTTTATCATGGATTTTACACGGTTTTTCGGCAAAGCTACAAAATAAACCGTCAGACCTGCCAGTAACTGGAGAAAACCCGCATAGACGACCCAGAATTCCATCCGTTTCATCAGAAAGACCGTCAGGGCGATGGAACCGGCAATCCAGGCAAGGATACCGTATTTAAGAAAGCGGGCGGGATTTTTAGCATGGACATGGCTGTGAGAACTTGTCGGTGCGGAAGGCATCGGTGCGGAAGGTGTTGGTGTGGAAGGTATCGGTGCGGAAGGTGTTGGTGTGGAAGGTGTTGGTGCCGGTGCGAATCCAAAGGAATTGCTGTCATTTGCCAGATAACTGCCCAACGGACTGCTATTATTCGCCGGATAACCGCCCAACGGACTGCTGTTATTCGCCGGATAACCGCCCAACGGACTGTTATCATTTGCCGGATAACCGCCCAACGGACTATTATTATTTGCCGGATAACCGCCTAACGGACTGCTATTATTCGCCGGATAACCGCCCAACGGACTGCTGTTATTCGCCGGATAACCGCC
>ONYQ01000027.1 GCA_900322145.1 uncultured Eubacteriales bacterium
GGGGAGGTGGCAAAAATCAACCATTAAAATGGTTGATTTTTGACGGAAGGGTTTGTGCAGTCTGACGAAAGCATTAGAAATTTGCTCATTTATAGTTATCATAAAAAAAAAGTGAATGTCAACAGAAATTGGCAAGTTCTCTCTTTGTCATAATTTTACCAAAATATTCGGCTGATTTTTGGCAACTATTCATACACAAAAAAAGACCGCACAGTTTCCTGTACAGTCTTTTGTATAGTTACGCCCAGGGCAGTTTCACCCATGTTTCATATATCTTGACACCATGTGCATTTTCGTTCAGTCCGTAATAAAAATGAACATACGACAATGCCAGCACCACGATCAGGAAAGTAACAGCAAGAATCGTTCTGGCCTTATCCGACGTCCAGTCAATCGTTTTCTCGTTAGCGGTGGTATAGTGGATACCTCTGGTCTTGAGAGAACGGAAAATAACCGGTGCCAGCAAAATCATAAAGATAATAAAGTAGTAGGACATACGCTCGATAATGCTGTGTCGGGACATAGTTACCATCATCAGCGTACCGATAAAGGTCAGATTGATCAGATATTTATTTTCATTCGTCAGGTTAATGGTACCCAGCTTCACCAATATGAAGGATGTCACCGTCAGGAACAGCGGCAGAATGGCATAGATAAACGAAACGCCCTCTACAATGAAAACAGATTCCCGATACTCTTCATGGTAGAAGTTCATAACCAGATCAAACAGGTTAGCGGATGCCGTATAGAACCACAGCAAAAAGAATCCATAAATCAGCAGTTCTTTGATACCGGGCTTCATTTTCACGAGAAAATAGACCGGCAGCATCAGCAGAATTGTCTGATGGAAGAAGGAAGCGGCTACAATGACAATGACATACCAGATAAACTTGTTCCGCTTCATGAAAAGCCACGCCAGCATCATCAAAGACACGGCGATCATCTGCCGCAGGAAGTTCATATCCATGAAATACAGGAATAGATTGACGTACAGGATAGTTGACAGCCAGGGCATTTCCGAAGCACGGTAAATAAAGATTGCCGCCGGCAGCATCGCAATCACGGACAGGATAATCATGTACCATTGGTAATCCATGCCCGGTATCATTCCCAACAGCTTCGTAAAAAGAACAAAGCCCACTTCCCAGTCTTTATAGGACAGCGTTTCCCAGCCCGTAGAGACCATGTTCCGAAAGCCAACCGCATACATATTATAGTCATGGCCGATTCCCTTGCGGAAAGCCATCAGTACAAACAGCATACTGAATGCCAGAAGAACATAGACCAGATTTTTGTTACGGGAAGGCTTACGGAAACACAGCAGCCCCGCCAATACCAGCAGTACCGCATTGATGATAGTATAAAACTCCAATCATAACATCTCCTGTTCACAAAAATAAACATTCTGTTATCGGGCGCTGCGGGAATAAAGCACCTGCTGCAGCGTCCGGAAAAGGATTTTGATATCGAACCACACCGACCAATGTTCGATATAATAAATATCATATTTGATACGCTCATCAATAGAGGTATCACTGCCCCGCAGATCATTCACCTGTGCCCAGCCCGTCATGCCCGGCTTGACATAGTGCTTGACCATATACAGCGGCACCTGTTTGCGGTATTCCTTAACATAATAAGGAATCTCCGGCCGTGGCCCCACCAGACTCATTTCTCCCCGCAGCACATTGAAGAGCTGCGGCAGTTCGTCAATACTGTATTTGCGGATAAACGCTCCCACCGGTGTGCAGCGGGGATCGTTTTTTTCCGCTGACGACAGATCAGATTCCGTTTCTGTCCGCATAGAACGGAATTTATACATCGTAAACGGCCGCTGTCCTAATCCAACACGTGTCTGCTTAAAGATGACCGCTCCCGGCGAAGTTGTTTTGATAGCGATGGCCGTCACGAGCATAACCGGTGAAAACAGCACTATCAGCAGGAGTGACCCTACGATATCCAGCGTCCTTTTCAGGATTTTATTCCGTGTGGTATCCAACGGCACCTGACGCATACTCATCACCGGAATACCGTCAAAGCTCGAAATATAGATACGGGACGAAAAATTTGAAAACATATTCGGAATAATGGAAAACTTAACGCCGGATCTTTCACAAATGGCAATCAGGTGTTCCATATACGGCTGGGATTTGTCCGACAGCATAATCAGCACTTCATCCGGCAGAAACCCCTTGAAATACTTTGATATCTGCTTGAAATTACCCAGATACGGCAAGCCGAGGTGCGAACGGGGCGCTATATCAAAATAGCCGGAAATTTCATATCCCAGATCAGGTGATACCCCGATTTTTTCAATAATATTCTCCGTACAGTTATTGACACCGATCAACACCAGATATTTTTTGTTGTAGCCCTTTTTACGCATATATCGCAGGATACGGCGCAGAAAAAAGCGATAGACGGCGGCAATAAAGCAATCCACAAAAAAATAGAACAGCATGGCCAGCGGAAACCGTTCCAGCTGTGAGAAAATCAGGCTCACGATCGTGAGAATCACGAATCCCGCAATACCCGCCTTGAGAATATTGAGTACCTCCTGCAAAAAAGCTGTAGAACGATAGGAGCGGTACAAATCGCAGGCATGATTGCACAAAATCTGTATGACCGCTATCCCAACCGGCAGTAATACCATCAGCCACTGACGATACAACAGACCGCTGAGAACATCCGTTTCAAAAAACAGCCACAAAATACAATAGGCTGACACACTGCTCACGCCACTGATGATCACATCCATCACGATATGTACGGCATTCAAGCTATTCTGATATTGTTTAATCATGCGCTTTCACCACCTTATGGCTCATGATGGAGCAGCCATTCTTTACTCTGACAGCCACTGTATTTTCTATCCGCAAGCCGCTATATTATTTATTGTAAACTATCCCCTTAGCTTAGTCAATAACTTTTTTCTGCAAGACTTTGTAAAATCCTCCTTTCCGCCGTTCAACCGCTTTCGGCAGGAAATGGGCAAATAGTCAAAAAATACAATAGACAAGCGCCCAAAGTAGTGTTATAATAGATTTGTTCCATCATCCGTAAAAACATAAAAGCATTTTGTTGTCATTCCGCACGAAAGGCACACTCTTCAAATTTCTTTGCCTATATCCGGCATGACCTCCCTGCCATGCCGTTATTGAACCGTCCCCTCTCTATATATTGTAAGGAAAGCATTGTCTGTCCCTTTGTTATATCCGCCCATACCCATATCGGGTACGGCATACCGCATAGACCGCACAGTCCGTTCTCTCAACGATTCGCTGTGCCATTGACCGTATCAAAAGGAGCGATAGGATGAAAAAGAGCATCTATGAATTCATGAATTTCTTTCCTTTTCTCAAGGAAGTTATCAAAAGAGATTTCAAGAAAAAATACTACAAATCCGTTCTGGGCGTGGCATGGTCCATGCTCAGTCCGCTATTGATGATGATCGTCATCACGATCGTTTTTTCAACGCTGTTCAAGCGTTCCATTCCGCATTATCCGGCTTACTGGTTCAGCGGTAATATGCTGTTTTCCTTCATTTTTGAAGGTTCCTCGGCGGCGATGGGCTGTATTATCCTCAACGCTTCGCTCATCCATAAAATGAAGATCCCCAACTATTTCTTCTGCATTTCCTCCGTCACACAGCATTTCCTTACGATGGTGCTTTCCATCCTGCCGTTCTTTCTGGTGTGCGTGGTCATCGGCGTACCTATGAATCCTTATATGCTGCTTCTGCCGCTGCCGCTTATCATGGCTTATTTGTTTACACTCGGTCTGGGTATGCTGTTATGCGCCTATGGCACCTTCCTGCGGGACCTCAATTATTTGTACCATGTTCTGCGGCGTATCTGGCTGTATATTACACCGATTTTCTATCCCATTGACATCATCCCCGAACAGTTCCGCTTTTTGTGGGATCTCAATCCCGTTTATGTCTATATCAACATTTTCCGTGAACTCACTCTCAATGCCCGCCTTCCTTCGGAAAAAATGCTGATTGTCGGCACCTGCTATACTATTTTAATGCTGGCACTTGGCGCTGTTACCTTCAAGGAAAAGGAAGACCGCTTCTTCCTGTATATCTGATTCCGCTCCTACGAAAGAGGTGTTCTTAATGTCCGAAAAACAAGATGCCGCCGGTTTCACCCCCGTTGCGGCGGTGGAGTCTCCACAAAAAACAACTGCTTACGCCTCCGAACCGACACCGGCCGTTCCCATCATTCTGCCCTCCGATACGCCCAAAGGCGATATCGTGGTAGATGCAAAGGATGTTTCTGTCATGTTCAATCTGAGCAGGAACCGTGAGGACGGCGTAAAGGAATACTTTATCAATCTGATTAAGGGACAGCTCCACTTTGACGAATTCTGGGCTTTGCGGAATATCAGTTTTCAGGTACGAAAAGGCGAATCCGTGGCGCTGATTGGCCGCAACGGTTCCGGTAAATCTACCATGCTCAAAACGATTGCCGGTATTATCCGCCCTACCAGAGGTTCTGTGCGTGTCAAGGGCAATATTGCCCCGCTGATTGAAATCACCGGCGGCTTTGACCGTTCCCTTTCCGCCAGAGAAAATATTTTTCTGGTCGGTACGATGCATGGCCACACGAAAAAGTATATCCGCTCCCGCTTTGATGAAATCATTGATTTTGCTGAACTCGAACGCTTTGTTGACGTACCGCTGAAAAACTATTCCTCCGGTATGGTTTCCCGTCTGGGCTTTGCGATTGCTACCTGTGTCGATGCTGATATCGTTATCGCCGATGAAGTGCTTTCTGTCGGTGATGCTCATTTCCGTACCAAGTGCGAACAGCGCATTACACAACTGCTCAGCGGCGGTACAACCCTGTTGTTTGTTTCACATAATGCCCTTCAGGTCAAAAAACTCTGCAAAAAGGCCATCTGGCTCGAAAAGGGCAAGGTCATGGGCATTGGCCCTTCTGCAAAAATATGTGAACTATACGCTGAATCTCTCAAGACCATGCCCGTCAAAACCGTCAAAAAGCCTGCCGCTAAACGTACCGGCGGCCAATAAAAAGGCTCCATCGGAGAATCCGTCATGAAAAAAATCCTGCTCTGGGCCTCCCGTATCTCTCATATACTCAATTTTCATCTGCCGTACATACAGGCTTTTCAGGAAAACGGCTATCAGGTGGATATTGCCGCCGAAGGCACCGCCCAACACCCTCTCCTTACGCAATGCTATGACCTGCGCTTTGTCAAAAATCCCTTGTCCCGCACCAATCTGACGACCATACGGCAGCTGCAAAAACTCCTACAAGACAATCATTACACGATGGTTTGTTCCAATGCTACATTAGCCGGTGCCGCCCTGCGGCTGGCTGTCAGACGATTGAAAAAAAATGACCGCCCCCGCTGTGTACATATTTCTCATGGTTATATGTTTGACACCGGCCGTTCTCTGCGTTCCCTGCTGTATCGTACCGTTGAAAAACGTTTATCGGATGTCACCGATACCCTCATCGTTATGAACGAGGAAGATTTATTTCTGGCACAGCATTATCGCTTGTCAAAACATATCGTATTCACCAACGGCATGGGATTATGCGGTGACCGTTTTCCGGCCATTACCGCCGAAGAAAGAACCGCTCTGCGTCAGAAACTCGGCGCTGATGATACCACTAAAATCCTGCTTTGTGTAGGGGAATTTTCCGCCCGCAAGAATCAATCCCTGCTGATTGAAGCCCTCAACCGTCTGCCCTATCCCCAGCGCCGGCAATATCTGTTAGTATTCGCCGGAGAAGGTGCCACACAGGAGGAATGTCAGCGGTTAACGGAACGCTATGAATTACATCCCTTTGTCCGTTTTCTCGGTCAGGTCAGAGAACCGAACAGGCTGTACCGCAGTGCCGATATATTGTTATCGGCTTCCGTTATGGAAGGACTGCCTTTCAACGTTATGGAAGCACTCTACTGCGGCTTACCGGTGATTGCTTCCCATATCAAGGGACACTATGACCTGATTGCCGACGGTGAAAACGGTCTGTTGTTTTCATCCGATGCCCCTAATGCCGCCGCATCCCTGGCTCATCTGCTGCAAAATCTGTTAACTGATACGGCACTCTATCGCCGTCTGAAAGACCATGCCTTTCTGCCGGACGATTATCAGATCGAACAGGTACGCCCTTATCTATTCAATATACTGGTCGGCGGTCATCCCGCTGTTGAAATACCAACCCCGGAGGTAACCTATCCATGAAAAAGAGAATAGCTCCTTTTTTGATCGTGATAACACTGCTGGTCAGTCTTTTCGCCCTGCCCGTCATGGCAGTCGGTGATGTGATTGACTTCACCCGTGATAACTTCACGCTCTATCCGAACCAAAGCTATCAGCTGAACATGAAAAATAATGCCGCCGTTACGTCCTATGCCTCTTCCGACCCCGGCGTGGTCACGGTCAATGAAGCAGGTATCGTCAGCGCTTTGAAAGCCGGTACTTCTTTAGTGACCGCTACGGATGACAAGGGTAATCAGGCAACCTGTACCGTCACGGTACGCAGCGGTACGGCACCCCAGCGTGTCACCGTGACACAACAGAATATTGCCCTGACGGAAGGTGAAACCTATACGATCAAAGCTGCCGTCGAACCTGCTGATGTCAATGACCCCCGCCTGTTTTACAGCAGTTCCAACCCTTCTGTCGCCCGTGTGGATAAAGACGGCAACGTGAAAGCGCTGAAAGCCGGTGACGCTGTTATCACGGTAGAATCCGGCAGCATCGCCGTTATGACGCAATGTATCGTCAAGGTAGCCGCCAATGCGGAACGTAATTTCAGTGTATCCCTCAACGGTACACTCTATTCCATCGCCGGAGAAAAAAAGCCCAATATGGTCGTGGAACTGCTTAATACCGATGAATCCTTTGAAACCACCACCGACACAGACGGTAAATTTTATTTTGACGATATCCTGCGTGGGACTTATACCCTGCGTATCTTCAAAAAAACACAAAGGGCAACCCCTCTGGCCTCCGGACAATTAACCGTAGGCAATCACGATATGGCTCTTTCCTGTATCATCAACAATAAGGAACTGGTAATCCTCTATCAGAACGAAAAGGAAGGCACCGAAAAAGTTACGGATGTACTCCTTGAAAAAACGTCCCTGACACTGGAACCCGGTACTTCTTATGACATGAGTTTCCGGGTACAGCCGGCTAATGCGGTACTGCCGAACATGAAGGCTTCCTCGGATAATGAAGCAGTGGCTATCGCAGATGTGGACGGCCATATCACAGCCCTGTCAGAGGGTACCGCTACCATTACTTTTACGGTTGCCGACAACAAAAATATTGTCCGCTCCTGCAAAGTCACCGTGACACCTGCCAATAATACAACTGCCAGTTGGATTATTATCCTTACCGAATTTTCCATCCTGCTGCTTATCGTAATGATATTCTTTATTTCCTACAGCAAATTCAAACGCAAAAAAGAACGTGATGAGGGTCTTATCAACCCGAAATACGGAAGGAGGGCAAAATGATTTTTGCAGCGTTGGTAGCCGGCGGACAAGGCACCCGCATGGGCGGCTCTCTGCCTAAACAATTGATGATGTTAGGCGATAAACCCGTACTGATTCATACCCTGCACTGTTTCCTGCGGCATCCGCAAATTGACGGCGCCGTTATTGGCATTGCGCCCGACCGCTATGAAGAAGCCGCCGCTCTGATACAGCAATATTGCCCCACAGCACCTGTTTATCTGACAGAAGGCGGCGCTAACCGTAACGAAACGATCGTGCGTATCATCGACTATATGCAGTCCGTACTGTCATGTCCTCCCGATACGCTGGTACTTTCCCACGATGCTGTACGTCCTTTTGTCACGGATAAAATCATCAGCGACAGTATCGCCGCCATGCAGCAGTATGCCATCTGTACGGCGGCTGTTCCCGAAACGGATACCGTTGCATGGACCGATGACACCCAGACTGCCGACCATTTTCCTGACAGAGCGCATCTGTACCGCATACAGACTCCACAAACTTTCCGTATCAGCCATTTCCGGCAGGTTTATGAACCCCTCAGCGATGACCGGAAAGCCGCCGCTACCGATGTATGCAGTCTGTTCCGTCAAAGCGGTCTGCCGGTCGGTCTGATTGCCGGTGACAGACGCAATATCAAACTGACGTATCCCGAAGACTGGCATTACGCCGAATTACTTTTGCAACAGTATGATGAATAATTTCCCGTAAAAGACGCTTCTTCGTATGCGCCTTTATTCTTCATGACGCACAATGAAAAGTAACCACTATTACATACAGAAAGGAATGATTACCATGAAAGTCAGAAAACTGCTTTGTACCCTTTTAGCCTCCCTTTTCATTACGGTACCCGTCTTGTCCGGCTGTAATGACAGCGGCCCCAAGAAACCCATGTTCCCCACCATCAGCGATACACAAACCTCCACACAATCCCCTTCCAATCCCGTTACAGACACCAGTCCGGATGTATCCTCCATTGTGATAGAATCCACTCCTTCGGAAATATCCACCGTTACGTCAATTCCCAGCGACAGCACCATTACACCGGCCGCCTGGAAGGTAGAGGACAGGGACGGCCATATTATCTATATGATGGGCAGTATCCACATGGGCGATTCTTCGGCTCTGGCCATGCCGGATTATATTGAAAATGCCTATAAAGCCTGCGATTCGCTGGCGGTAGAAGCCGATATTTCCAATGTTATGAATGATCCTGCACAGGCACAGCAATATATTTCTCTCTTTATGTATGAGGATGGTTCCACTATCAAAGACCATATTTCGGAAGAAGTCTATAACGGTGCCGTTGACAAACTGACCGCCGCCGGTCTGTACAATGCCGCCTATAATCAGTTCAAGCCCTTTCTATGGACATCGCTCCTCTCTATGACAATGGGCAATACAATCGGTCTGAGCACCAACTCCGGTGTTGACATGATTTTCCTCGATCGTGCCAAGCATGACGGCAAAACTATCCTTGAGGTGGAAAATCTCACCTACCAGTTTGAACTTTTCAACAGCTTCTCCGATGCGCTCAATAATCTGATGATGGCAGAATATCTTCAGCCGAATTTTGAAACCTACGTCAACGAGGCAACATTAGATTTATATAATCAGTGGAAAAACGGTACCGTTTCCGAGGATTTGTTACTTAGCGGTACTTTCAACAATTTAGACCCCGAAAACGCTGCACTCTATCAGGAATATATCGACAAGCTGTTAATCACTCGCAACCGTTCCATGACAGATACCGCTGAACAGTATCTCCAGAACGGTCAGAAGGTTTTCTTCCTTGTTGGTGTTCTCCACTTCTATGGCGAAAACGGTATTGTATCGCTTCTCCAGAAAGACGGCTACACCGTTACATCTCTCCATTAAATTTTTTCCATGTATCCTAAAAACCTCCGGCATTCCCTTCAATGAGAATGTCGGAGGTTTTTTAACGTGAGTCCAACGAACCGTTTTCGAGTGGATGTTCCTGTTCCAAAATTCTTTCGGGTATGGTCATGAGCGTATCCGAAAACGCTTTCTTTCCTCTCAAAAAGGGAAACTTTTATGCCAGATAACCCGCCGATTTTCTTTCAGACATCCAAAAGCCCCGTAAGGCCGAAACCTTACGGGGCAATGGTTTATGTCAGGAAATATCCACCGATCACAAGATCAATGAATTAGTCTTCCTTCTTCTTTCTTGCAAAGAGAGCAACGCCGAGAGCAGCTACACCTACAGCAGCAACAGCAAAAGGCATAGTAGCGTCACCGGTCTTTACATCCTGTCCACCCGGAATCGGAGTGGGGGTAGGAGTAGAGGTGCCCGGAGTCGGGGTAGGAGTAGAGGTACCCGGAGTCGGATCTACAGATGCTTCGCCAGCGATTTCTTCTTCGACGAACTCGCCAGTGTAAGCAGCCCATGCGCCTTCTTTGTATGTATACTTTGTCTTGTAAGCGCCTCTGCCGGCCTTAGCCTCTACAGAAGTGTCAATAACATATACCTGACCAGCGTTGGCAGCAGCATCAAATGCCAGGTCACCGGTCTGATAGCCGGTCTCGCCAGCAGCGATCTGTACATCGTTCTTACCGCTGTTGAAGATGATCTTTGTAGCGCCGAACGGAATTCTTGCCTGCCAGATGTCTGTGTCGGCGATGCGAGTCATAGCAGTGCCCGGGAACGGAGCAGGATTCCAACCGGTAGTGCCGTCCTCATTGGTAACGGTTACACAACCATAGTCATTGTTTTCGAGGTCATAGGTTCTGGCATAGCCATCTTCCCACCAGTAAGCATATACGGTATCCCACTTTGTCTTGCTGTTATCAAAGTAGATGTAGTCACTCAGAACAGTCTTCTTAGTAGTGGGCTGAGGATCGGGGCTAACCTCGGGATCGGGGCTGACCTCAGGATCGGGGCTGACCTCAGGATCGGGGCTGACCTCAGGATCGGGGCTGACTTCAGGATCGGGGCTAACCTCAGGATCAGAACCGTTCTCATAATCCTTCCATTCGCCCTCTTTGTAGGTGAACTTTGTCTTATAAGCGCCTCTGCCAGCCTTAGCTTCGAAAGAGGTGTCGATGACAAAGACCTGACCAGCGTTAGCGGTAGCATCAAATTCCAGATCAGCGGTCTGATAGCCGGTTTCACCAGCAGCAATCTGTACATCGCTCTTACCGCTGTTGAAGATCATCTTGGTAGCGCCGATCGGGAGCTTAGCATACCAGATATCGGTATCGCCCAGCTTGGTCATAGCAGTACCCGGGAAAGCAACGGGCTGATAGCCGCCTTCGATTTCTTCAAAGCCATAGAGGTTGCCGTCCTTGTCATAAGTCGGTGAATAGTCACCTGTCCACCAGTAAGCCATAACGGTATCCCACTTGGTCTCGCTGTTGTCGAAGAAGAAGTAGTCTTTTGCATCAATTTCAGGAACCGGCTGCGGCTCGGGCTCTACTTCTGCATCAACAACTTCAAAGCTTACAGGCCAGTATTCAACGCCGTCAGCATTGAAATCGAAGATAGCCTTGTTAACATAAGACTTAGGAGTAGCAACAGCCTCGTCAGCAACCTTTGTGGTGTCGAGCTTAACGATCAGCTTCTTACCGGCTTCCAGAGTAACCTTGCAGTTGGTCTGGCTGTTCTGTGTTCTGTCGATAGCTTCATCAGCATTATACTCATAAACGCCCCAGCTGGTGCTCCACTGACCGTCTGCACGAACCTTGAACTCAAAGTCTTTGGTTTCTTCACCGGTATAGGTGTATTCGCCAACATAGATACCGTCGCCGTCCTCATCGGTCATAGCGGCAATATCCTCAGCCCACTCATTAAATTCGCCGATAAAACCAAGTGTCTCGAAGGGGATATCCTGCTCGGCAGTAACATCTACTACCTCGAAGCTTACAGGCCAGTATTCAAGACCATCTACTTCAAAGTCGAAAGCCTCATTGTTAACATAAGAGCCAGGAGTAGCGGCAGCAGCATCATCGACCTTTGTGGTATCCAGTCTTACGATGAGCTTCTGGTTGGTAGACAGGGTAACCTTGCAGTTGGTCTGGCTGTTCTGGGTTCTGTCCTTAGGATCTTCTTCACTATCAGAGAACTCATAAACGCCCCAGCTGGTAGTCCACTGACCGTCAGCACGAACCTTGAAGTCAAACTCTTGGGTTTCTTCGCCGGTATAGACGTAGGCACCTTCATAAATGCCGTCACCATCCACATCGGTCATAGCAGCAATATCCTCAGCCCAGCTATTGAAGCTGCCAACAATGCCAAGAGTGTGCTCTTCGCCATCATATTCGATAGCGGACACGGGCATTGCAACAACTGCCATAGAACCTACCAATGCAGCTGCCAGTGCAATACCAAACATTTTTTTCATTTGCATTTGAAATCTTCCTCCTATACTAAAAATATCATAAAGTCTCATCATGAGACTTTATCTACACTGATTATAAAACAAATCCGTAAAAAAATCAAGCCATAAATATCGGATTCCATTTTTTTGTTTTACTCAAAACGTTCTTTTTGTTGATTTTAACGAATTATACAGAGGTTTATTTTTCTTGACAAGAATAATTTATACATTCCTTGTTGATTTCCAATAAATTCCAAGCCCGTTAATTGTGCAGTATCACATTAAATTTAGTTACAAATTATCACAAAAAGAAGATATTACCAAACCTTTCTTACCTTAAAGGGGAGTTTTTTCCTGTCATACGACTTAAAATTTTTCCGGTCATTGACAAAAAAATACAATGCGGTTATAATGGTGTCACCTTATTATCAAGAAATGGACGTTATAGAGATGAAATATTGCACGAAATGTAAAAAGCTGTATACCACCGATGAACTGACCGCTTGCCGCCTTTGCGGAAAGGCACTCATCACCGACCCGCACCACCATTCGCCCGTTGATATTATAACCGCCAACGGTTTTGAACTGGAACGCATCAAAGCCGCCCTCACCGAAGCGGATATTCCCTTTTCGGTGCGGGAGTGTGAAAATGATACCGGCCTGCAGATTCTCAACAGTGCGCCGCCGGAAAATTCCCATATCACCATACCGCTGAGTTACTACACACAAGCTATGGAACTGCTTGTGGGCATCGGCGCCATTAAAGAAGCCGAGGAACTGAACGCATCGGATGAAGAAAAGCTGCAGCAGGAACGGCAAAACTTTGAAGAAGAAATGTCCCCCCGCAAGACTTTCTGGGTCAAGCTGTTATCTATTATCCTGTTTATCGGTCTGATCGCCCTTGTCGTCTTTGTCGCCGATTGGATCGGCCGCTTCATCAATCCCAACTTTCACTAAAACCTCTCCCAAAGAAATGTGCAATGTACAATGTGCAATGATTATTTCCTAAGGAAAAAAGCGTGACCGCCACGCAATTCCACACTCCACACTCCACACTCCAAACTCAAAAAAGTCCCCCGATTGCTGAAATCGGTGGGACTTTTTGTTTATGACTATGCGCTGCAGTGGCTGCGCTGTTGTTTATTTGCGGGCAAAAGAAAGACAATCGGTGCATTGCTCACGGGAAGGGTCACATTCATGGGTACCAATGCGGATATGGTCAAGGGAGCAATAATCGCAGCTGTTACAATGATACAGGCACTGTTCTACGGAACAATGCACACTCCGGTTAATGTTTTCCATACACAAACCCCTTTCATGCGTTGTGTCCCTCTGTACGGGACATTTATAGTATGTCCCGTTCCGGACAGGTTTATGCACTATCGGCACCATTGTCATGCCGGTCAGCTACCGTATGATTTTTATAGGTATCCCAATCCGGCTCATAATCCGCTGTTGCCTGATTTCCCCACATATCCCAGCCTGCCCGGTCACCACGGGCAAACAATTCAATGCGGGCACCCTGACTGCACGCTTCAATCACCGGAATGAATTCATCCGGTTTACGGCTGTGCTCCCGTTTCTGGGCACGAATCAGATTCACCTGCGAACGTGCCGGATCCAACGTGCGGTTGGGCGAACTGCTTTTTTTGATGCCAAAAAGCAATATTTCCGTCACATTTCTGAAATAAAAACCTACCCCTCTGCCATCAGGATAGCCGTCTTTTCTGACTTTTTCCCATATAATATTAGACTTGTACTCAAATCCCCATGCCTCCATCACCGCTAAACCGTCCGGCAAAAGCGCATTGGGCACCCATAGATAAAGATGTGCTTTTTCATCGGCAATTTCCGCCACAGGAAGCTGTTTAATTTCTTCTACCGTCATCGTTTCATACCGTTTCAGGCGCTTATGTTCCGGCGCCACCTTACCGGTACGATTCTGAAAACGCCAGGGAGGGTCGGCATAAATGGTATTATACTTTTTATCTCCGGTAAAACTGCGCAGAGATTCAATCGTTTCCTGCAAATTGCTCATAACCTTCCACACACCCCTTCCTGATACCGACAGCCAATACAGGACATCCTCCGTTTCTCCTGCTGTCCAGTCTGTATCTGAGCTTGCCCATCCATGTTGTGGAAGCGCCGTATTTCGACATCACTTCTAACTGCCGGAAAATATCATTCAATTCTTCTGCCCGTGTCACAATAATGCCGACATCTATCAGACCGCAGTCAAAATAGGTTCTCATCGCCAGCAAATCCCGGTCAAAGGTCTGATCCTTACTGTTCCATTCCAGATCAAACGCTACTCTGTTTTTCAGAAAGTCAATATTATGACCGTCTATGTATCCTTCAATTGTTTCCGTATCAAACGGTTCACTGGCAAATTTGCCCCGTCTTTGTGCCTTTTGACGGGGATATTTTTTGACAATCAAATCACCTGATATGCGAATTTCTCTCCAGCCATAGGGATAAAGCACCTCATCAAATTTCTTGGGAATAGGCGACTCATTGCCGCCCGCCTGCAAAATCTCCGACTCTGTCAATTTGAACTGCAGCAAACATTCCTGTATTTCCCGCCACTCTTCCGAAAAAGCTTCCTGCAGGATGGCCAGAGCGTGTCCGTAATCGTAGAATTCATACTTGTGAAGAATATCCGGATGAATATATTTCTCATAACCCACAGCCATCACGCTCCTTCTGAAATAATGTATCCCATCAATTCCGCAGGATGGTTGATATAGGGAGCTGACGGACAGAAAACCGTCATTTCCTCCTTTGTGCCATAGCCATAAAGACAGCCGATAAAATGCACACCCGTCTGTGCGGCACCTTCTGCATCATATTTGGTATCACCGATCATAACGGTTCGTTCCGGTGAAACAGCAGGGAACTGCTCTAAAACATATTGAATGACCTTTGCTTTGGTACGGCGTTCAGGGCCGCTGGTAGCTCCGCCGATAAATTTAAAATATTGGTCGATGTCCAGCATTTTAATAATTCTCTCAGCAAAGGGCAGATACTTTGTCGTAGCTACCGCCAACAACATCACCCAATTACCACCGGAGCTGTTACGCAAAGGCCGCTTTGATGAAATCTTCTATGTAGGATTGCCCAATGCACAGGAACGCGCAAAAATCTTCTCCATCCATATCGGCAAACGCCGCAAAGCTGACCTGAAAATCATCAACAT
>ONYQ01000016.1 GCA_900322145.1 uncultured Eubacteriales bacterium
AGGGGAGGTGGCAAAAATCAACCATTAAAATGGTTGATTTTTGACGGAAGGGTTTGTGCAGTCTGACGAAAGCATTAGAAATTTGCTCATTTATAGCTACATAAAAGAAGTCTTGTCAAGGGAAGAAAAATCGGTTATAATAGGAAAGAGGATTCGCAGCAAGCGAACAGGACTTTTGCAGGAAAGTGAATGATATTATGCGACTGTCTGAAATAGCGGCCAATGCCGAGGTGAAATATGAAATAGCGGAAGCCATGCGGCGGCGCAGTCTGCCCCATGCGATTCTGATAGAAGGCGAGAAAGGCTGCGGTAAGCATACACTGGCGGATATCTTAGCGGAATATGCCGTATGCAGAGCAGAGGGAGAACGTCCCTGCGGCGTATGTCCGGACTGCGTGAAAGCGCAGAAGGGAATACATCCGGATATTGTAACGGTAGACGGCAGTCAATCGGGCGCACTGAATATTGAAGCGATACGGAATATCCGTTCCGGCGCTTATATCAAGCCGAATGAAGCGGAAAACAAGGTGTATCTGCTCCTGCAGTGTGAGAAAATGCTTCCGCCGGCTCAGAATGCTTTCCTCAAGGTACTGGAAGAACCGCCGGCGCACGTTCTATTTGTGCTGACAGCGGTTTCCGCCACCACACTGCTGCAAACCATTCGTTCCCGTGTGAGAACGTTTTCGATGTATCCGCCGTCACCGGCAGAAGCGGCCGAAGTATTGGAGAAGATGTTTCCTGACAAGCCGCAGGAAGTATTGATACAAGCCGCACAGGACAGCAGCGGTAATATCGGCGCTGCCATAGAATGTCTTAACAGCGGCGGCGAAGAAGAAAAGAAGGCGGCCGAAGCGATTTTCCGAGCGATTCCTTTAGCGGCGGAATATCCTTTGCTGCTGCAAACCAACAGTATTATACAAAATCGTGCCTTTGCGCTGGGCGTGTTGGAACGCTTATGTGAATTAGCGTCGGATTGCGTCAAGGCAAGCTGCGGTGTAAAGAGGGTTTCTCCTGTGGCGGCTGAATTAGCGGGCGGCATACCCCTGAAACGATTGATAACCATTCAGCGCAACATTCAGCAGGCACGAGAGGTTTTGAATTATAACGTCAACCTGAATTTTTACGGCACATGGCTGTGTGCCGCACTCAGAAGGAATGAAAACGGAGGCAATTATGGCTGATATTATTGGAATAAGATTCAGAGAAGTCGGTAAGGTGTATTATTTCGACCCCGACGGCGAACAATTGAACAGGGGAGATTATGCGATTGTAGAAACCAGTCGTGGGATAGAATGCGGCGAGGTAGCGATGGCGAATCGGGAAATTGCCGATGAAGCCATTAGTCATCCTTTGAAAAAGATGATCCGTAAGGCGACACCGGAAGATCTTGCAAGGGTGCGTGATAATAAGGAACGTGAAAAGAAAGCGTTTGATATCTGCGCCGCAAAGATTCGGGAACATAATCTCAAGATGAAGCTGATTAACGTGGAATACACCTTTGACAACAGTAAGATACTGTTCTACTTTACGGCGGATGGACGGGTTGATTTCCGTGAACTGGTGAAGGATTTGGCGTATGTATTCCGTACCCGCATTGAACTGCGGCAGATCGGTGTAAGAGATGAAGCGAAAATGCTGGGCGGTTTAGGCATTTGCGGCCGTCCGTTCTGCTGTAAGACCTTCATGGGCGATTTTCAGCCCGTATCCATCAAAATGGCGAAGGAACAGGGAATGTCCCTGAATCCGGTGAAGATTTCCGGCACTTGCGGCCGTCTGATGTGCTGTCTGAAGTATGAGCAGGAAGCGTATACTGATCTGCTCAAGCATACCCCGAAAATCGGTGCGCTTGTCAATACGCCGGACGGTAAAGGAACGGTCATTGACCAGAATCTTATCACGGGTGTGCTGACTGTATCACTCCAGAAAGCGCCCAATGCCGCACCGCATACCTATAATGTATCGGATGTTACCCTGATTAAGGACGGACAGATCAAGGTCGATAAGGCGGAAATTGAAAAGCTGAAAAAGCTTGAAAAGAACTGACAATACAATGTGCAATGTGCAATGTGCAATGTACAATGTACAATGTACAATTCTGTAGGTGTTTGGTATGAAAAAGATACGGCTGTTTGTGAGCGTGTATAAGAGTGAGGATTGTCGGGCGACAGAGGTATTATGTCCGGTATCGGCAGGGGCGGCATTGTATGGAGCAAAGGACGCTAAACTGGCATTGTGCGATGACAGCGGAACGCATATTTCTGACTGGAATCCGCAATACTGCGAACTGACGGTACAATACTGGGCATGGCAGAATCAAACGTTTGATATCGGCGGATTACTGCATCAGCGGCGGTATTTCGATGTATCCTCGCCGCATCCGTATGCGATTGACCAGCCCAAAAAGCCGAAACGTCCTTATCGCATTGTTAAGGCACCGACTGACACGGTATTACAGCAAAGCGGCATCACCGGTGAACGGATCGCTTCACTGATGGAGCGTTACCGATGGATTGCACCGCTGTCGGAGAATATTTACCAAAGTGTTGAGGAGTATTATAACCGTAATGACCGGCGGAAATTTGATGACCTTCGTTTATTGCGGTCAGTGATACAGGATTTATATCCGGCGTACAGTGACAGTGCCGAAGCCTATTTCCGACAGTCAGAAGCGTATTTCTGCAATATGTTCATAGCTGACCATGCGTTATTTGCCGCCTATAGTGAGTGGCTGTTTGCGATATTAGCGGAATATACCCGCCGTAAGCCGCCGCAGGCTGTTTATCCGAGAGAACAGGGAAAATTAGCGGAACGGCTGTTCGGCGTTTATACGACCTATCTCAAAACACATACCGATATTGCATGGGCGGAACTGCCCCGTATCCATTTTACCGCTATTGACGGCACAACACCGCATAATCCGTCTTTCAGCCGGTTATGGTATCGCTTATGTCCGCCTGATTCCCGCCGCCGTGGATGGCTGAGAAAGCTGAAATAACAATGTACAATGTGCAATGTGCAATGTACAATGATGTCAAACGGGATTTTTTTGCCGTGTGCGTTTATTTTTTGTCGGTCGGATGACCGTGACGATAAAAATATATTTTAAGAAAGGTTGATTACCCATGTACGATTATCTTGTTGTCGGAGCCGGTCTGTTCGGTTCTATCTTTGCTCATGAAGCCCATAAGAGAGGTAAGAAAGTTTTAGTCATCGACAAAAGAAACCATATCGCCGGTAATATCTACTGTGAATCCATTGAGGGCATTAACGTCCACAAGTACGGCGCTCACATTTTCCATACCAATGACAAGCACGTCTGGGAGTATATCAATCAGTTTGCCGAGTTCAATAACTATGTGAATTCCCCGATTGCTGTCTATAAGGATGAACTGTATAACCTGCCGTTCAATATGAATACGTTCAGCCGTCTGTGGAATATCAAAACGCCTGCCGAAGCGAAAAAGATTATTGCCGATCAGATTGCGGATTTGGGCATTACCGAGCCGAAGAACTTAGAGGAACAGGCTCTCAGCCTTGCCGGTAAGGATGTTTATGAGAAGTTAGTCAAGGGTTACACCGAAAAGCAGTGGGGACGTTCCTGTACTGAACTGCCGGCATTTATCATCAAACGTCTGCCTCTGCGTTTTACTTATGACAACAACTATTTCAACGCCCGTTATCAGGGTATCCCGATGGGCGGTTATACGGCCATCATTGAGAAAATGCTGGATGGTATCGAGGTACTGACCGAAACCGATTATTTTGAGTGGATCAAGACCCATGCCGATGAAGTGAAAAAGACCGTATTCACCGGACAGATTGATGAATTTTTCGGTTATCGTCTGGGCGTACTGGAATATCGTTCCGTCCGTTTTGAAACAGAGGTACTGGATACCGATAATTATCAGGGCAATGCCGTGGTCAACTATACCGAGCGTGAAGTACCCTATACCCGTATCATCGAGCATAAGCATTTTGAATTCGGCACCCAGCCCAAAACCGTTATTTCAAGGGAATATTCCTCTGAATGGAAGCCGGGCATTGAGCCGTATTATCCCGTTAACAACGAGAAAAACAATGCACTGTATGAACAGTATCGTCAGTTGGCGGCGAAAACACCGGATGTTATTTTCGGCGGCCGTCTGGGTCACTATAAATATTATGATATGGACAAGGTCATTGACGTGGCTTTGGCGGCTGTAAAGGAAGAATTTGGTGAGTAATATCGTATTACGCAATGTTATTCTGCCCCGTGAAACCATCTGCGACAGGACGGAATTATACTACCGTGTCACGGGTGGTACGGCTGTTCTTCAGGAACAGGACACACAACTGCATATCAGCGGAACGGCTGCCTTTGATACCTATTTCAATTCACTGGACGTTCTGAAATATCAGAAATACTGCCGACTCTCAGCCTTGCTGTTAAGGCTGAGAGTAAGCGGTACTTTTGTTGTGCGTGTTTTCGGTGTAAAATGGCTGCCGGAAGGGGTACCGCCCTTTGAAAACGGTTTCACCGATACACTGCTGCTGGAAAAGAACTTGTGTTGTGACGTGCCGTCAGAGGAAAGCATTGACCTGACGGCGTTTTTAGGGGAAAAGTATCTGCACTTGTATTTTACGCTGACAACGGATAACGGTACGCTGTACAGCGGTGCTTTTGAAGTGGATGAGGATACCCCCGAACCGGTGAATATCGCTGTGGTGATATGCACTTACAAGAGAGAGCCGTTTTTGCTGAGAAATCACGGGGAAATCGTGTCGTACCTTGCCCGTCAGAATGTGCTGCATACGGAGAATATCCACTTTTACATTGTAGATAACGGCTGTACGCTTGACCGTGATGTGATTGAAAATGCCTATGTTACGTTACTGCCGAATGAAAATACCGGCGGCAGCGGCGGATTTACCCGTGGGTATCGTGAAGCGGTGGAAAGCGGCCGTCATTTTACGCATATTCTGTTCATGGATGACGATATTGTACTGGACTGTGAAATGCTGCTGAGAGTGTATAGTATTCTGCGCTGTCGGAAACCGGAATATAACGCTTTAGCGGTGGGCGGTACGATGCTCCGATTGAGTGACCGTATTACCTGTCATGAAGCCGGTGCCTTATGGGACGGCAAGCGTCTGCATTCCATCGGCAGCGGCGATGACATGACCTGTCGGGACAAGGTTTTCGGCACGTCCTATGAGCCGTCCGGTGATTATAACGCATGGTGGTTTTATTGTTTTCCGGCGGCATGGCAGGCGGAGTATGGCTATCCCTTTCCGTTCTTCATCAAGGAAGATGACATTGAATATTCCCTGCGCTGTCAGGCGGAAATTGCCGTTGTGAATGGCATTGCTGTATGGCACGATGATTTTGACGGCAAATATGACGGCTTTCAGGAATACTATATCAAGCGTAACGAACTGATTCTGACCTCGGTGAACCGTCAGAAACCGTATGCACTGTTTCAGGTGCGGAAGCTGATTCTGAGCGTAATGAAGCAGACGGTGTATCAGCGGTATTTCTTAGCCGACCTGATTTTTCGGGCTTATGATGACTATCTGAAAGGGGCAAAATATTTTTGGGCAACAGATACCGCCGCCCTTAATCAGGAGTTGATGTCCTCGTGTCAGCCTTTGCTCCGTGATGATGAACTGCTGACACAATACGGTGTAACCTTTGACGAGGAAAAATACATCCGTTCCCGTACAGAGCCGGAGCATTTACTCAAACAGGCATTGTCGCTGAACGGTTATTTAGTGCCGTATGTGTTCTATCGGAAAGATAAAGACGATTATGCTGTGTGCGATCTGGCACAATGCCGTTACGTTAATTTCTACAAGCATAAGCGGGTTCTGCATTACGACAGGAATACCCATCGGGGTTATGTGACCCGTCAGAAAAAACGTCTTTTGTGGTGGAATATCCTGCGGCTGTGCATCAAATCCGTGAAATTTCTGTTATGCTATCCCTTTGCCCGCCGTTCCTATCAGCGTTATAAGGGGATGCTGTTTCAGACCGATAACCATTAGCCATGCGCCGTATATCAAGCGGCGTTTGCCACCATTGCACATTGCACATTGCACATTGTACATTGTACATTGTACATTGAAAAAATCCCGACTCCGGAAAGAGTCGGGATTTTTTTCAGGTATTTTTAGTAGCTTCACGCAGAGCCTTCTGAAGCCAGACAACAGCAATGTCAATGGCGAGGTAAAGGCTGGGCTTTTCGCTGGTTTTAACAACCGCTTTGCGGGGACTGACACGGGGATCTGTGTTAATGAGCTGAACGGTTACTTTATCAGCGATTTCCATGTTATTGACGGTCTGCTTGGATTTTATCAGCATCTTGATAACAAACGGGTCACGCATATCACCGTAATAAAGCATATTGCCGCATCGGACAAGCGGTTTTCCTTTGTACTGGAAAAAGGGTGTTTGAGCCATGATTTGCCTCCTTTTGTTGCGTTGTGATATTATGATTTGAGGTAGCTTTTGAGCAGTACCTCCAACAAATCATCTCTGTCAATTTTGCGAATCAGACTTCTTGCATTATTATGCGTGGTGATATAAGTCGGGTCCTCAGACAGAATATAGCCAATGATTTGGCTGATCGGATTATAACCCTTTTCTTCCAATGCCTGGTAAACGGATGTCAGGATCGTGCGGATGCTGTCATCCCGATTGTCCGTAATAGAAAATATCATTGTCTTGTCATGCATCTATACCACCTCCACATCATTTATTTTACCATATTTATTGATGAATTACAATAGAAATTGGACGATTTTTATGTGAAAAGCATGGTTTTCTTGAACGGAAGCAATATAAAGTACGCTTTTTTGTACCACGGAAAATAAAAAGGGGTGCTTTTAGTATCGGAAACGGTACTTTTATGGTGTAAATAAAGAGTCTGTACCGACATTAGGTTATCTGCGGTACAGACTCTTTGTTAGGTTTTAGATCACTTTAGCGGAAACAGGTGAAGTCGCTGATATGGGTATCGAAGCAGACGGAGTCAATCGGTTTGCGCTTGGTTTTATCGTAAATCACGATATTCAGACCACGGCTGTTGACGGCATAATCCTTTCCGTTGATATTGATAACGGCGAGGTTGCCGTTATGGTAAACACGGCTTTCAGCGTGAACGGTATGAGGGCCGACCTTTGTATCATAGATAACGGGGGATTCCTCTGCACCAAGTTGCTCAAAGATGACCTTGCCGCCGTTAATAGCGGCAACATAGCTGTGACCATGCTGTCCTTCAAGATTCGTTTTCAGCCCCATTGAACGAAGGGCTTCAGCGACAAAGGAATTGAGCGCCAGTCCGGGCGTATCCTTGACAGCGATGACGATCAGGTTGCCGGCGGTTTTGCTTTTCAATGTCTGGAAATAGTCGATAATATCGGTCTTTTCGGCAATATCATCCGAGATATTGGAAGTAATGCTGAGAATCAGGTCTTTGAGGTTGTTGATTTTCTTTTCCTGTTCGGCCAGCAGTTCCCGCATGAGATCATATTCCGTCATAGCGGCAATTTTGGGAGCGGCGAGGGCATTTTTCAGCCATGTCATACAGCGTTCCCGTTCAGCGGCGATGGTCTTGTGTACGGCATCAAAGTCGATGGGCTGACGGAAGCGTTCCTCATTCAGTTCGGAGATATCATTCAGCAGGCGATCTTCCAGATGGAGCATTTTGGCGATGGAATAGAAACGAGCTGCGCCCCGTCTTTCATTGACGATGGCAACAAACGGTTTCCGCATGAGAATAGCAAAGCACATACCATGGAAAGAGTCGGTGACGAAGAAATCACAGTTGGCGATACTTTGCAGACGTTCCTCTGTTTTGAGGGGGCCTTTATAGAGATCACCGAGAGGGGCATAATAGCTGTCAGGACGCAGATATTCGGAGAATACCTCGCAGTCACCGCCGATTTCTTCTTTGAAGGTACGCAGAATGGTAGCCTTATCCTCTGTCGGGTCGAGGATATAGGAGCTGACGTACTTTTCGGGGGTAGTACGTTCAGAACGGTCAATCAATGTCTGGAAGTGCTTGAAATCACACAGGAATACAGGGTCAAGCACCCATTCGGGTTTCTTCATGCCGTAGACTTCCTGAGCGGTAGTCACGCCGCTGTCCTCACGGCAGGAGAAATGATCGAAGCGGTTCAGATAGAAAGCCAGTTCGCTGTGTATTTTGGGATTGCCGATGGTACGGCCGAAGGAAGCGGAATAGGCGATCTTCTTTTTGGTATCGCTGACCCAGTCGAGGGAGGTGTATTTATCAAGAGCGGTATACAATACGAAGTTGAACAGCTTATCGGAGCCGACCATGAACATATTGCATTTATTATTGAGGACACGTCTCATTTCTTCTCTGTCCTGATAGGTAGGCGCTACTGCATAAGGGGGATAAAGAGGTGCTATATGCACTTTGGGATAGGATTCCTTGACCTTGTCGATATTTTTAGCGGTTTTGGGACGTTCGATCATGAGGGTAGAATAGCCCATATCTTCCAGTACATGATAGAGGGCATAGTGAGTGAGCGCACCGCCGAAATTGATGGCATAGTAATTAACGCACAGACCCACGTCATATTGCTTGTTGAGCGCCATTTGTACGCTGTCCGACAAGGAATGCTGCTGACGGCGCAGGAGCATAAAACGGTTACGGGCGGCATTGGCGGGATAGAGGGCACGGACACGGTTTTTCTTGATATCCTTCGTGCTGATTTTCACGGCCTTGCGTCTGAACAGGCGGCTCTTGATGGAATCATAGAGCTGACGACCCTGAGAATTATTGATGAAGATGAGAGAAGTGCCGAGCTTATCGGTCATGCCGGGTTCGATTTCCTGAATACCCCAGAAGTCACCGATAGACAGATCACCCTGACGGGGGAAGGCACAGAACAGACAATCCGCACAGGATTTCCGCAGGGCTAATTTCTCATGGAAGATTTTTTCAAAGGTATCATTTTCCTTGAGATTGCCTTCATAAACAGCGCCGTTATCGAATTCAATGCGGATAAAGGTACTGCTGCGCCAGCCGTGGCGTTCCTTGTCACGGAAAATGATATTGGTCGGCTTGGGTGGTTCGCTGTTATCGCCGCAGACTTCAGGCAGCATGGCGATTTCATCTAAATAATCCCGCAGGAGTTTCTGAGAGGGAACGCCGTGACACAGGATATCCACGACATACAGATTATCATAGCGCTTGTGCAGGAAGGCTTTCAGACCGGCTACCTGACAGGGCGTACCGGTAAAGAGAACGATGTTATCCTCTTGCAGGAGCTTTTTGATATCACGATAAAGCAGATTGATATTACTCTGGGCATACTTGGCCTTCCGCAGAGCGGCAAGGTTTTCGGTATCATGGACAATACGGTGAACGATCTGCAGGTTTTCGCTGTCAAGCGCCGCACCGCAGACATAACCGCCCATTTCGAGGATTTTTTCCGCCAGTACGGTGAACATACCGCCGGAGGAACTCTGACTGCGTATCTCATTTTGTGCCATAGCGGCATAGATTTCGGGCTGAAGGGCATTATCGAGGGCAGTATTGACAGCCGGACAGGTGGCGATACACTTTTTGCAGTGGATACACTTTTCTTCGTTGATATGCGGCATGATAAAGCCGTCCTCGTTTTCCTCCATCGTAATGGCATCCACAGGGCAGACATTCATGCAGGCGGAACAGCCGGTGCAGACATTTTCAGGTACGCCGGCCACGGTGTCGGGGGTCAGATCGCCCATTTTCTTATTTCTGACGGTAGGGGTCGGTTCTTCGTCGGGTACTTTCTTATCAGACTCGATGGCATTTTTCAGCCAGTCATAAGAAACTTTGGCTTTTTCGTCGATAATAGCCCAGACCTTTTCATAGTCGATTTCCTGCGCTAAAATATCACGGATACGCTTTTCAATGACTTCGGGGGAGATATCCTCTGCGTCAATGTTAATCATTCTGTTTTCCAGACCGACAGTAGCCAGCAGAGTTCTGAAACGGGCAAGGCTCTGTCCCTGATTGACAATGCAGACAAACGGACGGCCGAAGATAATGGAGAAGCACAGGCCGTGGAAGGAGTCACCGACATAACATTCGGTATTCTGGAAATATTTCAGCCAGTCCTCTACGCTGGGATTCTCGATAGCAGGCAGACCGGTTTTTTTAGTGAAGTTTTCGGGATTATTGGGATTCGGCAGACAGCGGTACTCACAGCCGAGGATTTCCGCAATTTTAAGGAAAAGCTGTGCTTTGATCTCGCCGGGGCCGAGAAAATAGCTGGAGATATATTTTTTGTCCTCGTGTACGGAGGATTGTGCGGCTAAATCATGATAGACCTGTCTTTTACAGAGGAAAACAGGGTCCATGATTTTATCCGCATGGCAATGGAAGGTGTCCTGACAAATGGCAACGGCTTCATCCTCACGCACACCGATATAGTCGAATTTCTTCATGAAATGTTCCGACCACATTCTGTCCTCTTCGGGGCCTTCATAACCGGAACCGAAGGAACTGGCCATCGCAATTTTTTTCTTGTCGTCATTGACGAAATCAAGGAAGAAGAACTGACCGGCTTCACGGCCGCAGATCTGATAATGCCAGACAACGTCCGAACCGACAATAAAGGTATCGCAGTTTTTGTTGAGAAACTTATAATCCATCGAACTGTGATAGCACTGGGTAACGTTATTGTCGCAGTAGCGATAGATGAATTTGTTGGCAACGGTATCTTTTTCGGCATAGCGGGGCCGCCAGAGCACTTCCGGCTTATTGACCATAATGGCGCTGTAGCCCATGCTTTTCACAACGTCATAAAGGGCGTAATAGGTGAGGATAGAACCATAATTCAAACCGAACCAAAGACCTACGATGCCGACATCGTGATGGGTATCCTCTGCTTTGAGGATCATTTCGTTGTTCTCAGAAATGGCAGGATTGCTCATACTTACAACTCCCTTAGCTTAATTTTTGAAGGGTTTTCAGATATCGAGATACTTTTTCCAGAAGGCGATATTGGTCAGCTCATCCCGTCTGTTGTAATAGCTCTTGACGGTCTTGCGGTATTTCCAACGGGATTTGAGCTGAATTTTCCACAGTTTATATAACAACCGCAGGGTTTCCTTGAGGCTCTTTTCGGTGACAAAGGCCTTTCTGCTGCAATAGTCATAGTTGAGTGCCTTTTGTACACGGTAGAAGTTTACAGGACGAGCGGTAAAAGTCGGCGCCACAATAGGCGGATCGTTATCGGCTCTTTTCTTTGAGGGGAGCATAATACCGTTAGCGGTAAATTTACGCCAGGCTTTTTTGAAACCTTTCGGTTCGGGCATACGGCAGGACTGTTCATAGGCAGGATAGCTGAACGGTACGGAAAGATCATTGATATCCTGTAATTTATAGCCCCGTCCCATGATATCCTTGTGGAGAGCTTCACCGTCCTGCGCCATGAGCCAGTCAATGCCGTTATAGAAATCGTTGACACCGTCCATGAGCAGTTCGGCGTTTTTATAGCGATAGTAGACCAGCTCCCGTTTCACCTGCTCGGTGAGGTCACGGACGAAATGCTGTCTTTTGTATTTAAGATTGTGAATAGAGTTATCAATCAGACGGTTGCGGAAAATGTAGTAATACATGGAAGAAGCATACTTGTTTTCAAACGGCTCATGCCATACGCAGATACCGTTCATGAGAATGAGGTGTTTGCAGTTACGCAGACCGTATTCTACGTCATCACCACGAATGAAGATCGGGAGCGGCAGATTGCTTTCGGAAATGACAGAGGACGGAAAAGCGCAGTACCACCAGGCGTTGAACTCTGTTTTTTCCTCGAATTCATTATACAGGCAGGCTTCTACTTCGAGAAGATTCAGACCGGATTTATGGGAGATCAGATAACCCTTGTTCCAGCGGGCGCCGGCCTCTGTCTGAATATACTGTTTGTCCAGACGGAGCATAGCGCCGCCCACAAAGGAATCCTGATAGTCGTCTTTAAGGAGTGAGAGAATGACGAAGGTACGGAAAATAGAATCGGGATTGATGATAACATCATCGTCCATAACCAGTACATGGGTAATGCCGTGCTGTTCACGGCAGTTCAGGATCTCGATCATACCTCTGGTAAAACCGCCGGCGCCGCCGGTATTTTTATTACGGAACAGGTGTACCTTATCGCACAGCAGGACTTCTTCTTCCTTGAGGGTTTTGGCGTTATCGGAAATGAAGATTTCCAGACCGTCATGCAGTTCGGAGGCGGGATCGCTCAGAAAGCTGTCATACAGTTCCTTGACGTTCTTGGTAACAAAAACCTCCCGCTTGAAGGTACAGATATCCAGCGCAATCTTGACCTTGCGGATATCTTCGGGAGCCACTTCACCGTCATACCAGCCGTCATAGAAAGAACCGAGCGGGCAAAGGCACAGCAGTTGGAAACAGAACATACCGCTGTTGGATTCCGTATCAAAGGGGAAGGAATAGGTGCCCTCCTGATCGGGCTGACCAAAGGTTTCTTCATGCAGGAATTTGGTCGTTGTACCGTCAAGATTTTTTTCCTTGCGCATCAGCGTAATGCGGAACTGACCCTTGACGTGGAGAAAGATACGGATTTTTTTGATTTTGGTGTATTTGAACCATTTTTCTGCGGAACAACCGTTAAAGTAAGTATCGAAAATAATAGAGGCGTTCTGGGACATATTGAGATAATCCTTGTCCCAGGTGAAGTCGATTTCACCTTGTCTGCGGAAGTACATTTTTTCTTCCGTACAAATACCGGTTTGCGGAAAAAGCAGGTTTTGCAGTTTCATTTTCTACACTCCTATTTGAACTTCATCATTGGTCAAAACTCTGACCCTTTCATTGTAACATTATTATAAAAACAAATCAAGTTTTTGCACAAAAAACCAATATGTAAGAATTGAGAAAAAACACTTGTCAATTTACTTTTTTTGGTTGTTTTGATAGACAGCCGTTTACATCAGAGGGAGCTTACACAGCGGAGATTTTCATGGCCGGCGGCGGCTAAATAAGCGGCGGCGGCGGAACTGATGACTTCGCCGGGCATTACGGCAGGAATACCGGGCGGACACGGACACGCACTGTTGGCGGCAATGCGTCCGGTACATTCGGAAAGGGGGAGCATTTCTGTAGGCGACAGCATAGCTTCACGAGGGGAAAGCTGTTGTTCGGGCAACGGCAAAGACGATAAAGAGGGCATCGTTCCTTTTCCCTGCAAAGCGGATAAAGCGGTTTCCAGCCGGATGAAATCCCGTTCCTGATTGAAGGGCGTACATAAAAAGACGGCGTTCTGACCGTCACAGAATTCCGGTTCAACGGCATAACGATGGAAATAATCGGTTTGTTTTTCGATACCTTCCACACCGGCACAAGCGGTATTGACACAGACACGCAGAGGGTCACAAGTGCCTTGTGGCTGCCATAAGCCCTGACGGTCGGCCAATTGTTTGATGACCGCCACACGCTGTTCCGCTTGACGGTAAGCGGCAATTCCTTCGTGCTGCAGGTATTCACGGCAATAGTCGATAGAAGCCATAATAGGATAAGAAGGACTGGTCGAACCGAATAAAGCCATAGCTTCTTTAGCGCCTTCGGCAAGTGTGGGAGCAGCGATATTCAGTACTGCGCCGCCGGTGAGTACGGGCAAAGTTTTGTGCAGGGAACAGGCGGAAGCATCCGCACCGAGAGCGATGGGGTGTTGATTGTCGTGCAAAAACGCTAAATGCGAGCCGTGCGCATTATCGACTAACAGATAGACATTATGACGGTGACAAATTTCGGCGATACGGCGGATGTCGGACAATTCGCCGTAATAGGTGGGACTGGTGAGATAACAGGCGGCGCTATCGGGATTCTGCTGTAAAGCACGTTCCACATCCTGTGGGTCTATTGTGCCGGTAAAACAGCCGCCGTTTTGAGGAAGCAGCCATAAGGGTTCAATGCCCAAAAGGGCGCAGGCGTTGACAGCGCTGCGGTGACTGTTGCGGGCAAGGAGCATTTTATGACCTTTGCGGCAGGCAAGGCGCAGCATGGTCTGAATCGCTAATGTACAGCCGCCGCAGGAAATCAATGTACGATAGGCACCGAACAGTGCCGATAATTTTTCTTCGGCTTGCCGCAGAATACCGCTGGCTTCATAAAGGGCATCGGTATCGGGCAGTTCGGTATAATCCAGCGACAGTAAATCCTGTGGGAAAAATACTGCATTTTTATGTCCCGGCGTATGAAAGGATGAAAAATCCTTTTTCTGATGCGCCTTTAACGTATGATAAATCGGAATATCCTTCATTTCAACAAACACCAACCTAATTAAGTGTGGAGTGTGGAGTGAGGAGTGTGGAGTTGTGCTGTATTCCCACCCATCACGCAACACAAGTTCAGGAAGTAAACACTGCTTATATCATAGCATATACAGGAGGGAAAGACAAGACGTTGCAAATTCATGGAAAATGCCGTATAATAAGGTGTTGTCAGATTGAAACAGACAGAAGGAGAGAATAAGAGATGACCTATGAGGAAGCAGTAAAAACGATTGATTCGCTGTTGGTATTCGGCAGTAAGCCGGGACTGGAACGGGTGAAAGAATTAGTGGAGCGTATCGGAGCACCGGATCAGCAATTAAAATTCGTTCATGTAGCAGGAACCAATGGCAAAGGTTCGGTGTGTGCGTATGTGTCGAGTATCTTAAAAGCCGCCGGTTATAAAACGGGATTGTTTATTTCGCCGTATGTGCTGGAATTCCGGGAACGTTTTCAGATCAACGGGGAAATGATTCCTTATGATACCTTGGCGGCACTGGTAGAGGAAATTTATCCGGTCGTGCTGGCAATGAAGGACGAAGGAAAGATTATCACGGAATTTGAAATGGTGTTAGCGGTAGCCCTGCAATGGTATGCCCGTGAACAGTGTGATATTGTGATACTGGAAACGGGTTTAGGGGGGCGCTTTGATGCGACGAATATCATTGATACGCCCTTAGCATCGGTGATTATGTCGATTTCGCTGGACCATACCGCTATTTTAGGCGATACGGTGGAAAAAATCGCTTTCGAGAAATGCGGCATTATCAAGGAAGGCGGCACAACGGTTTTGTACGGTGACCAGCCGGAAGGCGTTTTGCCGGTCGTACAGCAAACGGCGAAGGAACGTCACAATACATTGCTGATAGCGGATACGGAGCCTATTACATTGGTTTCGTCAGGACTGGAAGGTTCTACTTTTACCATACAGTCGGATATTGTCACAAACGGCGCAGAAATGACCTATACAACACCGTTAATTGGTGCGCATCAGATCAATAATGCGGCGGCGGCCTTATATACGGTGGCGGCACTGCGGCAGAAAGGAATCGTAATTCCGGAAACAGCGGTACAGCAGGGACTGGCACAGACGAAATTTCCGGCACGTTTAGAGTTATTGCAGAAAGAGCCGGTCATTCTGCTGGATGGGGCGCATAATCCGGGCGGTGCGGCGGCATTGTCCAAAGCGATACGGGAACACCTCAGCGGTCAGCGGAAAGTCGCTGTTATGGGTATGTTAGCGGATAAGGATGTCGATACGGTATTGTCGCAGTTGGCGCCGTTGTTTGACCGTGTTGTAACGGTAGCGCCGCCGAATCCACGAGCCATGACAGCGGCGGATTTAGCAAAACGTATGGCCGCCTATGGTATTCCCGCCGAAGCGCAGGAGGATTATTCTGCGGCATTCCGCAAAGCAAAGGCCTATGCCGCCGCTTATGACCCGCCGGCCGCTATCGTCATTTGCGGTTCTTTGTATATGGCCTCTGAAATGCGTCAGACTTTTATGTTATGTGCGGAGAAAGGTATGTGAATTTCGTGATTCGGAATTTTCCATACGAAAAAACGGCTGAATGTTGCTGACAGAAAAATTGCTTTTTTTCGGGATAAGTGTGCTATAAAAAGAAGGAAGAACATATTATTTTTACAGTACACAAAGGAGGACTTATCATGGCATCCATAACATCCCGTTCAGCGACATTTTATACCATGCTTTGTCATGTGTTGGAGCATAACGATATTCCCTATGAAAGAATTGACGATTGGTGTGTTACCTGTCTTGTCAGCGGACGAGAGGGGGATATACGGCTGAATTTCACGGTCGATGATTCCAAAATGCTTGTTACATTATATGCGCCGACAGTCCGTCACATTCCGCAGGAAAGACTGCCGGATTTATCATTGGCGGTCTGTATGCTGAATCATCAGCTTTCAGATGGCGCTTTCTGTCTGGATATGGTCAACGGTCTGCTGTATTTCAAGCTGACGGTCAGTTTTTATAACAGTGAGCCGTCCGAAGATATTTATACTTATATGCTGTCGATTGCCGCCGATACGGTAGACCGTTATCGTCACCGCCTGCGTACCCTGACGGGACAGCCGGAACGTTATTGCCTTTCGGAGGCTTCGTGATACGCTTCTTTTTGTCAGCACTGCTTCATATACTGGTAGGGCAAGATATAACATACCATAAAAGGGGCGGTGCTTTTGTACTGGATCATTAAAAAGCAAACATTGGCGGCGGCAATATCCTGTGTACTGGTATTATGTATGGCGGTGATTATCGGAACGGGCTTGTCCCGTCAGGAAGCGATACCGACGGCCGCCGAAAGCGATAACTGGGGACTGAATTTCAAAACGGCGGACGGTATTCCGACGGGCAATACCTCTGCCGCCGAATTGAAAAAGTACGGGGCGTTTTATTTAGGGGATACCTCGCAGAAAAAGATTTATCTGACCTTTGATGCCGGTTATGAGAATGGCTATACGGCGGATATCCTGCAAACGCTGAAAAAGCATAACGTGAGGGCGGCGTTCTTTTTAGTGGGAAATTATATTCAGACCTCGCCCGATTTAGTGAAACAAATGGTAGCGGATGGGCATATTGTGGGGAATCATACCATGACACACCCTGATATGGGCGCTATTGCCGAGGAAAGCGCGTTTCGTGAGGAACTGGAAGGCTTAGAAAAGCTGTATCAGGAAGTAACAGGGGAGCAGCTGCCGAAATTCTATCGGCCGCCGCAGGGAAAATTCAGCGTTGAAAACCTGAAAATGGCGCAGAAAATGGGGTATAAGACGGTGTTCTGGAGTCTGGCCTATGCAGACTGGCTGAACGACCAACAGCCGACCCGTGAAGAAGCGTTTGACAAGCTGATTCCCCGTATCCACAATGGTGCGGTGGTGTTACTGCACAGCACCTCTCAGACAAATGCGGCTATTCTTGATGAACTCCTGACCAAATGGGAGGACATGGGCTATACCTTCGCCCCACTCACAGAACTTTCATAAAGTGTGGAGTGTGGAGTGATACCGCCACGCACTTTCTGCCCTTACGGAAAAATCATGAAGGAACGGAAGTTGAAATGAAAAACGAAGTGATGCAAGGCACACCGACAGACAATCGAGTGCCGTTTTTGAAAAAATATGATGTGATACTATGGGGATGTTTGTTCTTTATTGTGGGAACGGTCATACGCTTTGCCCTGCGTGACCTGACATCGATTGATACCGATGAATTTTTAGTGCCGTGGTACCATGAAATACAGGACGGCGGCGGTTTACAGTATCTCGGCCATCAGGTCGGGGATTATAATATCCTGTATCAGACACTGATAGCGCTGTTTACCTATTGCCCGTTAAAGCCGTTGTATGCGTATAAGCTGTTTTCGTGCTGTTTTGATGTGTTGCTGGCAGGACTGGCGGCGTATATTGTGTATCGTGCGGCGGAACAATCCGGACGGTACAAAGCATTAGCGGCTTTCGGGCTTGTTTATTTGTCGCCGGTGGTGTTCATCAATGCGGCATGGTGGGGACAGTGCGATGCGATTTATACGTTTTTCGGCATCGCCGCTTTATATTTCCTGTCGAGGGAAAAGGATTTCACGGCCTTCATACTCTATGGCGTGTCGATGACTTTCAAATTACAGGCGATATTTTTAATGCCGATGATGCTGTTTTCGGTGTTTTGCCGTAAAAAATGGCATTTGGTGTATGTGCTGATGATTCCGGCGGTAATGGTACTGCTCAGTATGGGCGGTTTACTGGCAGGAAGGCAAATCAGTGATGTATTTACGATTTATCTGCACCAGACAGCGAGTTATCCGTCTGTAGCGCTGAATTATCCGTCCGTGTGGGGCTTGCTGTCCGATACAGGGCATATCATCAATTATGCGGCAGGAACAGAGGTGTTATCTTCCGAAACGCTGTATAACGTGGTGAAATATCCGGCGATTCTCATAGCGGTGGGAGTGCTGGCGGCGTATATGTTTCTGTGGCGGCGCAAAGGCGTGACCTTTACGCTGAAGCATACACTTATAATGGCATTTATACTGGCGTATACCTGTGTGATTCTTTTGCCGAGTATGCATGAAAGGTATGGGTATGTGTATGAGATATTGTCGCTGATATTAGTTCTGCTGTATCCGAAACTTACGGTGAAAGTCATCATACTGCATGGCGTAACGCTGTGTACCTATATTCACTTTTTATCGAATTGCTACTTTGTGCCGATTGCGGTGCTGTCCGTCATCAATATCGTACTTTATGTTCTGATGGTGCGTTTCCTGTGCCGTGAGCTGATAAAATGACAATCACAAAAAAATCAGTAAAATTATTTCTTGTTGATTTTTTTGTGCTATAGATAGTTTTATGACTAAAAGATAATTAAAAAAACACGTTGTTTTGGTTATTTTTGGGGATGACTTTTTGTGGTGGAAACTATATAATAAGCCTATAGGATAATTGAAATATAGAAATCCTGTGAGAGAAAAATGGTATAACATTATTTTGAAAGGATGTATTAACAATGAAATCCACACTCAGAAAAGTCCTTGCCGTTGCTATGATGGCTGCTATGCTTGCTTGTGTAGGTGCAGGCTGTGCGAAGAACGATAACAACACCCAGCAGAGCAGCACTACTTCCGCTGCTTCTCAGGCTTCTACCGAGAGCAAGGCCGAAGAAAGCAAGAAGGAAGAGTCTAAGGAAGAATCCAAGAAGGAAGAGTCCAAGAAGGAAGAATCCAAGGAAGAAAGCAAGAAGGAAGAGGAAAGCAAGACAGAGGAATCTTCTGAAGAAGAAAGCAAGACCGAAGAATCCCAGCCGGGGGCTTATGATGCCATCGTTGGCGTTTATTCCATCACCGCCGGTGAGCAGGTTGTTGCTATGCAGCTGAACGCTGACCTGACAGCCGCTATGCAGTCCGGAGAGGCTGTTCAGCAGGGTACATGGACGGTTGGTTTTTGTAAAGCAGAGCGGTGAACAGTCCGAACAGCCGACAGAGAACTCTGAAGAAGAGCCGGGCGCTTATGATGCCATCGTTGGCGTTTATGCCATCAATGACGGTGAGCAGGTTGTTGCTATGCAGCTGAACGCTGACCTGACAGCCGCTATGCAGTCCGGAGAGGCTGTTCAGCAGGGTACATGGACGGTAGCGGAGGGCAAGATCGTCATTACTTTTGACGGCGAGGCTCAGAGCTTCCAATTTGTCGATAATACACTGGTCAGTGAAGCAAATCCGGAGATGGTTTTTGTAAAGCAGGCGGCTCAGGAGAATACTGAGGAAAATGGCGAGGAGAACGGCGAAGAGGATGTCGAGGAAACTGTTGATGAGTAATTCTCACCGTTGACTTTCCGCAAACGCTATTGGGTTATATTGCAAAAACATTTGCCGCCCGACGTATCACAGAATGCGTCGGGCGGCTGATTTTTTTTATGTGTCGGTATTATTTTGTTTCCAGGATTTGATGACCTTCAGGCGGGAGAATTCCTCACGCTCTTTTTCTTCGAGGGCATCGGTAATGAATTTAACCGTTTCCTCGAATTTAGGAATCATGATATTTTTCAATGCGTTGGCACGTTTCTGCGTTTTCTTGATGGCATCCGCCAGACGGTAAACGCTGTTTTCGATTTCGGCTAAGTGGGCGGTCAGCCGTTTGACTTCACGGAAATAGACATACGCCTCATCGAAGGCTGAATTCGTTGTACCCAGAGCATAGAAAAGGGTATTTTCCTCATCGCTTTCGTCCAGCGTGACGATGGGAATTTCCACGCCCATGACACTGCGGTAACTGAGTTGGAGGGAATCATCCTCCGGAACGGATTTGGCGATCTCGTCAATATAACCCATGGTGATATTGGCTCTTTGCAGGGCAAGATAAGCCCGGCTGTAGGTCACATCAATTTTGCTTTGTATTTCCGAAGCCTTGTCGATGAGCGTCATCATCTCACGGACTAAGATATTTCTTTTCTTGTCGAGCAGTTCATAGCCGGTTTTAGCCAGCGCCAGCGATTTTTTGGAGGACATCAGATTGCCTTTGGTTGGTACTGCCTGTACCGCCATTTGTACTCACCTCACAGTTGTTGTTCAGGCATCGTCATCGCCGTCAGTACCGGCCTGTTCCGCCGAGAAGGTATGGAAATTCAGGTTATCGCTGTCGGTAATATAATACTGATCGAGAACGGCATCATCCACACGGTCTAATTCGGTTCGTGGCAGAGTGGAGAGCAGTTTCCAGCCAAGATCAAGGCTTTGCTCAATGGTGCGGTTCTCATGGTAGCCCTGACTGACGAAATACTGTTCAAACAGCTTGCCGAAGGCCATATATTTTTTATCGACAGGGGAAAGCTCTTCTTCACCGATAACAGAGGCGAGGGAACGGGCATCCTGTACACGGGCATAAGAGGCAAATAACTGTGATGCTAAATCCTGATGATCGGCACGGGTATAACCCTTGCCGATACCGTCTTTCATCAGACGTGACAGGGACGGCAGTACGGATACCGGCGGATAATAACCGGCACCTTCCAATTGTCTGTCAAGAACGATCTGACCTTCGGTAATATAGCCGGTGAGGTCGGGGACAGGGTGGGTAATATCATCGTTGGGCATCGTCAGAATGGGTATCTGTGTAACAGACCCACTGCTGCCTTTAATCATGCCGGCTCTTTCATAGAGGGAAGCCAGATCGGAATAGAGGTAACCGGGGAAACCCTTTCGGCCGGGAATTTCACCTTTGGAGGAGGAAAATTCACGCAAAGCCTCGGCATAGGAGGTCATATCGGTCATAATGACCAGAACGTGCATATTACATTCAAACGCTAAGTATTCTGCCGCCGTCAAAGCACAGCGGGGTGTCAGCGTTCTTTCGATAATGGGATCATTGGCTAAATTGAGGAACATAACGACACGGGATAATACGCCGCTTTCGTCAAAGCTCCGGCGGAAATAGTCTGCCACGTCATTTTTAACGCCCATAGCCGCAAACACAATACCGAATTTATTTTCACCGTCGGCATCGGCAATTTTCGCCTGACGGACGATCTGTACAGCCAATTCGTTATGCTTCATACCGGAGCCGGAGAAAATCGGGAGTTTCTGCCCACGAATCAGCGTCATCAATGTGTCGATGGTAGAAATACCGGTATTGATGTAGTTTCTCGGATACACACGGGAAACGGGATTCATAGGTGTACCGTTGACATTGGCCCGTTTAAGGGGATAAATTTCGCCCAGACCGTCAATAGGACGGCCGGCACCGTTGAATACACGGCCGAGCATTTCAGGAGAGAGGGGCAATTCCATCGGTCTTGCCTTGAGCCGTGTTTTGGTGTTGTCGAGGGAAATGGACTTTGTTCCCTCAAAGACCTGAATGACAACACGTTTTCCTTCTATCTGTACTATTCTGCCATGACGTAAGGTGCCGTTATCGAGCCGGATATCGACCATTTCCTCGAAGGAAGCGTTTTCGACGTTATCCAGCACGATCAGCGAGCCGTTAATTTCCTTTACGCCAACATAATCAAGAATCATTTACTTCACTTCTTTCCATTTCTTTCTTAACGCCCACACCAATTTTTCAGGAAGGGAACTTGCTTGAAAGATAATCTTACTTCTGCTCCGCATATCATAGCATATAAAAGACATTTCTTCCTTAGCACCTATACAAGTTTTTTAGGAAGGGGGCTTGGGGGATAACCCTTTTTTGAAAAAAAGGGTTTCCCCCAACGGGGTTTGGGGCAGCGCCCCAACATTACGGGGTGAGGGAGGCGAGGGAGGTGTCGATGTCGGAGAGGAGTGTGTCGAAAAGTTGTGGCTGGTTGTTGGGGATGTCGTATTTCATTTTGGCGAGACGTTCAAAGAGTCCCAACTCCATGATACGGGAAATCGGAATCGCCATAGCGATAATCTTTTTGGCTTTGGCGTATAAATGCAGGATGGCCTTCATCATCAGTTTTTGCTTTTCAAGCGGTACGAAGGTATCATCTGCGTGGAAAGCGTTCTGCTGAAGGAAACCGACACGAATGGCTTTGGCGGTTTCGATGACTAATTTCTGGTCATCGGGGAGTACGTCAGAGCCAATCAGCTTGACGATTTCCATGAGGGAGCTTTCCTCGTGAAGCAGGGCGGTGATACGGTTGCGGTATTTGATGAAGTCATCGCCTAAATTCTCACGGAACCAGGGGTCAAGGTCGGTAAAATATTCGCTGTAGCTGTTCATCCAGTTAATAGCGGGATAGTGACGGGCATAGGCGAGGGATTTATCGAGCGCCCAGAAACAGCGTGTAAAACGCTTGGTATTCTGTGTAACAGGTTCGGAGAAGTCGGAACCCTGCGGTGATACCGCACCGATAATGGTAACGGAACCCTGACTGCCGCAAAGGGCATTGACACGGCCGGCTCTCTCGTAAAATTCGGATAAACGGGAGGGCAGATAAGCCGGAAAACCTTCTTCGGCGGGCATTTCTTCCAATCGTCCGGAGATTTCACGGAGCGCTTCCGCCCAACGGGAAGTAGAATCCGCCATGATAGCGACATGATAACCCATGTCACGGTAATATTCCGCCAATGTCAGACCGGTATAAATGGATGCTTCACGGGCGGCAACCGGCATATTGGAGGTATTGGCAATCAATACAGTTCTGTCGGTCATCGGACGGCCGGATTTCGGGTCGATGAGTTCCGAGAATTCATCAAGTACCTGACTCATTTCATTACCACGTTCACCGCATCCGACATAAACGATGATATCCGCATCGCACCATTTCGCTAATTGGTGTTGTGTCATGGTCTTGCCGGTACCGAAACCGCCGGGAATAGCGGCGGTGCCGCCTTTGGCAATCGGAAACAGTGTATCAATAACACGCTGACCGGTAATCAGCGGAATCGTGGCAGGCAGACGTTCCTGACAGGGACGGGCACTGCGGATAGGCCATTTCTGACAGAGGGTCAGGTTATGCTCATGTCCCAAATCGTCCTTAATCGTGACGATGGTATCCATGAGTTTATATTTGCCGTTGGGGGCAACTTTTGTAACGGTACCGCTGAGTGTCGGCGGTACTAAGAAGCGATGTTCAATAATTGCTGTTTCGGGGCAGGCGGCATAAATCATGCCGCTGGTGAGGGTATCGCCGGTTTTAACCTTGATGGTCACATCCCATTCCTTTTCCAGGTCAAGGGCGGAAACGGCGGCACCTCTGGTAATAAAGGAACCGCTGGCGGCTTCGATGGCTTTCAGGGGACGTTCGATGCCGTCAAAAATATTATCAATAATGCCGGGACCCAGCAGGACGTTCATAGGAGTGCCTGTACCGTAAATAGGATCACCGGGCTTGAGGCCTGTTGTTTCTTCATAAACCTGTACAGTTGTAAACTTTTCGTTGATACCGATAATTTCACCAACCAGACGGGCTTCTCCCACATAGACCATTTCCATCATGGAAAAGGAACGGGTGTTCCTGACGGTAACAACAGGACCGTTGATTCCGTAAATAACATCATTGGTTGTCATGTCTGCTTTCCATCCCATCTGTTTCATGATTCGGTAACCGTCAGACCGGAATGTTCATAGAACCATTCCCGCTGCTGATCGAGCCGTGTGTCGAGGGTTTCATCGGCCACCAGTCCCATAGCAGGACTATGACCCTTGATACCGCCGATGCGGATTGTTTCAGAAGGCTGTATCTGGCAGTTCTGTCCGAAGTAATCCCGCAGCTTTTTCTGATATTTCAGGTCGCTTTCCCGCACATACAGTACCACATCACCGGCATTCAGCACACGGCTGATTTCGGCGGCTCGTCTGGTGAGCCAGGAAAGGTATTTATCACTTTGGGTAAAAGCAAGGAGCTTTTGCTCTGCTTTGGCAAAAATTTCATCCTCAATTTGCTGCCGTCTGGCAAAAACGCTTTTTTTGCCGGCGGCAATGGTGCGGGAGGTTTCGGAAGCAATGCTGTTATTGATATCTGCCATGGTCTTTTGTATCATCAGGTAAGCATCCCGCATACCTTCTTCTTCGGCAGTGTTCAGTTCTCGTTCTTTGAATTCTTCGGCTTCGCTCTGCATTCTGCCGCGCTGTTCTTCCGCATATTTTTCGATCGCCTTCAAAAAGTTGTCTGTTTTGCTGACCGTATCGGGCATAATTTCACCTCCGTGACTGCGCTATATTTTAACGCCGATGGCTTCCCGTACATAGCGGGTAATGGAATCCTTGGCACGGCCGCTGCCGTGACGGTCGGGAATTTCCACGATGAGGGGTTGTTTGCGGTTGAGTTTAAGATCATAGATCAACTCAGGGCACAGGCTGACCAATCGTTCTGTCATGAGGATGACGGCAATATCCTCACGGTTCATTGCCTCTGACAGGGTTTTGCGTACCTCTTCCTCTTCGTGTACCACTACGCCGTCGATACCGGCTAAGTGCATACCCATCAGCGTATCTACGTTGTCGCTGATTAAATAGAATTTCATGAACGGTTCACCCGCCTTTGTATATCAGACCTTACTGATAATCAGAATGGAAACGAGCAGTCCGTACAGCGCAACACCTTCACCGAGGGCAACGAAAATCAGCGCTTTACCGAAGGCTTTGGGGTCCTCACTGGTAGCGCCGATAGCAGCAGGAGCCGCATTACCGACAGCGATACCGCCGCCGATACCGGAAATACCGGTAGCGAGTGCCGCACCGATCATGGCAAGACCAAAGGCGGAACCGTCTTTGGCAGCTTCAGCGGCTGCATTAGCAGCGGCAGCGGGATCACCTTCTGCGGCAAAAGCGGTGACAGCGGCTGTTACCAGACAAACCACGCTGACGGCGGCAAAGGCGGCCAACTGGGAGAGAACGGCTCTTTTACGGGTATGCTTTCTGACCGTCACGCTCTTGTAGGCATAGATGACGGAACCGACTAAGAAAATAACAGGAACGGCCATTAAAATATATTCCAACATAATAAAATCCTCCGTATCAAGTTAATTCATAATGCATAATTCATAATGCATAATGATTGTCTGTGTATTTCAAATATCTTTCTCAGCACACAGCACAAAAGTTTCGCTCAAGCCTTTTCAAAGGCTTGCGGGGTCGAGGGGCGGCGCCTCTCGTGGGGTTTGGGGCAAAGCCCCAACATTACTGCGGTTTGCGGGCGATGACGGGTGTAAAGGGACGGCCTTCGCCGATATAGAAGCGGCTGAAAATCTCATAGTAGTCGAGTCGGAGTACCTGAATGGCGACTAACAGGGCTTCGAGTGCCATAACAATACCGTTGCCGATGATGACAATGAGCGTATAGCCGACCACACCGCCGACCATTTGTGCAAGGGTAAAGACAACTAACATCATGCCGGCGTGTACCAGAATATAAGCGCCTACACGCAGGAAGGACATGGTATTGGTAACGTAGCTCAGGCACATTTCAAACAGTTCAAAGAAACTCTGTACGCAATATTCGCCCCAACTGTGCGGCTGCCAGTTTTTCTTGCCCTCGCATAAGCGTCCGAGCGGCTCCCGCAGGAACATCAGAATCAGCGGTACAACGATCAGGCCTAAGATATAGGCAATGTTCATGATTTTAATGCCGAGCAGCATCTGACAGACCAGACCGGCAACCAGTGAAACATATAATACAAAGCCGGATAGACCATTCGCCCCGAAGAAAGCGCTTTCGTAATCCCGCCGTTTCAGGGAGGATACGATATTGACGATCATGGCTAAGGCAATCGTGACGATACCGATGGCGACAGAACCGTAAATGATGATGTTGATACTTTCGGGTTCCATGACTTCAATGAGTTTGCCTTTGGTACCGAAGAGAGCTTGATGAACAGGCGTGAGCAAATCTTCAAAGCCAAAGACGGAACCGTACAGGAATCCGAAGATCATGCCCATAATGCCGCAGGGGACTAAAATGCGGCCGATCTCCATTTTCTTGAATTTGTACATGATAGCGCCGATCAGTGCGACAACGAAGCCTTGACCGACATCACCGAACATAATGCCGAAGAACAGGGTATAGGTGAGTGCCACGAAGGTGGTAGGGTCAATTTCATTGTGACAGGGCAGGCCGTACATCTTGACATAGAATTCATAGCGCCGGATGAAGGGCGGATTTTTGAGGATGACCGGCGGTTTCTGATTGTGAAGGTCTTTTGCGTCGTTCACAGAATACTCAATACTTTTGATAGTATCAAGTTTTTTGGTAAAGTATTTTTCCTTTTCGGCAGGAATCCAGCCGACTAAGATAAAACTTTTATGATAGCGATAGGCATAGCGCTTGATTTCATTATAGGAGTTTAATTCATCAAGCTTGGTATAGGTAGCAAGGCACTGCTGCTTTTCCTTCTCCCAGAAAGCCGAAAGCTTTTCCTGTTCCTGCGTTAACTCATCCCTTAATGCTTGCTGCTTTGTCTGCAGGGATTTCATATAGTCATCAGGCTTGCCGGCAATCGGCGGCACTTCCAGACGTTCAAAGAAGAGGGACGAGAAAATGCGGTCAATTTCGTTTTTCTGTTCCGGAATGGTGAAATAAGCGCCCCAATAATGGGTATCATCGTTGGAGAAGGGGAAGAAGATCGCATAATGGTTTGACGAATAGGCCGACAGCTTTTCATAGCTTTCCTTCGGCAGACGGCCGAAATTCGGCGTAATGTACTGACAGTTGTTGATTTCCGTGAAATCAATATCGCAGCCGGTGAAATGTTCGACCTGTTCAATAGCACGCTGACATTCATCAATGGACTGTTCCAGCAGCAGCTTGCGGCTGACAATTTCCTCGGTGCGGTCAACAAACTGATTCACATAAGCCAGCAGAGCATCGGAGGACTGTGAAGACGGTTCCTGTGCATAAGAAAGGGGGAAACCGCCCAGTTCACAGGCATTTTTTAATTGCGTGATGGGTTGTGCATAGGGATTCTTGTCGTTTAACGGCACAAAGTTTTTCGTATCGGAGTAGAATGACATAGCGTCGTCCGGCTGAAAACTGCATGAATCGCCGCAGAACTGTATGACCTCGTCCAGATCGGACATCATACCGATGATGCTGATAGATTTTACCGTTTTAACAGACAAAGTATCACCTCCTTGAATATTATCGGACGGGCAGTTTTTGTTTTTCTTCAGGTGAAAGCCCGTAGCGGGTGGCTTCTATCAGGTTGATGATATTGCGCACCTCAATTTGCTTGAGATAGATATAAGAGATCATAACGATGATCGGATTAGGCGACAGCCGCAGATGATGCTTGCAGTAATCGTTGATGAGTGCATAGGAGATCTGCGTTTTGTCGTAGAATGACAGTTTGGACAGCGCTTTGCCGAGATAAGTGTCTTTGGCCAGTTCGTAAACATCCCCGATATCGTCGGCGGCGCATAGGCTGTCAATGTTTTTTTGGCTCAGCCGTCCGTAGGGGATGAGCAGGGAACGGATGGTTTCCGCTTTGAAACGATGGTACTTTTTCAGTCGCAGGATGCGCTCCAGGTTTTCAAAGTCAAAGACGGCATAGAATAGATCCCGCAGTTCCTTTTGTTCCGTCCGGTTCGGCATTTTCTCTACCGCTTCAATAGCCGTACCGTAATTTTTATTATGCAGGGCGATTTCGGCGGCGGCTATATCCACGGGCTGTCCTTCGGCAGGACGGTACTTCAGTAATACCGTATAATATCTGGTATGCTGGAGTACATTCAGCAAGTCGTCATAGGAACGGACAGCAGCTAACTGCTTGAGGCTGATGCTGGTAAAAGGATCAAGCATCAGCGGGATGGACAGGGCAAAATCCTCTGCTTTGCCGATATTCAGCATAATCATACAGTGAACGATCTGCTCAATATCCAGTCGGGCGGTCACGAAGTCCGTGACGGCAAGGGCGTTATCTGTGGTATAGCGGGAAAGTGCCAGCACATCCGCATAAAGCTCCTGCCTTAAAAGCGGTTCCAACTGTCCTCGATGGATTTCGGTTTCAATCATGCCGGTCAGCGCCTTGCCGTAGCAGGTGCGGCTTTTGAGATAGGCGGCTACCTCGGAAACGGTCTTACATTCGACTAACTGCCGATAGTCATCTTCCTTCAGGCACCGGCCATACATCGCTCTTGACTTGGCAAGGACAGCATTGCACGATTTTGAAGGCATATCAGTATACAGCTCCTTTCCCGGCGGCTATTCCGTCAGCACACGATCCACGATCGTATCGACCCATGTATCACTATGCTGCTGATAGTCACTTTCCATCTTTTCAATGATAGCACGGTTACGCGTTTCGGCTTGTTGACGAGTGATATCAGCCTTTTTCTGGGCGGTCTCCTGATTGATGGCAATACGTTTTTTGGCACGTTCGAGAAAATCTGTTTTGATGCTTTCCCGTTTGGCAATGATCTGGTTTTCATAGTCCAGCTTGCTTTTTTGTGCCTGTTCTGTCATGTCACGAGCCTTTTTGTCCATTTCCACAATTCTGGCTATCATGTCTTCCAAGGATATACACCTCCTTCATTCAAACAGCGGTCATCATCAGTGTGGAGTGTGGAGAGCAGTGTGTGGAGTCATGCTCCGCACACCGGATGACGCTGAACAGCTCCGCTTGATATGCATCGCATATTCTGTGATGAGTGGTGGGACGGAAGATATTTCCCGTCCATGATCGCTTTTCCAACCACATTATACTCCTTTTTTTTCCGATTTACAAGTGACAATATAGCGTATCCGGCCTTTTGGGGGAAGGGGAGAGGATGATAAAAACGGTATTGCATAAACAGGAGGAATATGGTATAATACGGTTATGATATGTCAAAGTGTATAATATTGCAGGGAAAACAACATTAGAAACTGTCAGTATCATACACTGTTTTTCATTAAAACTGTTGAGGAGGCATTCCGATGGGCAAAAAACGTTTGGTAACAAGAAGTGACTTTGATGGCCTTGTCTGTGCCATGATACTCCGTGAACTGGATATCATAGAGGATATTAAATTTGTACACCCCAAAGATGTACAGGACGGCAAAATAGAACTTTCCAAAAATGATATCACCACCAATCTGCCGTATGACCCGAGAGTAGGACTGGCATTCGATCACCATGAATCCGAAATAGATCGTCTGAAATCCATTGAAGCAGGCGGGGAATTAGTCATAGATCCCCATGCCCGCAGTGCTGCACGAGTGGTATTTCAATATTATGGCGGTAAGGAAAAACTGCCGGGCATTACCGATGAACTGATGGATGCGGTTGATAAGGGCGACAGCGCTGACTTTACGATTGATGAAATTCTCCATCCGGAGGGCTGGGTATTGATGCATTATCTGATGGATCCCCGTACAGGTCTGGGACGTTTCCGCAACTTCCGTATTTCCAACTATGAACTGATGATGCAGTTGATTGGTTTCTGTATGAATCATACCATCGAGGAAATTTTAGAATTGCCGGATGTTAAAGAACGTGTGGAACTGTATTTTGCACAGACGGAGCTTTTCAAGGCGCAATTACAGAGAATTGCCCGGCTTTATGATAAAGTTGTGGTGCTGGATCTGCGTGAGGAAGAAATTATTCATGCCGGCAATCGGTTTATGATCTATGCGCTGTATCCGGAAGCGCAGATTTCCGTTCATGTTGCCTGGGGTTTCAAAAAACAGAATACCGCTGTCATGATCGGTAAATCTATTGTCAATAAAGCTTCTGATGTAGATATCGGTGAGCTGTGCCTGACTTATGGCGGCGGCGGACATAAAAACGCCGGCACCTGTCAGCTGGATAATGATAAAGTGGATGCAATACTGCCGGATATTATCAAAGCATTGAACGGCTGAAAAGAATCCTACGACAGAAAATAAAATGTCGCCGTATTCCGATAGGATACGGCGACGTTATTTTTTATTCTGCACGATTGCCTAAAAATGACGGCACATCTATAGTTACACACTTGTTTTCCATCATGCAAAAAATAAAAAGCTGTCGCACTGCGTTTATTTTACGCTTGTGCGACAGCTTTTTTGTGTGACAAAATCCCCAATAGGGTAAGGTAAGATGAAAAGCATTCAGAAACAATTTGATAAAGAGGTTGATCCTTGTATCAATCCCCAATAGGGTAAGGTAAGCCTTTCTAGGTAGCTTGTCAATCCCTCACCAAAAC
>ONYQ01000048.1 GCA_900322145.1 uncultured Eubacteriales bacterium
TGAGGGTTACTTCAAGGTGGCAAAGTCTTTTATCCTGTACCGTCAGGAGCATACAGAGGTTATGACAGACGTGCCGATGAAAAATCACACGAGCTTTCGTATCGGCGGCTGTGCTGATGTGCTGTGTGAGGTAAAGGATGCGGCGGCACTGCGGGCAGTGATCTTGCTTTGTCGGGAATATGGCGTACCGTATTTTATGTTGGGAATGGGTTCTAATCTGCTGGTATCGGATAAAGGCATTGAAGGTGTTGTTATCCGACTGGGCGGCGAATTCAATGAGGTTTCCCTGACAGAAACAACCATTATCCGGGCAGGGGCAGGCTGTACCCTGGCGAAGCTGTGTCTGTTTGCCAAGAATATGTCGCTGAGCGGATTGGAATTTGCCTGGGGTATTCCGGGGTCGGTAGGCGGTGCGGTTTATATGAATGCAGGTGCCTATAACGGAGAAATGAAGCAGGTGCTGGAGGCAGTGGACTATATGGATCATGACGGTAATATCAAGCGTTACCGAAAAGATGATCTGGCGCTTTCCTATCGCCGCAGTGTGTTTACGGATACGGATGATATTGTGTTGAGTGCGATTTTCCGTCTGGTGCCGAAGGAACAGAACAAGATACAGGAAACGATGTCAGAACTGATGGATCGGCGCAAGACGAAACAGCCGATCAATCATCCGAGTGCGGGCAGTATTTTCAAACGGCCGGAAGGTGCTTATGCAGCGGCCTTGATTGAGGATTGTGGCCTGAAAGGGTATACCTGCGGCGGTGCGCAGGTCAGTCCGAAACACGCCGGTTTCATTGTCAATGATAACGGTGCCACAGCGGAAGATGTATTGCAGTTGATTGCCCATATCCAGAAGGTGGTCAAGGAAAAGAAAAATGTTGATCTTTGCTGTGAGGTCAAATTTGTAGGCAGAAAATAAGCGGTATTTGGGTGATATTAAAGTATGGAATTTATTATTATTACAGGCTTGTCGGGTGCCGGCAAGTCTGTAGCGATGCGCAGTATGGAGGATATCGGGTACTATTGTGTGGATAATATACCGCCGGTGCTGCTGACGACCTTTTATGATTTGTGTGAAAAATCCTCGGATGAACGCATGAAAAAGATGGCAATTGTTACGGATGTACGTTCCGGCGAGGTGTTTACTGATTTATTTGCTTCATTGGATCGTTTCCGGTCAGAGGGCAAACGGTGTAAGATACTGTTTTTGGATGCCCAGAATGCCGTATTGCTGCGGCGGTATAAGGAAACACGGCGCAAGCATCCGCTGATTGATGTATCGAAGGGTTCCACGGAGGATGCTTTGCATTTGGAGCGGCGTTTGCTGATGCAGGTGAAAGCGAGGGCGGATTATGTCATAGATACCTCGCTGCTGTCACAGCAGCAGCTGCGGGAACGGATTTCATCCCTGTTTTTGGGGAATGCAGCATTGGGTATGACGGTAACCTGTCTGTCGTTTGGGTTTAAGTATGGCATTCCGTCTGAAGCGGATCTGGTGTTTGATGTGCGGTGTCTGCCGAATCCGTTTTATGTTCCGGAATTGAAACAGCATACCGGACTGGAGGCCTGCGTGTTTGATTATGTCATGCAGTTTGAACAGTCGAAGGGCTATGCGGAAAGGATACTGTCATTGGTGGATTATTCGCTTCCTTTGTATTTGAAGGAGGGAAAGAGTCAGTTGGTAATTGCCTCAGGCTGTACAGGGGGAAAGCACCGTTCAGTCACCATGACGAGAATATTGTATCAGCATATTTTGGAATCCGGTCAGAAGGTGATAGTACACCATAGAGATATTGGCAAGGAATAGCGGTGAGAGGTTATGTCTTTTTCAAAGGAAATCAAAGAGGAGATTTGTTCCGTCAAAGAAGCATCGGAGGAGGAACAGAAGCCTGCAACAGAGGAACAGCAAATGGCGATGGCCTATGGAATGCTGCTGTTTTCCAAAAGCTTTAGTGCTTCTGCAATTGCACTGACGACAGAATCCCGTGCGGCGGCTGCGACCTATTCCGAAACGATAGCAGCCCTGACCGGTACGATTGTAGAAATGCGGGTAAAGCTGACACACCGGAGAGGTGAAAGCAAGGTATATACCTTGACGGTACCGGATAGAAATGACTGTGCGGGTATCTTTGACCGATTCGGTCATCAGCCTTCCCAGCTGAATCTGCGTATCAATCGGGCTAATATTGACGGTGAGAACGGGACAGCGTATTTTCTGCGGGGCGTTTTTTTGGTATGCGGCAGTGTGACGAATCCTGATAAGGATTATCACATGGAATTTGCGGTACCTTATAAAAATCTGGCGGCCGATCTGGAACGGATCATTTCGGAAATTGACGAGATCAAGCCGGAACCGCATACGATACGGCGGCAGGGCAGTTATGTGGTATACCTGAAGGGCTGTGAGGTGATTGCGGATATACTGACGTATATCGGCGCACCGATGGCGGCTTTGAATATGATGCAAAGCAGCATGATGAAGTCACTGCGTAACCGTATCAATCGGAGAACAAATTCCGAAACGGCCAATCTCAAGAAAACGGCGGATGCTTCTGCCCGACAGCTGATTGCTATTGAACGTATCCGTCAGAAGCAGGGATTAGCTTCTCTGCCGGCGGATCTGAGGGAACTGGCGGAAATGCGTCTGGAATATCCTGAATATAACCTGCGTGAATTGGGGGAAGCCTTGTCAGTGCCGATCAGCCGTTCAGGGGTTAATCATCGTTTGCAGAGACTGATGGCGATAGCGGAGGCATTGAACGATTCATGAAAGCAGGCATCCATTTTTTATATCGTTTTCTGAGTGAAGGGTTGCCGTTATTGTTGAGTGTATTGCCGATATATATATTGCTGCGTTGGCAGACGCTTTTTCCGATGGAAAGAACCCGACGTATACACCGCCGCATCGATTGGTATCGGGAATCGCTGCTGTTACTGCTGTTCAGCTATCTGGTACTGCTGTTTGTGCAAACCTTTCTGATTCCAGGAGATGAAAATTTAATTGAGCTGATACCCTTCAAGGTTATTGTGGTACAGGTAATAGAGAGTTTTCAGAGTTCTGAGGGGTATGAGGCATTTCTGTTCAATATTCTGGGCAACATAGCGGTATTTGTGCCGATTGGTTATTTGGTATCAAAATTGAACGGCGGTGATTTTCAACGGACGGTGATTACCGGCTTCGGCATTTCACTGTTTATTGAGGTAATGCAGATTCCGCTGATGCGTACCACGGATGTGGATGATCTTATTCTGAATACAACGGGAGCCGTTATTGGTTTTTACTGCTCACAGTTTTGGACATATCTGCATGAACAACAGCATAAACAATGACCGGAAGATATTCCTTCCGGTCATTGTTTTGAAGTGAATGTGATTTACTGGACGGTATATCCGTCGGGAATCTGAAACAAGGCAGGATCAGCGGTATCGGTTAACGTATGGATGGTGATGACAGAGCTAAGAGTGCCTTTGTCGAATGTGACGTATTGCAGTGTATTGCCGTCATAATACAGCTTGATGGCAATACTGCCGACAGCGTATTCTTCAAAAGTCAGGGGCTTTCCTTCAAAGACCTCTGCACCGCTTTGCACATAGGTCAGCGGATCCTGTCCGAAACCTGCCATAACGGAAGTAAACAGCTGTACAGCGCCCTGATTCTGATAAAAAGGGCTGCCTTTTTGTGTATTGTCAGAAATGTTATCGGCAGATACATCTGTTTTTTGAGCGACAGACTGTTCTTCGTTCAGCGTATAGGTGCCGGATTCGTTGCGAAGCATGACGGTGTTTCGGCCGGCAATATTCGTTTTAAGATAGCGTTTGTCGCCGTCGGCCGCCATAACGCCGGAAAATTGCGTGGAAATGCCCGGTGCAATCTGAATGGTACCGCTGGTAGCAATGGTGACGGTATCACCGTTGAGAATATCGACAACATATTGCTTCGTCTTGTCGGACAGCTTATGAACATCGATATATCTCTGCACTAAGGTATAGGTGTAATCCTTGGTGGAGAGGAATGTGGCCTCTTCTACGGCAGGCAGCGAAACGGAAATGCTGTTGTCTGAAGGGGCGGCGGATGACATAGCAGAAGAATTGTTTTCAGCGTTGACAGTCTGTGCGGCGGTGGAATCCGCAGCAGAAGCGTGTGTATCGGTACGGTCGTTTTTTTGACCGCAGGCGGTTGCTATGAGTAATGTAAGGCCTAACAAAGCGGCGAAGATACTTTTTTTCATGGTCATACTTCCTTTCTTAATCAATAGCGTGTGTTGACTAATAGTATAGCATAGTCAGCCGGCGGATTCAATCGGAAAAAAGAGGTTTTTGAAGGAAAGCCGCTTCTTTTTCGGATTTTTTGAACGGGTCTCTTGACAGGCGGAAAAAAACGGTTATAATATAATAGTGTAACTGAATAAGCTGTTTTGCTGTGATGAGAAAAAGAGCATGACCGCCGCTGACAGAGAGAGGGCCGTATGGTGCAAGGCCTTTGCGGTAAGGAAGCTTGGGCCGCCTCGGAGCATCTGCGGGAAACCGCAGCGCATCGCTGCGTTATGGCATACAAGAGTGGTACATTCCGTTGAAGGAGTGTGCAATTTGGGTGGTAACACGGATTCTTTCGTCCCATACGAGAGGGTCCTTTTCTTTTTGCGGCAATACAGAAAAATCATCAGGAAGGAAAAGGTGACAGACACATGAAATGGACAGGATTGAATGAATTAAGGGAAAAGTATTTGTCTTTCTTCGAGTCGAAGGGACATCTCCGGCTGCCGAGCTTTCCGCTCATCCCGAATGGAGATAACAGCCTGCTGCTGATTAACTCCGGTATGGCGCCGATGAAGAAATATTTCACAGGAGAGGTGACACCGCCGAGAAAGCGTGTGACCACCTGCCAGAAGTGTATCCGTACACCGGATATTGAGCGTGTAGGTATTACCGCCCGTCATGGCACATTCTTTGAAATGCTGGGTAATTTCTCTTTCGGTGATTATTTCAAGCATGAAGCAACGGCATGGTCATGGGAATTCTTTACAAAGGTGCTGGAAATGCCGCCGGAGAAGATTTATATTTCCGTGTATCAGGATGACGATGAAACCTATGATATCTGGACAAAGGAAGTCGGCGTTGATCCGAGCCATTTGGTTCGTCTGGGCAAGGAAGATAATTTCTGGGAGCATGGTGAAGGCCCTTGCGGTCCTTGTACAGAGATTTATTTTGACCGTGGCGAAAAATACGGCTGCGGTAAGCCGACCTGCGGTGTGGGCTGCGACTGTGACCGTTATGTAGAGGTATGGAATAACGTATTTTCCCAGTTTGTCAGTGATGGTAAGGGCAAATATGATCTGATGGATCACCCGAATATTGATACCGGTATGGGACTGGAGCGTTTAGCGTGTGTCATGCAGGGTGTGGATAACCTGTTTTTAGTCGATACCGTACAGAATATCATGAAGAAGATTTCCGAGTTGGTCGGCGTGAAGTACGGCGAGAGTGAAAAGACGGATATTTCTCTGCGTGTTATTACCGACCATATCAGAAGCACGACCTTCATGATCGGTGACGGTGTTATGCCGTCCAATGCCGGTCGTGGCTATGTGCTGAGAAGATTGCTGCGCCGTGCGGCCCGTCATGGCCGTTTGCTCGGTGTAACGGACAGCTTTTTGTATAAAGTTGTGGATACCGTCATTCAGGAGAACCCCACTTATCCTGAATTGTCGGAAAAGCGTGACCTGATCGTTAAGATCATCAAGAACGAGGAAGAAAGTTTCGGCAGAACACTGAATCAAGGCTTTGCGCTGCTGGAAGATATTATGAACAAGGCGGAAGTTAACCGTATTAACGGTGAAGATGCCTTCAAGCTGAATGATACCTTCGGCCTGCCGATTGATCTTATCAGTGAAGTAGCTGCCGAAAAGGGCTTCACGGTGGATATGGACGGTTATCATGCTTTGCTGCAGGAGCAGAAAATCAGAGCGAAAACAGCCCGTAAGAATGCCGGTGCAGATGCATGGCTGAGTGACAGTGTCGATTTCGGCGGTATCGGCAAAACGGATTTTGTCGGCTATGAGGTCTTGTCTACCGAAGCCAAATTGTTAGCTATCGTATCGGATGGGGAACTGGTGAATTTCGGCGGTACCGGTGATGAGGTCATCGTGGTACTGAATAAAACCCCGTTCTATGCGGAGAGTGGTGGACAGGTCGGTGATAAGGGTGTTATCACCGCAGATAAGACGGTATTGACCGTACTGGATACCGTGAAGGATCATAACGGCATTTATATGCACCATTGCTGTATTAAAGAAGGTACGATTGAAGTGGGTCAGACGGTGACCGCTTCCGTTGATACAGAAACCCGTTATGCTACCATGCGTAATCATACGGCGGCGCATCTGTTGCAGGCGGCTTTGCGTAAGGTGCTGGGTACGCACGTAGAACAGGCCGGACAGTTGGTAGACAGCGAAAAACTGCGTTTTGACTTCACCCATTTCTCAGCGCTGACTGCTGAAGAATTACAGGAGATCGAAAGACTGGTCAATGAGCAGATTTTCAAGGGCGTGGATGTTATTACAAAAGAAATGCAGATTGACGAAGCCAAGAAATTAGGCGCAATGGCACTGTTCGGTGAGAAATACGGCGATATTGTCCGTGTTGTCATGATTGATGAATTCTCGAAGGAATTCTGCGGCGGTACGCATATTGAAAATACGGCTAAGATTGGCTTGTTCCGTATCCGCAGTGAAGGCTCTGTCGCTTCCGGTGTGAGGAGAATCGAAGCGGTTACCGGTCAGGGTGTTTTGAATATGCTCAATGACTATACCGCTATCATGAATGAGGCGATGACCTCTTTGAAGGTAACGAATATAGCCAATCTGGTACCGGCCTGCAAGAGTACGGCCGCCGAATTGAAGGAGAAGGACAGAGAAATTGAACGTCTGACGGCGAAGATTTCCGCTTTGTCACTGGATAACCTGTTTGCGGTTTCTACTCTGGAGAAGGGTGTGCGTATTATCAAGGGTAAGTTTGACGGTACGAATGCCGCTATGCTGAAAACGATGGGAGACCGCCTGTTGGATGGTGCGCCCAAAAGTGTGGCTGTGCTGTTCGGCGTTGACGGCGATAAGGCAAATCTGGCGGTTATCTGCGGTAAGGAAGCACAGGAGAAGGGCTTACACGCCGGCAAGCTCATCAAGAAAATTGCCGCTCTGGTAGACGGAAAAGGCGGCGGAAAGCCCGAAAGAGCCATGGCGGGTGTCGGCACGATCAGTAAGATTGACGAGGCGCTGGCACAGGCACCGGAACTGATTCTGGCCGAGGTACAAGAGTAATTTTCTCAACGATTCCTACAAAGAATCCCTGAAAAGTCAACAGCAAATGTCTGCATCTGTCAATTCCTGTACTCCGGACTTGACAGATGCTTTTCTTTATGCTAAATATATGATAATAGCATTCTGACTTTGTATAATGCGACAAAAGGAAAGTGGAACTTATATTCTGATGACATGACAATACACCGAGGAGGATGCGTTTATGAAAAATAAGCTTTGGAAAAGGCTGTCGGTCATCCTGCTGGCTTTGCTGGTGATGGGCGGAACGTCCGTGGCTGTCAGAGCGGAGTCGATCTATGATATCCTGATGAATGAACTGAAAGAGGCGATGAAGGAGCCGGTCAATACCTCCTATCTGAGTGCGGAATGGCTGATGACAGGGGAAACGCTGACGATGGTCGCACAAGAGGAAGGGGTCAATCCGGACAAATGCCAGTACGGTTTTTATCTGCGTGTAAAAGGTATGTTCTGGATGACACTGCAGAAATACAGCACAGACAGGGTGTGTACCTGGACACCGTCAGCATCGGCAGATTATGAAATCTGCATCAAGGTCAAGTACAACAAGAAAATCGTCAAGAAATATTTTGATGTTCGTGTGACGGAGCCTTTGACGGTGCGTTCCTATGTAAGCACTTCTTATATTCAGCAGGGTGAAACGGTGGAACTGACGGGATTGGCGGAAGGCGGCTTCGGAGAAATATCTTACGGTTTCTATTATAAATCCACGGATGAGATCAACTGGACAACGCTGAGCGGTTTTAGTGCGGCGAGCAATATCCGTTGGAAGCCACAGAAAGCGGGTACATACGATGTCTGCATCAAGGTAAAGGATCAGGATATCCAGTCGGACGAGAAATATGCTACTCTGACAGTGGCACAGCCGCAAATAAAAACACCGGCTTCTTTTACGGTAACCGTAAAATCTCCGATATCCTCTCCGTATTTCTGGCAGTGTTCCGTGGATGATAAAGAACTGATCGGCTACGAGGTAACGGAACAGACGGTTCAGATGGAAAGACTGAAAACCTATGTGCTGCGGGAATATCGGTTTACGACTCTTTCGGCGGGCAGAACATCCGTACATCTGTTCTATGATACCCACAGCGGTCAGCATTATACACTGGATTATGATATCACGATTGATAAGAACCTGAATTATACGGTGAATGCTTCGGAAGGCAGCTATTTTGAACAGGAAACCATGCCGAAGCTGCAGCCGGTCACCGGCAGTTTTTCAATCTTTATGCCGAAAGAAACGGGAGCAGGACGCTGGAAGTGTGAGATCAGCAATAACCTTGTAGCGGAAATGGCCGGCAGTACATCAGAGGCAGGGGAAGGGGAATTGTATTCCTTTACGATCCTGCGGCAGGGATATTTTACCGTCACTTTCCGCTGTACGTCAGGGGCTTCTATGACGGATCAGTACCGGCTGATTTATAATCTGTATGCAGATGAAAATCTGCACGTCAGCCTGATAGATCGGGACGGATATTATATTGACGGCTACTATTGGCCGGATATTATCGTTCCGCAGACAGCTGAAGATAACGGCGAATCAGAAAATACATAAAAGTCAGATGTTACCATAAAACCCTGTTTTTGGGGAAGAACTTTCCGGAAAATGGTTTCATGCAAAAGCGACAGTGATTCTGAACAAAGAATGACTGCCGCTTTTGTTATTTTCGTCAAGGTTTTTTATCGGATATTTTTGTCGTTCTCTTGACAAACACAGGAAAATTATTGTAAAATGAAGCTGTACTTTTATCAAAGAAAAGGGGATCAACTATGGCAAAGATTGATGTTAGCAAGTATGGCATTACCGATGTGAAGGAGATCGTTTACAACCCGTCCTATGAGAAGCTTTTCGAGGATGAAACCAATCCGTCCTTAGAAGGCTATGAAAAGGGTCAGGTAACTGAGCTGGGTGCTGTCAATGTTATGACAGGTATTTATACCGGCCGTTCTCCCAAGGATAAATTCATCGTTATGGATGAGAAATCCAAGGACACCGTATGGTGGACGACTCCCGAATATCCCAACGATAACCACCCCGCTACCCAGGAAGCATGGGAAGCCTGCAAAAAACTGGCTCTTGAAGAACTTTCCGGCAAGAAGCTCTATGTAGTGGATGCCTTCTGCGGCGCTAACAAGGATAGCCGCATGGCAGTCCGTTTCATCATGGAAGTAGCATGGCAGGCGCATTTCGTAGAGAATATGTTCATCAAGCCCACTGCTGAGGAAGCAGCTGAATTCGAGCCGAATTTCGTTGTTTATACGGCTTCCAAGGCTAAGGTAGAAAACTACAAGGAACTCGGTCTGCACTCCGAAACAGCCGTTCTCTTCAATGTTTCCTCCCGTGAGCAGGTTATTCTTAACACATGGTACGGCGGCGAAATGAAGAAGGGTATGTTCTCTATGATGAACTACTTCCTCCCGCTGCAGGGTATGGCTTCCATGCACTGTTCAGCCAACACCGATATGAACGGCGAACACACCGCTATCTTCTTCGGTCTGTCCGGTACCGGCAAGACTACCCTTTCCACCGACCCGAAACGTCTGCTCATCGGCGATGACGAACACGGATGGGACGACAACGGCGTTTTCAACTTTGAAGGCGGCTGCTATGCGAAGGTTATCGGTCTGGATAAGGAGAGCGAGCCGGATATCTTCAACGCTATCAAAAAGAACGCTTTGTTGGAGAATGTCACCGTTGCTGCTGACGGCACCATCGACTTTGACGACAAGAGCGTAACCGAAAATACCCGTGTATCCTATCCGATCGAGCATATCGAAAAGATTGCCAAGAATGTCAACGGCATTTCTTCCGGCCCCGATGCCGAGAATGTCATTTTCCTGTCTGCAGATGCTTTCGGCGTATTGCCGCCGGTTTCTATCCTGACACCGGAGCAGACACAGTATTATTTCCTGTCCGGCTTTACCGCTAAGCTGGCCGGCACCGAGCGTGGTATTACCGAGCCGACCCCGACCTTCTCTGCTTGCTTTGGTCAGGCATTCCTGGAACTGCACCCGACCAAGTATGCGGAAGAGCTGGTTAAGAAGATGCAGAAGAGCGGTGCTAAAGCATACCTCGTGAATACCGGCTGGAATGGTACCGGCAAGAGAATTACCATTAAGGATACCAGAGGTATTATCGAC
>ONYQ01000165.1 GCA_900322145.1 uncultured Eubacteriales bacterium
CCGATTCTGCGCCGGAAAAATCCTTGTATTGGCAAAAGCATCGAACTCACATTGAATAGCAAAACAGACAGCTCCCGACGTTTTGCCGAGAGCTGTCTTTGTGATAAAGTGGCTTTCCATTCCGTGCCGACCATACGCCTACAGACCACCTCAAGGAAAATATCGCACTTTATGGTGGTTACAGGATGTTCTCGATGCCATCATAAATGTACACCCCCTGTCGGGCAGCCGGCAGGGGGTGTTGCATTGATATCACGATAGGGCGGTTCTGTTGATCGCCACAACCGTGACGTTAAATCCAAGCACACGGTTATAGGATATATCAGGAGTTAACTGTCGGACGAGTGAGAGTCCCGTTACTTCATTTCCCGAATCGTCAATATATTCTGTGGGGTTGAAAAATTTTCCGTTATCTCTGAACCGAAGCACTAATTTGTCATCCAGAATCCTCAGGCAAATATCAATTTCGTTTTTGTCCTTGTAGGCGTATTTGGCGGCATTGACTGCCAATTCTTCGGTAGTAACGGCCAGTATGTTAGCGATACGGCTGTCAATATCATTTTCCGCACAAAAGCTTTTGGTTTTTCTTGTGGCTTCCAGAGCGTTTTCAATGCGGTTGCTGATCGTCATATCAAGGACATTCCTTTCAGCGGCGTTATCCAGCATAAGAAAATTTTTCCGGTTTTTACGCTTTGCCATGATCTGCATAGTGATGACTGTCAGCAGTATGGAGGCGGCTTCCGCTAATGCAAATGACAGCCACATGAGCTGTTGATTCGTGGCGGCAAACAGATAGATCAGCGGAATAATAAATACTACGCCTTCAAGAATGGTAAACAACGATGCAGCGCCCCGCTGTTTGGTTGACTGATAGAAAGCCCTCAAAATATAGGATATGCCATAGAAGGGGATACATAGCGAGAAAATCCGTAGGGCTGTTTCCAACTGTGCGGCGGCTTCAGGGGATAGCTTACCGAATAATCCGCCCACCTGCAGCGGGAATATTTCAAATACTCCCAGAACAACAAAGCACATGATTTCCGTGATAATCAGTGAAAAACGCAGTACATATCTGACACCGTGATGATCACGTTCTCCGTATAGTGCGCCGCAAATGGGCATCAGCGTTGTGGCGGAGCCGTTGATAAAGATCAGGGCTAAATTAGAGGCAGACATACAGATGGTAACGACTTTCATGCCTATGGTACCGGCTGCGGCAAGAATGATACCGTTGACCGCATAGGTTCTGACCGCATTGCAGACGTGAATCAGCGCCGTCGGCAAGCCTGTCTGCAAAACACTCAGGAGAATTTTTATATCCTTATGGCTGACCTTTGTAAAATGTACTGTCCGTTGTTTGGCTGTAAAGTAGAATATCAGCAGCAGCGAGCCGACAGCATAACCGGCCACCGTTGCCCAGCCGGCACCGGCAACACCCCAACCGAATATCTTCATAAAAACATAATCCAGTATGAGGTTGATGACATTGGATGAAATCGGCAGAGCGATGGCTAATTTTTTCATACCGTCTGTACGCACATAGGCAGCGGTTCCGCTGTTGATGACAACCAGCGGTCCGCTGATCCACAGCGGTATGATATACGCCAATACATTATCATAAAGTACCCCGCCCTGTGACAGGAAAACAGCGGTCGGCTGTGCGGCCAGTATGCCGGCTGTCATCAGCACAGACGATGCTATAAAGCCGAATAGGATAGAAAAAGTGAATGCTTTATCCGCTTTGTTGTGATCCCGTTTACCCTTATACATGGCAGCCAGTGTATTGCCGCCATAGATAAAGATACTGAATACAATGTTTTTGATATATACAATGGGAGTCGTCAGGTTCACCGCCGAAAGTGCATCCGTACCGAGGATATTGCCGACCATAATGTTATCAACTATTGCGGCAAGGTACAGCGAAGCACTCATGGCAATGGTGGAGATGAGATATTCATTGTATTTTCTGCGTAAGAGATGTCCTGTTCGTTTTGTCATGATAATCACCTGCTCAGATTTGTGCTGTCAAAGAAATCAAGCGATGAAAGGGCAGAAATGAAGTCTAGCATATATCTTTCATTGGTAGGTTTCCAGAAGAAGCCCATTCTGGCAAGTGCCTGTGTTGTGTAATTATTGGAGGTGCGGATCGGTACGAGCTTCTTGCCGTGTGCCATATTTTTGTAGGCAAGCATACTGGAAAGAATAGCGGCCTTCTGCGGGTCTTTTTCTGCCTCAGACAGGGTTTCTGCAAATACTTTATCTTCCACAAAATCAATATGGATGCCTGATTTCTTCATCTGGGTGATAATATCCGCCAATGGGACGGAATGGTTATTGGTACAGTTGAACAGACAACATTCCTTCGGCGTTTTTGCAAGCGCGAAAAATGCCTTTGCGCTTTCGTCAATAGGACTCAGGCATACGGGTGAATTTATCATGGAATACGGGAAACAGCCCAGAATCTCAAAG
>ONYQ01000147.1 GCA_900322145.1 uncultured Eubacteriales bacterium
TAGACGTGAAAAAGCTGGATCAGTTCATTGACGAAAAATGGGATCTGGCCAGAGATATTCTCAACTCCGAAAAGAACTATAAAGAAAACTTCTATGATCGTCTTAAGGGCAGCCGCAGAAATAATCTCATCAGTACGCTGAAACGTGTGATTGACTGTATCTGCCAATGGATCAATACTTGTCAGGAAGCGGCTGTTCCGAAGGAAGGTTATTTCCTTGAGCGGTATACTTCCAGTAAGGAGAAGGTACTTGACAATCTCCGCCAACTGATACAAAAGACACAGACAAGCCTGCAGGAACGCTTTGACTGGGGCGTATACAGTATTTGTCAGACTGCCGTACAATTGCAGGCAAAGATGGACGGTACTTATAAGACTTCCTCGGAGCGTTATCAGTTCATTAACTTTTTACGCACCAATCATATTCTGCTGGATGAGAATTGTATGCCGGAACTTTCCTCTACTTTCAGCGATCTGGACGAATTCAACATTTTTGCCCGTATTAAAGCGTATGCCGCCGAAACGCCTGTAAGCTGGCAGGAACGTATCCAACAGATTTTCAGCAATAATCTGCACAATAATAACTTCCGTTCGGCGGTACTCATCCGCAGTTATGGAGAAGCCATCGGGGATAAGGGAATCAGCGAGCATCCGCTTTATGAAAATCTGGAGGCGTGTATCAAATCCGCCCATAAGCGTACCGTTTATTCCTATCAGGAATTCAGAAATGAACTGGAACTGGATGAAAGCCGCGGCTGTCTGTCAGATACAGCGGGCTATAAGACGTTTGTTTCCCATAATATTGAGGCCTGGTACAGCGCCGCCGTCGTTTCCAATGATTTCGGTTTCCTGAGTGATCTGATGGATATATACCGTCAGAAAATTTCCGATAATGCCGCAACGATTGCCGTCAGGCTGATGAAACAGCTCCGTGATTTAGCCGGCGATCCTTCCTATGACTTTGGCATTTATTCTGCCCAGCAGATCGAGGATTATATTAAAGACAACAACTTTACCGTTGCGGAAAATATTCTGAACTGCATCCGCCGCCATGATACCAGAACCATTACGGATTTTACACAGGAGCCGAAAAGCTATTTTGACAGCTTTATGTCGGAATACGACCTGCTTTATCGTGCGGTAGCCGATACCAAGATCACCCTGCAGAAATCTTTGATGAACTATTATGGCACAGTAGGCAGACAGCGCAGTATTGAAGCCATTCTGCGCAGAGTAACCAATAACATCAATAAGGATGTCAGAGGCGGTATTGCCCTTATCAATCACTGGCCCGTCAAAAATCCCGCCGGTGTTGATACCATCACGAAGTTTATCAGCCTGCTGGGCTTTACGGATATTACCGTCACGAAAAGCAATGCGTATGGCAAAGATGATGTTTATCAGATTCGACGGGCTAAAAAGACGGGTAAAATTACCTATCCGCACCCGATTCCTGCATTTGGTTCTTTGTCCGTAGAAGAAGGTCTGCGTGTATTGGTACTCTATGGCCGTTATGATACGGACAGAATGATTGATAAATTCCACGAGATCAATACGGTTTCACAGAATACCATTGTGATTCTGGATTCTATTCTGAATCAGGAGGAAAGAAGACGGCTGGCCAGAAAGATCAAGAAGGAAAAGGCCTTTGCCCGTTCCTTTATCGTCATTGACAGAGTATTGCTGTTCTATCTTGCCAAGCATTATCAGTCCAACACCATCAGCCGTATGCTGATGGCGACTACCATGCCGTTTGCCTATAATCAGCCGTATTGTCCGCAGCCGAATACGCCTCTGCCCGGTGAATTGTTTACCGGCCGTACAGAGGAACTGAGACTGATTGAAGAATATGACGGCGTAAACCTTGTTTACGGCGGCCGTCAGCTCGGCAAAAGCTCGCTGCTGCAAAGAGCGGCTTTGAATATAGATAAAAACGATAAGGGCGACCGGGCTATCGTCATCGGTATCAAGGACCGCAATTATACGGATGCCGCCCGCATCGTATCACAAAAACTGATTTTAGCGGATATTCTGCCCGAAGGTTCAGAATGTGACGATTGGGATACCCTGACGATGCATATCGAAAAACGTCTCAAGGATGATTCCGAAAACCGCATCAATTATCTGCTGCTGATGCTGGATGAAGCGGATGAATTTATCGGGAGCTGCCGTGAGGTACGTTATCGCCCGATTACGAACCTGAAAAACCTGAACTCGAATCGCTTCAAGTTTGTGCTGGCCGGTCTGCATAACCTTTCCAAGTATAATTACGAAGCCGTTTTCTCCAATAATTCCGATATTGCACATCTGTCCTCTGTGGTTATCCGGCCGTTCAGACGACCCGAAGCCACCGAACTGCTGACACACGCTCTGGCTTATCTCGGCTTTGTGTTCAGCGATGATGTTATCAACCTGATTCTGGCGCAGACGAATTATTTCCCCGGTCTGATTCATCTGTATGCCCAAAAACTGATTGCCGCCCTGACGAATGAGGATTATGCCGGTTACAGTGAATCGGAAACGCCGTATTATCATGTCACGGACAGCCATATTAAGAAGGTGCTGACCGATCAGAGCTTCAAGGATGAGATCAGGAATAAACTCCGCATGACGCTGGAAATTCAAGGCAAGAAAAACAGTCCTTACTATATTATTGCCCTGCTGCTGGCGTACCTGTATTACGAAGAAGAAGGCACCGCAGCGGAATTTACAGTCGATGATATTATCAGCAAGGCCGGCAGCTATGAGATCAATGCACTGCTGCAGTATACCCGTGAACAGATCACGGAGCTGATGCATGAAATGTGGGATCTGAATATTCTTACGGCTAAGGGAGATTACTATATGTTCTCGACTGAAGGTTTCCGTGAATTGCTGGGCAACAAAGAAGAAGTGAATTCAGAGTTGTCGGCCTACATGGGAGGTGGCGAGGATGAGAATTGATGATATCTGGTGGAATCAACTCTCCAATCCGATTTTGCTGCTGGATGACGTGACCGACTGTCTGCTGGATAATCAATCGGTGGTTGTTGTTTATCATAATGACCTGCCGTGGAGAGAAACCTTGATGGAGGCTCTTGACCGTAAAATCGAACCATACAGTTCCAATATGAGTATCAAGCACCATACCTTGACGGATACACAGGATCCCGGCGAATTCCTGCTGAAAAAATGCTGTAGTCAGGAAATA